>NZ_JBANRK010000001.1:0-318017 GCF_037860795.1 Sphingobium mellinum | reverse complement strand
TACCCAGGTTCGAACGGCACCGGTTTCGATGACAGCGTTCATGTCACGGTGAACGGTGTTGGCGGCACGACCGCGGGCGATGACCTGGTGGTCCACATCGTCGACGACACGCCGGCCTTTGGCTCTGTTCAGAGCCAGCAGACCGACAACATCATCGGGGCCAGCTATATCGCAACAGGCACACTGCACTTCACGCCGGGAGCGGATGGTTTTGGCAGCGTAACGGGCATCACATCGAGCACCACCGCCAAGTCCGGCGGGCATAGCCTGGTCTACAGCCCGCTGTCGGGCGGCGTTCTTTCTGCCTATCAGGATGCGAACGATAACGGCCAATATGATGCCGGCACCGATACGGTCAAAGTCTTCACGCTGTCGGCAAACCCCACAGCAGTGCCGCCGGGCGCGCCAAGCACCGATCATGCCGGGACCTACACGTTCCAGCTGCTCACGCCGCTTGATCCCACTATTACGCCCACCCAGATCGGCGGTTCTTCGGGCTTCGGTGCGGGACCGACGGGTGAGCAGCAGTTGAACGGCAGCTCTTCGACGCAGCATCTGGCGATCATCGACGGCTGGTCAACCAGCGCGTCGACCCTGGCGAGCGCCTTCAATCAGGCGACCTGGACGCAGCAGTCAGTCAATAGTTCGGTTGCGGGCTTCGGGATCAACAACAATAATCTGGACAGCGGCGAACTGTTCATTGCCGATTTCCACAATCAGAACGCGCCAGGCATCACCTTGCCGGCGGGACAAAGCAATCCATTCGGACCGCAGATCGCCTTTGCGACCTTTACCTTCTCGGGCTTCGGCGCGAACGACAAGGTGTATTACCAGTCGCATTATGAGGATGGGACGCTGGGTGCGATCACACAGGTCGACCCGACGAAATTCTCTTCCGGCGTGACGGTGAACGCGGCGCCTGGCGAATATCTCGATTACATCGTCTTCTACGACCAAAGCGGTAACGGTAAATTCAACCTGACCAATACCGGAACGGTATCCAGCACCGTCAACCAGCAGATCAACTTCACCCTGAGCGCCAGCGACGGCGATACCGATGTAGCGACCACGTCGACATTCCACGTGACCGTCGCGACGGGTGCCGTGCCGTCAAGTCCGGTGGCCCCGGTGGTTCTGGACCTTGACGGCAACGGCCTGCAATTCGTGCCGATTTCCAGTGGCGTGACGTTCGATTATCAGGGTGACGGCCATGCGCTGGCCACGGCCTGGGCTGGAGTGGGGGATGGCGTCCTGGCGCTGCAAAGCGGCAGCGGCTTCCAGGTCGTCTTTGGCGGCAATGGTTTGAGCGATCTTCAGGGACTGGCCGCCCAATTCGACAGCAACCACGATGGCCTGTTGGACGCTCATGATGCGAGCTGGTCGCAATTCGGCGCACTGGTGACCCAGGCCAATGGCAGCGAGCTGTTCGAAACACTCACTCAGCTCGGTGTCAGCAGTATCAAGCTGACGTCCGATGGTATCAGCTATTCGGCCGCCAACGGTGATGTCACCGTGCTGGGCGAAGCGAGCTTCGAGCGCACGGATGGTAGCAAGGGCACGGTGGGCGACGCCCTGTTCGCCACGGCGAAAGACGGCGACTACACGAAGCCCGCCGACACCACCGCCAGCAGCATCAACCAGGCGCTGCTCGCCGCGAGCCTGGTCGCAGTTGCGGGCGCGACCGAAACGGTCGAGCAGCAGCCGGCTCCGACCGTGACGGAAAGCCACACGACGGTGAGCGACCCGGTGCCGACCACTACGACTTCTGCCAGCGATCCGACGAGCACGACGGATGCCGCTCCTGCAACTGTCGCATCCACCGAAGATCAGACGACTCACACGGCCGACCAGCCCGTCGACCAGTCGAGCCACGGCGGCGAGGATCCGACGCCGCAGCACGCGACGCTGGCCGATGCCGCGGACGCTCATGCCGCGGTCAGCAGCGCTCCGGCCGAGCCGGCGCAGCCCGATCTGGGCACGCATCAGGGCCTGCTTGCGCAGTCGATCAACCTGCCGGCGGCTTTCGACGGCAATGCGGCCGCGCTCGTCGCGGCGGCGCACGCAGCAGGACCAGCAGGGCAAGTGGTCGCACAAGTCGTGGCCGAAGCGCTTGGCGCCCATGATGCGCCGCATATCGACGCGCTGCTCGCGGCGCTGCCGGGCGGGGACCATGCACCGGCGCCGATGCTGCTGAACCCGGTTGCTGCCGAAGTCGTGGACACCGGTCATTTCGCGGCCGCCGCGGCCGCCGTTTTCGAAGCGGCGATGGTGGCGCACGAGGCAATGGCGGTGGCTCATGCCTGATCTGAAAATCTCGCGGGAAAATATGGGGAGATGGAACATGCGAAACGGGGTGGGGAGGATTGCCTCCTTCGGCCTGCTGATGGGGATGATGTCGACGGCCGCTGTGGCCGCGCCGGCATCGCCCTTGCTGCAGATGGGGAAGGCTGAACTGAGCGGCGCGCTCAAGAACCGCTACGACACGGCGGTTGCCGCCGTAGGCGACGCCAGCGTGCGCGGCGCGCAGGACAGCCGCTGGACCTATGCAGTCGAAGCGAAGAACCAGTGCGGCATCGCTATCGGTTTCCTGAAATCCGGCACGAAGGATGCGGACAGCATCAACAAGTGCGACGACTTTGTGGCCCGCCTTTCGGCGCCGCCACCGCCGCCGGTGTCGGCAGTTTCAGCCCCACCCGCGCTGGACTGCACGGCGCCGGCGGTGTCCATCTTCTTTGACTGGAACATGGACACGCCGCTGGCCGAGGGGCTGACGACGATCGGCCAGCTGACGCAGACGGCCGCGCAGTGCGGTTGGAAGCACTTCGGGGTTACCGGATATACCGATACGTCGGGCAGCAACCGCTACAATGACGGCCTGTCGATGCGCCGGGCGCAGAATGTCGCCGGGGTCATGAGCCAGGGCGGCATCGCCATGGATGCGATGACCGTCAAGGGACTGGGTGAAACCCAGCTGAAGATCGAAACCGCAGACGGCGTCAAGGAACCGATGAACCGTCGCGTCGAAATAACCGCCAGTGCGAATTGAGGGGAGGCACGCCATGAAGATGATGAAGACATGCGGGAGCCTGGTCGCCCTCTGCGTAGCGGCGATCAGCGGCGCGGGGTGGGCCCAGACCACCGACCTCAAGAGCGCGATCGCCGCTGCGATCGACAGCCACCCGGAGATCAACCAAGCGATCCAGAACAAGGAAGCGATCGAGTTCGAACGTGAACAGGCCAAGGGGCTTGACCTGCCGCGCGTGAATTTCGAAGGGTCGGCCGGCGTTCGTCGGCTGGAAAATGCCACCCGTCGTGCGATCGGCATCGAAAATCAGACGCTCTATCCAGTCGAAGCGGATCTGGTCGCTGAGGAAACGCTGTTCGATTCGGGCTACCGCGGGGCGGAAAAGAGGCGCCAGGCGGCACGCGTCGACGGTGCGGCACTGCGGGTGGGTGAACGTTCGCAGTTCGTTGCGCTGAATGTGACGCGCCAATATCTCGATTATATGCTCCAGCAGCGCGTCGTGGCTGCGGCAGAGGATAATATCGCCTTCCACCGCAAGCTGCTCGGCGACCTGGGCGAAGGCGTTTCCAAAGGATCGATCAGCATCGCCGACCAGCAGCAGGCGCAGGAGCGCTATCAGGCTGCGCTCGTCCGCAAGAGCGAGGCGGAGCAGGACATGACCAACGCGGCGATCCAGTTTCGGACGCTGACCGGCCTGTCCATCGATCAGGTCACCATGCCGCCGCCGGTGGATAGCGCCGTGCCCCCGACACTGGACGAGGCGATCGCCGCCGCGCGCACCAACAATCCCCTGATCCGTGAGGCGGAAGCGGACATTCAGGCCGCGCATGCGGTGGTGGATGAGGCGAAGTCCGAAACCGGGCCGACGGTGCTGGTCGAGGGCAGGGGCCGGATCGGCCAGGACATGGATGGCTTCAAGGGCAACACCAACGACGTCCAGGGCCGGGTCGTTCTGCGTTGGCAGCTCTACAATGGCGGCATCAACCGGGCGAAGGTCCAGGAAATGACCCGCCGGGCGAGCGAGGCGCGTTTCCGGCTGAGCCAGCGTCAGCGCGAGTCGGAGGAAGATGTGCGCACCGCCTGGAACCGCCGCGATACCGAACGCAAGCGGGTCACGGACCTGACGACCCAGTCGACAGTGTCCGATTCGCTGCTGGTTTCCTATCGCGAGCAGTTCAATGTCGGCCGGCGTTCGCTGCTGGACGTGCTGGACAGCCAGAATACCCGCTTCAATACGCAGGTGCGGGCCGAAACCGCCCGCTTCTCCGAACTCTTCGCGCAATATCAGATACTGGCCGCGACCAACCAGTTGCTGGACACGCTGGGGATCGCGCCGCCTTCGGGCGCGAACGCCTACGCGCGCAAGAAATATGATGTTCCCGACCTGCCACCCGCCGAATTGCAGCGGCGGCGGTATCCGGGCTGAGTTTCCATATTTGGGGTCGTCACGGGCAGCGATGCCCGGGGCGGCGCGGGGTAAACAATGTTGGAACGAAGCACATTAAGTCTGGCCGAATGGCTGGACCATCAGGGCACGCCCAGTGACGAGCTGGTCGAATGCATCGCCCACGCGGCACGGCATTTCGACCGATCGCCGGGCATTGTCAGCCTGCGGGCGGGCCTCGCCGTCGACGAATCGGGGCGATTGCCTTTCCATCAGGCCGAGTCCGCGCTCGACCAAATCGGCCTGCTGAGCGATCATGTCCGGGGCCGGCTGGACAAGTGGCGGCCGGGTAACCTCCCGGCGATCCTGCCGTTGCGGGGCAAGCGCTTCCTGCTGCTGATGGATATCCGCCAGGGCGATGCACTGGTGCAGCTGCCCCACGCCAGCGAACCGGTCTGGGCGCCGCTGTCCGAACTGGAGGGCTATTTCACTGGCGAAGCGCTGGTGGTGATGGCCGATCACGGCCGCGAACGGGCGGAGGAACGCCCTTGGGATGAACGCGCGCGGCAGCACTGGTTCTGGCGCGAAGTGTGGCGCGCGCGGGGTTCTTTCGGCTATGTCATGCTGGCGGCGGCGATCATCAACCTGCTTGCCTTTGCGCTGCCGCTGTTCACGATGAACGTCTATGACCGGATTATTCCGAACAAGGCTGCCTCCAGCCTCTGGGTGCTTGGCGTCGGTGTGATGCTAGCCTTCAGCCTTGACTTCGCGCTGCGCCTGGCCCGTGCCCGGCTGGTGGACGAGGCGGGGCGCGAGATTGACGAGCGCCTGTCGCAGCGCCTGTTCGAAAAGGTGATGAACGTGCCGATGGCCGCGCGGGCGGGCAGCACCGGCGCGCTGGCGCGGCGCGTGTCCGAATTCGAAAGCGTACGCGAATTCTTCACCTCGACCACGGTCGTGCTGTTCGTCGACATGGCCTTCCTGTTCTTTTTCGTCGCCATCATAGCGTTGCTGGGCGGCTGGCTGGCGATCGTGCCGGTCGTGATGATGGGCATCATGGCGACCGCAGGCTTTTTCCTGCAGCGGTCGATGGGGAGACTGTCGCGCGACGCGCAGGCCGACGCCAGCCTGCAGAGTGCATCGCTGGTCGAGGCGATCGGCGGGATCGAGACGCTGAAGGCCTGCCGCGCCGAAGGGCGGATGCTGGAACGCTGGCGCCGTTATGCCCGGATGAGCGCGGCGACGCAGGAGAAGCTTCGGCGCCTCTCCTCCACGAGCGTCACGCTGGCATCGTTGTGCCAGCAGATGACCAGTATCGCACTCGTCATCGGCGGCTTCTATATGTTCGCAGCCGGCGAGATATCGATGGGGGCGATCATCGCCATCGTCATGCTGGCCGGGCGCTCGCTTGCCCCAGTGGGTCAGCTTGCCTTTGTGATCGTGCGGGCGCGCCAGGCGATCACGACGCTGGGCAGCCTGCAGACGCTGATCGACCAGCCCGACGAGCGGCTGGACGGCGCGCGCGGCATCATTCCCAAAATCCGCAAGGGGGCGATCGTCGCCCGCGACCTGGAGTTCGCCTATCCCGGCGCCAGCCAGCCCAGCCTGCGCGGCATAAACCTCAAGATCGAGCCGGGCGAGCGGATCGGCATCATCGGCCGGGTTGCCTCGGGCAAGTCGACGCTCGGCCGGGTGCTCTGCGGCCTCTATCCGCCCGCTGGCGGCGTGCTGAACATCGACGACGTCGACAGCCGGCAATATCATCCGCATGAATTGCGCTCCGCGTTCCGCTATGTCGGGCAGGATGCGGAGCTGTTCAGCGGATCCGTGCGAGAGAATCTGCTGCTTGGCGCGCGTGAGGCAGATGATGAACGCCTGCTGGATGCGCTGCGGCGATCCGGCGCATCCCGCTTCTTCGGGCGTGATGCGGCTGGCTTCGACCTTCATATCGGCGAGCGCGGCAACCGCCTTTCCGGCGGGCAGCGGAGCTTCCTGGTGCTGGCGCGCGCCCTGGTCGAGCCAGCCAAGCTGCTGTTCCTCGACGAACCCACCGGCGCGATGGACAACCAGACCGAAAATCTGTTCATCGATCATCTGCAAACGGCTCTGGAGCCGGGCCAGACGCTGATCGTGTCGACGCACCGCCATGCCTTGCTGCGCATCGTCGATCGCCTGATCGTGATCGATCAGGGCGTCGTCCTTGCTGACGGACCGCGTGACGAGATCATCGGGCAACTCCAGCGGGGAACGGGGCAATGAGCGCGCTTGTCCGAAGCGTGGGGATCGCCGCGCCCATGGCCTTGGTCGCTGCAACGGCGATGCTACGGCCGCACAGCGCGCCCATGCCCGCGATCCAGGCAAGGATCGTCGACGCTCCGCCGGCCATTCCGCGTCAATATCTGGCCCTCGTCGAGATGACCGAACAGGCCGAACCAGCAGTCGAAGGCGACAAGGCCCGCACGGAAAATCAGCGGCTAGGCTTCACCAGCATCCCGGTCGTGGCGGCCAGGCCCTTCCGGGCGCTGGCCAGCGTGGGCGAAGACCATGCCCGCGCGCTTCAGTGCCTGACGCAGGCCGTCTATTATGAGGCAGCGCGCGAGCCGGAAAGCGGTCAGCGCGCCGTCGCTCAGGTTGTACTGAACCGGGTGCGCCACCCTGCCTTCGCGAAGACGGTCTGCGGCGTTGTCTATCAACGTTTCGACGCCTCGGTCTGCCAGTTCAGTTTCGTGTGTGATGGATCGCTCGCCCGGCGGCCCTTGGGCGCGCTCTGGGACCGGGCGCGCCGGGTCGCTGCCGATGCGCTCGCCGGGCATGTGGAGCGGGAAGTCGGGACGGCGACCCACTATCATGCTGACTATGTCTTCCCGCGCTGGGCGCCGCATCTGGCGAAGCTCGCGCAGGTGGGCGCGCATATCTTCTACCGCTGGCCGGGGGGCTGGGGCCTGCCTGCCGCCTTTACCGGGCGCTATGCGGGGGGTGAGAGAATTCCTGCCTTTGATACTTCCCGCTTGCCCGTCGCGGCCCAGCCGGTGATCGATTATCCGCCGGTTGCGGCGCTGCCTGAGCGCCGGGCGGCCAATGATGTGGGTGGCCGGATGGACCCGACCAAAGGATGGAAGCTGTCCATCCCCGATCCTTCCGCAAGCGGCAATGCGCTTTCCGACCTGCTTGCCCGCCAGCAGAAGGCGCCGCCGGTCGCGCTCGCCGCCGACGACCATAATCTCCAAGGGGGGCAACCATGATTTCGCGTTGGGTACGCTGGCTGCGCGGCCAACCGGGCAACAAGCAGGTGATCCTCTACAGCGGCGGCGGCATGCTCGTCTTCCTGATGTGGGCGAGCTTCGCTCCGGTGGACGAGGTTACCCACGGTCAGGGAAAGGTCATCCCATCCAGCAAGGCGCAGGTCATCCAGTCGGCCGAGCCGACGACCATCGAGGAAATCCTCGTCCGATCGGGCCAGAAGGTTCGCAAGGGCCAGTTGCTGGTGAAGCTGGACGATGCGACGCTGGCGTCGGAACTGGGGCAGATCCAGGCCGAGACGCGATCGTTGACGGCGCGCGCCGGGCGGCTGGAAAAGGAAGGCACGGGGTCGGGCGCTGTTTGCGCGACGGGCGGCCCGGAATGCCAGCAGGAACAGGCCCTGGCCGCGGTCCGCCAGTCGGCGCTCCGCAGCAAGCAGGATGCCATGGCGGCACAGGTGGACCAGCGCCGCCGAGAGCTGGGAGAGGCGCAGGCGACCATAGAGAGCCTGAGCAGTAGCATCAGCCTTGCCCGCAAGCGGGTCGAGATGTTGGAGCCGCTCGCCGCCAAGTCGGTCGTCCCGCAGACGGAACTGCTCGATGCCCGGCGTGAATTGGTCGATGCTCAGGGTCGACTCGGCGCCGCGCAGCAGCAGGCGTCCCGCGCCTCGGCCGCGATTCGCGAGGCCCAAGCCCAGCTGTCCGAGGCCAATTTCCAATTTCGTCAGGACGCGCTGAACGAACGCAGTCAGCTTGAAGCCAAGATTGCGGTCAACAGCGAGTCCCTTCGGGGCGCAAAGGGACGGGCGCAGCGGGCGGAGATCCGCTCGCCCGTCGACGGCGTCGTCAATGACGTGCAGGTGACGACAATCGGCGGCTATGTCACCCCCGGCCAGAAGATCATGCAGATAGTCCCCGTCGGCGAAAAGCTGCTGGTGGAGGCACGGGTTAAGCCCAACGACATCGCCTTCATCAAGACCGGCGACCGCGCGGTGGTGAAAGTCACCGCCTATGATTTTTCCATCTATGGCGGCCTGAGCGGCACTGTGCAGCAGGTTTCCGCCGATAGCGTCTATGACGAAGCGACGCGCGAAGCCTATTTCACCGTGGTGGTGGAAACGGATCGCGCCTGGCTGGGTTCAGGCGCACATAAGCTGCCGATCACGCCGGGAATGGTGTGCGACGTCGAGATCCTGACCGGCCGCAAGTCAGTGCTGGCCTATCTGCTGAAGCCCATCATGAAAGCGCGATCGGAAGCTTTGCGGGAGCGGTGATGGTCAGCGCGCCGCGAACTGTACCGGTTGCGGGGTCTTGACCCGGTAGCCGTGGGTCCAGCGGCCGAAGGCATTGAAGCTCAGGATCGGCCGGTAGTCGCTGACGCTCGACGACGGCAGCACCTGGTCGGTCATGTCGTCGAGGATCATCAACTCCTCGCCGATCCTAACCGCCAGCACCGCATGGTCCGCTTGCCGCACCAGGTCGCGGGCGATCACCAGGAACATGGCGTGGCGGTCGAAGCCGGCTGCTTCCAGCAGCTTCATCTTGGCGATAGCATAATCCTCGCAATCGCCGGCCCCGCGCGTGAGTGACTGGGCGGCGGCGGCCCAGTTGTCGCTGCCCGCGCGATCGTCGACGAAGCGCAGCCGTTGGTTGACCCAGCTGTTTATCATTTCGACCTGTTGCGCCGGCCCGGCGGCGCGTGCGGCCTGAAGGATGCCGCTCCATACGCCCTTGCCGGTGATCGCAGGGCTGATGCTGGCCCATTTTCCATCCAGCGCAGTGTGCGACACCGCCATGGCAACAGAGCCGAACACGTCGGGTTGTCCTATGCGCGGCGCCGTGGTCGGGCGCAGGGTGGGCATGTCGACCGGACGTGCTGGCTGCGGGAGCAAGGCCGGAACCGTCAGTCCCCGCATGAAGGCAGGCATGAGGTCAGGTTGACGGTAGCCGGTCGCGCCGCGATCAAGCGTCAGTCGCACGCCCTGCAACTGCCAGCCAGGCAGCTTGCCCTGAAAATCGCCGATCCGCCTTTCATTGATGATCTCTTGAGGCGCGGCAGCGGACGACCAGGGTAGCGAAATCCCGCCACCTTGCTGCGCGCTGATTGCGGCGAGGCGGCTCATGCCCCCCGCTAACAGGGTCGAAGCGACGCGGTCCGCGTTGCCGTAGGCCTGGGTGCCCAGCGCGGCGGGCACGCCGATCATCACCGGCGCGGCTGCGCTCTGTGCGAAGGCTGCACTACTGGATGCGAGCAGCAGCGCTGATGTTGCATGGCGCGCGAAGCTGCGCAGGGTGGGGGCGAAGCCGGACATGCTTGCCGGTATCGCGGGAAAAATTGAACATCCGGTGCGCCGCGCTGGTTAATGCGGCGGTAGGCAAAAAATTGCCGGTCGCGGCCGAAAACTGCCGGCCGCGCCCGAAAATTGCCGGCAGATCAGGCGTCTATGGCTTCGTCGTCCAAAGTCGCGGCATTTTCCTGGATGAAGGCAAAGCGGTGCGCCGGATTGGTGCCCATCAGCCGGTCCACCAGTTCCCGCACCTGTTGTCGATCCTCGACATCGTCGGGCAGGGTGATGCGGATCAGCGTGCGGGTCCTGGGGTCCATCGTGGTTTCGCGGAGCTGACCGGGGTTCATTTCGCCCAGGCCCTTGAAGCGGCTGACCTCGACCTTCTTGCCCTTGAACTCCTTGGCGAGCAACTCCTCGCGATGGGCGTCATCCTTGGCGTAGAGGCTCTTGCCCCCTGCCACCAGACGATAGAGCGGCGGCTGAGCCAGATAGAGATGTCCCCTTCGCACCAGCTCCGGCATTTCCTGGAAGAAGAAGGTCATCAGCAGCGTTGCGATATGCGCGCCGTCGACGTCGGCGTCGGTCATGATGACTATGCGTTCGTAGCGCAGATTGTCGGGATTGCAGTCCTTGCGCGTGCCGCAGCCCAGCGCCAGGATCATGTCGGCGATTTCCTGATTGGCGAGGATCTTGGCGTTGTTGGCCGACGCGACGTTCAGTATCTTGCCGCGCAGGGGTAGGATCGCCTGCGTCTTGCGGTCCCGTGCCTGCTTGGCTGAACCCCCGGCCGAATCGCCCTCCACCAGGAAGATTTCCGTACCTTCGGGATCATCTGTCGAACAGTCAGTGAGCTTGCCGGGCAGGCGCAGCTTGCGCGCGGAGGTCGCGGTCTTGCGCTTGACCTCCTTTTCCTGCTTGCGCTTGAGGCGCTCGTCCATCCGGTCGAGGACATAGGCGAGCAGTGCCTTGCCGCGCTCCATATGGTCGGACAAAAAATGGTCGAAATGGTCGCGCACCGCATTTTCGACCAAGCGCGCGGCCTCGGGGCTGGTGAGACGGTCCTTTGTCTGGCTCTGGAATTGCGGATCGCGGATGAAGACCGACAGCATGATTTCCGACGATGTCACGATGTCGTCGGCGGTGATGTCCTTCGCCTTCTTGTTGCCCACCAGTTCGCCAAAGGCTCGGATGCCCTTCACCAGCGCTGCGCGCAGCCCCGCTTCGTGGGTGCCGCCGTCCGGCGTCGGGATGGTGTTGCAATACCAGCTGTAGCTGCCGTCGGACCAGAGCGGCCAGGCGACCGCCCATTCCACCCGCCCGGCAGACTCCGGAAAATCCTGGCTACCGGAAAAGAAGGCGCTGGTGGCGCATTCTCGCGTACCCACCTGCTCCTTCAGATGGTCGGCCAGGCCGCCTGGGAACTGGAACACGGCTTCGACCGGTGTGTCGTCGCTGATAAGTTCGGGCGCGCATTTCCAACGAATTTCCACGCCCGCGAACAGATAGGCCTTCGATCGGGCGAGGCGGTACAACCGGGCGGGCTTGAACTTCTGTTCCCCGAAAATTTCGTGATCGGGGATGAAGCTGACCGAGGTGCCGCGCCGGTTTGGCGCCCCGCCGACCTTTTCCAGGCCGCTGGTGGGCAGGCCCTGCGCGAAGCTCTGACGGAACAGTTCCTTGTTGCGTGCGACCTCGACCACGGTGACGACCGACAGCGCGTTCACCACGCTGATGCCCACGCCATGCAGGCCGCCGGAGGTCGCATAGGCCTTGTCCGTGAACTTGCCGCCCGAATGGAGCGTGGTCATGATGACTTCCAGCGCCGACTTGCCGGGGAATTTCGGATGGGGGTCGACCGGAATGCCGCGGCCGTTGTCGATGATGGTCAGCCGGTTGCCCGGCTCCAGCAGCACCTCGATCCGGGTTGCATGACCCGCGACGGCTTCGTCCATGCTGTTGTCCAGGACTTCGCTAGCCAGATGGTGCAGAGCCCGTTCGTCTGTCCCGCCGATATACATGCCGGGGCGGCGGCGCACCGGCTCGAGCCCTTCGAGAACTTCGATCGAGGAGGCGTCGTAACCGGGGGAGGTGAGCGGCTGGCTCGCGAACAGATCGGACATGCTCACAAGCTATAAGGGGGTATGTGGCCGGCGCAAGCGGCCGGGTATCAAATCCTCCCCATGGTCGGCATGGGGAGGATGTATAAGATCAGCGAACGCGCGGCCCGCCAAAGGGCAGGGGCGGCGGCGGGCGGCGGGTGCCGCGCGGCAGCTGCGCCTGATAGGCGCGACCGCAATGTTCGACGCAGTAAGGGAAGCCTGGGTTCACCGCTTCACCGCAGAAATGGAAGTCCGGCTCGCCCGGATGGCCCATCGGCCATTTGCAGATACGCTCGGTGAGGTCGAGAAGGCTCGTCTTGCCGGCGATTTCCGGACTCGGCTTTGCCGGCACCAGGCGGCGCGGCGGTGCGGGGGGGATCGGCGCCTGCTGGTCGCCCGGACCCTGCCGCAGGAAGCCGCCGGGGCCTACGGATATGATGCGGGGCTGCGGTGTGGGCGTAGGGGCGGCAGCCTCGGGGGTCCCGAGCGAGGCGGGCGCGGCGACCTGTGATGCAGGCGCAGTCGGCCGGACGGGCGCGGGCGCGCTATGCTGCGCGTGCGCCTCGGCTCGTGGCGCTTCGACTTCGGGCGTGGCGTGGGCAGGCTTGCGCGCCGGGGCGGCCTTTTTGGGCACCTCGTTCGCCTTCACCGGGGATGGGCGCGACTGAAGCCCGAGCCGATGGGCCTTGCCGATCACCGCGTTGCGGCTGACCCCGCCCAGTTCGTCCGCGATCTGGCTGGCGGTCAGGCCTTTTTCCCACATTGCCTTGAGCTGGTCGATACGCTCGTCGGTCCAGGACAATGAATGACTCCTCACAATCTGATATTCGCGCCCTATATGGGGAGCGCCCGCCCGGGTTCAATTTCCCGTGCACAACGCCCTTGCGGCATACCCGACCAGCCGATAGTCGATCCGATCATGAACGACCAGTCCCAATTTGCAGCCTCGACGCAGCGCCCGTCGCCCTTCCATGAGCCGGGAGAGCTTGTCATTCGCAACGTCAACTGGGCCGGCACGCGCGCGCTTTACCGCAAAGAAGTGCGGCGTTTCATGAAGGTACAGCTTCAGACGATCTGGGCGCCCGCGGTGACGACCCTCATGTTCCTGGTGATCTTCACAATCGCGCTCGGCGGGGGGGGCGGCGGCGGGTCGGGCCGGCAGGTACTTGGCGTGCCGTTCGCCGATTTCATAGCGCCCGGCCTCATGATCATGGGCATGATGAACAATGCCTTCGCCAACAGCAGCTTTTCACTGCTGGCGGGCAAGATGCAGGGGACGCTGATCGACTATCTGATGCCGCCTTTGTCGAACAGCGAATTGCTGCTCGCCCTGGTGGGCGCGGCCGTGACGCGCGCATTTGCCGTGGGCGGGGCGCTCTGGCTGGCGATGGCACTGTGGCCGGGCGTGCACGTGACGCCAGCGCATCCCTGGGCGATCTTGTGGTTCGGCCTCATGGGCGCGTCGCTTGCCGCCTTTGTCGGGGTGCTGACATCGATCTGGGCGGAAAAGTTCGACCATGCCGCCGCCATCACCAATTTCGTTATCGGGCCGATGACGCTGCTGTCGGGCACCTTTTATTCGATCGATCGCCTGTCGCCTCTGTTTCGCGCGATCAGTCATGCCAATCCGTTCTTCTACGCGATCTCAGGCTTCCGCTATGGTTTCGTCGCGGCGGCGGACGGCGATGTGGCGGTGGGCAGTGCCGTGCTGCTGGGATTGAACATCGCGCTGGCGCTGCTGTGCTACACGCTGCTCAAGCGCGGGTGGAAGCTGAAGGCATAGGGCGCACCCGAACGTCAGAGCCATTCAGGTCAGCCCCGCCAGCACGGGCACGATCAGCATCATGGCGAACACCATTGCTGCCGCGGCCGCCCAGTGATGCAGGCGCGGGAGGGCTGGGCTCACTCCGCCGTCAGCCCTTCCTGCCATCAGGCGACGCCCTTGCCGCCCACCCGGATCAGCGAGAATCCCGCCGCTTCTGCCTCTGCCCGAGGATAGATGTTGCGCAGGTCGACCAGCACCTTGCCGGCCATCGATCCGGCGAGGCGCTTGAGGTCCAGCGCGCGGAAGGCATCCCATTCCGTCACGAGCACCAGCACGTCTGCGCCCTGCGCCGCCTCATAGGCGTCCTTCACCATGATGACGCCGGGCATCATCGGCGCGGCGACCTCCATGCCTTCGGGGTCATAGGCGACGATGCTCGCGCCAGCGTCCTCCAGCGCCTGCACGATCGCAAGGCTGGGCGCGTCGCGCATGTCGTCGGTGTTGGGTTTGAAGGTGAGGCCAAGCAGTGCGACCTTCTTGCCACGCGCTTCGCCGCCCAGCGCCTTGACGATCTTGCGTCCCATGGCCCGCTTGCGCAGGTCGTTGACCTGCACGACCGTCTCGACGATGCGGATCGGCGTGTCATAGTCCTGACCCGTCTTAACCAGCGCCAGCGTGTCCTTCGGGAAGCAGGACCCGCCATAGCCAGGCCCGGCATGGAGGAACTTGCTGCCGATGCGGTTGTCGAGTCCGATGCCGCGCGAGACGTCCTGCACTTCGGCGCCGACCGCCTCGCACAGGTCGGCCATTTCATTTATGAAGGTGATCTTGGTCGCAAGGAAGGCGTTGGCAGCATATTTGATGAGCTCCGCCGTCCGTCGGCCGGTGAACATCACTGGCGCCTGGTTGAGGTTCAGCGGGCGGTATATCTGCGCCATCACTGTGATCGCGCGTTCGTCGCCCGTTGTGCCCACGACAACGCGGTCGGGCCGTTTGAAATCGCCGATTGCCGCGCCTTCGCGCAGGAATTCGGGGTTCGACACGACCTGGATGTCCAGTTCGGGCCGGACTTCCTTGACGATCCGCTCAACCTCGTCGCCGGTGCCGACGGGAACGGTGGATTTGGTGACGATAATGGTGGGACCGTCAAGCGCCTCGGCGATTTCGCGCGCGGCGGCATAGACGTAGCTCAGGTCCGCATGGCCGTCGCCGCGGCGGGATGGGGTGCCGACCGCGATGAATATAGCCTCCGCCCCCTTCACGCCGCTCGGCAGATCGGTGGTGAAGGTGAGGCGGCCCGCCGCCGCGTTGTTGCTCACCAGCTGGTCCAGCCCGGGCTCGTAGATCGGCATCCGTCCGGATTCGATTGCGTCGATCTTGCGTGCATCCTTGTCAACGCAGACGACATCGTGGCCGAAATCGGCGAAGCAGGCTCCCGAAACCAGGCCCACATATCCCGTACCGATCATCGTAATCTTCATAAACTTCCGCTTGCCCTTGAAAATGAAGGATTGACGCGGGCCTAGCATAAGTGATTGCGAGAGCGAAAGCGCGCGTCGGAGTTACCCCCGTTCAGGGGTTGGTTACGATTTGCTGTCAAGCATGGCCATGAAAGCACGATCCAAGGGGCTAAGATGAAGGTTGCCGTGGTGTTCGGGACCCGTCCCGAAGCGATCAAGCTGTTTCCCGTGATCCATGCGCTGCGCCATCGCGCCCATGTCGACACGCGGGTCATCGTAACGGCGCAGCATCGTGGTCTGCTCGACCAGGTGCTGGACATTGCCGGTATCCGCCCCGACGTGGATCTGGACGCGATGACACCGGATCAGACGCTCGACAGCCTGACTGCGAGGCTCATCGTGGAACTGGGCAGGGCCTTTGACGCCGAACGGCCGGACCGCGTCGTCGTCCATGGCGATACGCTGACGACGATGGTGGCGAGCCTTGCCGCCTACTACCGCAAGATCCCGGTTGCCCATGTCGAGGCCGGCCTGCGCAGTGGCGACATCCACCATCCCTGGCCGGAGGAGGTGAACCGTCGCGTCGTCGCCTGCATCGCCGACATGCATTTCGCGCCGACCCAGGCGGCCGCGGAGGCTCTGCTTCGGGAAAATCGCGACGCTCGCAACATCCGGGTGACCGGCAATACCGTCATCGACGCGCTGCTCGCCACCCGCGAGCGGGTGCAGGCGACGCCTGCGCTTGCCGCTGGACTCGACGACCTTGCCGCCCGGTTCGCGGGCAAGCGGATATTGGCCGTCACCAGCCACCGGCGCGAGAATTTCGGCGGCGGCATGGAGGCGATCGCCCGCTCGATCGCGGACATTGCTGCGCGCCCCGACGTTGCCGTCATTTTCCCGGTCCATCCCAATCCCAATGTCCGGCCAGTCATGGAAGCGGTGCTGGGCGGCCTGCCCAATGTCGCGATGATCGAACCGCTCGATTATCCGCATTTCGTGCGGCTGCTCGACATGTGCCATCTGGTGCTGACAGACAGCGGTGGCGTGCAAGAGGAAGCGCCTTCGCTCGGCAAGCCGGTGCTGGTGATGCGCGAGACCACCGAGCGTCCCGAAGGCGTGGCTGCTGGCACCGCAAAGCTCGTCGGCACGGATCGCGCCCGCATCGTGCGTGAAGTGCTGGCGCTGCTGGATGACGAGGCCGCATATGCGGCGATGTCACGCGCCTACAATCCTTTTGGAGATGGGCATGCGGCCGAACGCATCGCAGCCATCATCGCCAAGAGCGAGGCGCGCGACGAGGATATGGACGAGGCCGCTTAACAGCGGTCATCCTTGCCCTCGCTTGTTACCGAAATCTTCAGCATTTCCGGGCAGGAAGGCCATGAAAATCACTGGCTTCCCAGGAATATCCCATGCCTTTCGACAAGCTGCAGCAGAAGGTTTCGGTCATCGGTCTTGGCTATATCGGCCTGCCGACCGCCGCACTGATCGCCCGTGGCGGCGCGCAGGTGGTGGGCGTCGATGTGAGCGCCCATGTCGTCGAGACGGTAAATAGCGGCCGCGTCCACATTGAGGAGGTCGACCTTGACGGTCTGGTCCAGGGCGTGGTCGCGCGCGGCAATCTGCGCGCCAGCCTGATCGTCGAGCCAAGCGATGTCTTCATCATAGCCGTGCCGACTCCGGTCGCGGAGGATCGCGCGCCTGACATCTCCCACGTGCTGAAGGCCGCACGCACCGTTGCGCCGGTGCTTAAGGCTGGCGACACGGTGATCCTCGAATCCACCTCTCCGGTCGGCACCACCGAAGCGATCCGCGACCTTTTCGCGCAGCTTCGTTCCGATCTCAAAATGCCGGGCCAGGGCGGCGCCGGAGACATCGCGATCGCTTACTGCCCGGAACGGGTGCTGCCCGGCCGCATCCTCGTCGAACTGATCGATAATGACCGCTGCATCGGCGGCATCACGCCGCGCTGCGCGCGCAAGGCGCTGGCCTTCTACCGCCAGTTCGTCCGCGGCGCCTGCATCACCACCACGGCGCGTGCCGCCGAGATGGTGAAGCTGGTCGAAAACAGCTTCCGCGACGTCAACATCGCGTTCGCCAACGAATTGTCGGTGATTGCCGAGGGGATGGATATCGACGTGTGGGAAGTGATCCGACTGGCCAATCGTCACCCCCGCGTCAACATCCTGTCGCCCGGTCCCGGCGTCGGCGGCCACTGCATCGCTGTCGATCCCTGGTTCATCGTGCATGGCGACCCCCAAAACAGTCGCCTCATCCGCACTGCGCGGGAAGTGAATGACGGCAAGACGGACCATGTGGTGGCGAAGGCATCCGATCTGATCGACGAATTTCCAGGCGAGGACGTTGCCTGTCTCGGCCTTGCGTTCAAGGCGAATATCGACGATTTCCGCGAAAGCCCTGCGGTCAAGGTCGCGGCGCGCCTCGCCCGTCGCTACGGTCGGCGGGTCAAGCTGGTCGAACCTTATGCACAGGCGCTGCCGATGGAGTTCGCCGGCACCGGGGCCGAGCTGATCGATTTCGATACGGCTCTGGAACAATGCGGCGTTTTTGTCATTCTTGTCGATCATGACATGTTCAAATCGGTGCCCGTCGACGAACGTATCGGCAAAGCTGTCTACGATACGCGGGGCGTCTGGCCCGATCAGCCGCGCCGCATTGTCACGCCCGATCAGGGCCGCGCCGCGATCTGATCACCCTCCGCGCCAAGCGGGCCGTCCCGCCTGTAGTTGCCATGATCGGTCCGCCCCGTTAACCCCGCGCGCAGCGGTCGCTCGTTCATGGGTGACGCGTAAGGCATGGAGTTTCAGGGCGGAATGCATCAGCCGATCGTCAGCATGAGCCGATTGCTGGGCCTGGCGGCAGCCTGTGCGCTGCTCGGTGCCTGCTCGACGGTCGAGGACGCGCCCAAGGGTGAGGCCGCCTATGCCGTGCTCCCGCCCGCCCCGGCGGTCGGCCAGGACTATCGCATCGCGCCCGATGATGTGCTGCGCATCCAGGTCTATCATGAGCCCGGCCTCTCGCTCGAAGACGCGCAGGTGACAGCGGCCGGGATGGTACGGATGCCGCTGATCGGGGACGTGCCCGTAGCTGGCCTGTCCGCCGGTGAGGCATCCGATGTCATTGCCGGGCAGTTGGGTCAGCGATACCTCGTCTCACCCCAAGTGACGGTTTTCGTGAAAAGGGCGGTGGGCCGCCGCATCACTGTTGACGGCGAAGTGCGGGAGCCCGGCCTGTTCCCGGTGGAGGGGCGCGTGGGCCTGATCCAGGCGGTGGCGATGGCGAAGGGGCCGACCCGCATCGCCAGCTTGCGCCAGATTGTCGTCGTGCGGCAGGTCGACGGCCAGCGCAAGGCGGCGATGTTTGACCTTTCCGCGATCCGCAAGGGCGAGGCGCCTGATCCGGAGATCCTGCCCGGCGACACGATTATCGTCGGCCTGTCGCGCGCAAAGGCCATATTGGGCGGCGCGCTGCTGGCCGCGCCTGCGATCGGCCTTGGTTTCGTTGCGCTGGACGGAGGGCGCTGATGGCTGGCCCGTCCCTCCTCCTGGATCCGGCCGGCGCGGGGCCGCTGAGCGAGGCACGCGCTGCTCGGGTGCTGGCCGTGACGCGGACATCATGGAAGGCGGTACGGCGGCATCGCGTCATTCTATTCGTCACCATGGCGCTGTGCGTGTTGGCTGGCATCATCTTCATCCTGCTGTCGACGCCGGACTATCGCGCCACCGCCTCAGTCGAGGTAGAGGATGTGCCGGCCGGTGCCGCGGGAGCCGGGGCGACGCAGCGGCCGATGGCGGCGGCCGACACCGAATCGCTGATGCAGACCGAACTGGAGGTGCTGCGCAGCCGCGCCCTGGCAGAGGATGTGGCGCAGGAACTGGCGCTGGTCGGCAGCCGCACCTTCTTCGACGGCATGGATGTCCGCCGCCCCGACCAGGGATCGGGTTCGCTGAGCCAGCGGCAGGTCGAGACAGAGACAGTCATCCGCCTTTTGCGCGACAATCTCGAAGTCGAACTACCGGGCAAGAGCCGGGTGATCCGCATCAGCTTCACCAGCGCCGATCCGGTGCTGTCCGCCCGCGTCGCCAACAGCTATGCTGACAGCCTGATCCGTGCCGATCTCAAGCGCGGGTTCGAATCCGGCGTCCAGGCGCGCCGCTTCCTGATGGGCGAGCTGGATGGCGCGCGGCGGGATCTGGAGCGCGCCGAACGGGACCTCGCCGTCTATGCGGCGCAAACGGGGGCCGCACCCCTACCGGGAAGCGAGCATGCCGCGCCCGACGGGACCACCGCCACCCGGCTGGCGCAGCTAAACGCATTCCGCGCGCAGGCAACGGCGGACCGGATCGCGGCACAAAAACGCTGGGAAAGCGCGCGCATTTCCAACGTCGAAACGCTCCCCGAAGTGCTGAGCAACGGCGCGATGCAGCAAATCATGACCCAACGGGCGCAAGCGCGCGCAGAGCTCGTCGAGGAACGGCAGTTTCGCAAGGAGGCTCATCCTGAAATGCGCGAAGCGCGGGCGAAGCTGGCCGCGCTGGACGATCAGGCGCAATCGATGGCGGACACGATCCGCGCCTCGCTGCGCGAACAATATGAAGTTGCCGTTCATGGCGAAAAGCAGATCGATGCCGAAATCGCCGACGTGGAGCGTCAGGCTCAGGCAGAGCGCGGGCGCGGCGTGCAGATGAGCATATTGGAACGGTCGGTCGATACCTATCGGCTTCTGCACGACAGCCTGCTTCAGCGCTATCGGGACATGGCGTCGCAGGCCGGGTTCCAGGCTGGCCGCATCCAGCCGCTTGACCGCGCGGCCGTGCCCTCGCGTCCCTCTTCGCCCAATATCGGCATCACCATGCTGCTTGCGTCGCTGGGTGGATTGGCGCTGGGGCTGCTGCTGGTCGCCGGCCGCCATGTCTTCGACGACGCAGTGACATCGGCTGACACGCTGGTCGAGCGGGCCAATCTGCCGCTGCTTGGCACAGTTCCCGCGGCGGGAAGTCCAACAGCGGAAGCCCTCATGCCGATCGCCTCGTCCCTGCTGCTCGCCTTGGCGAGCGGGCTGCCGCGTTCTATCCTCGTGACCAGCGCGCAGGAAGGGGAGGGCAAGTCCGCCACCGTCCATGCGCTGGCGCTTGCCCTGGCGAAGCTCGACAGGCGGGTGTTGGTGATCGACGCGGACATGCGCCGCCCGCGCCAGCATGAGCTATTCGGGCTGGCCCCTGCCCATGGCATCAGCGAAGTGATGACGGGCCAGGCGAAAGTGGACGATGTGATCGTCGATAGCGGCACGCCCGGCATCAGGCTGCTGCCCGGCGCGGCGATCCCTCCCAATCCCGCTGAACTGCTCTCGACCACCTCGCTGGATGTGCTGCTCGCCAGCGTGCAAGGCCATTACGACACGGTTCTGATCGATGCCCCACCGATATTGGGGCCGCCCGATACGCTGCTCATCGCGGCCAAGGCGCAGGCCACGGTGCTGGTCGTCGAATGGGGCCGCAATCATCATGGCGGTCTTCGCGTCGCTGTGGATCGTCTCCGCCGCGCCGGTGCGGCGATCGTCGGCGCCGTGCTGACGAAGCAGCAAGGTCGGGCTTTCGAATATGATTATCACCGGGGCGGGTGAAAGGGGATTTCAGCTATCTGGCGACCTGTAGGCCATTTGTCAGCAGGACGATGCGGCGTCGCTCGTTGCGGTTTTGAGAGGCCTGTTGTCATCCCGGCCTGTGCTGGGATGACGATGATATTCCGGTCCGCTGTCGGTCGATTCCGGCGGGTCAGGCCTTGGCCAGCAGCCCTTCGACCAGTCCCTCGAACAGCCGTCGGCCGTCGGTTTTTCCATGTGCAGCTTCGATCACCCGTTCGGGGTGTGGCATCATGCCCAGCACATTGCCCGCCTCATTGAGAATACCGGCGATGTTCCGCGCCGATCCGTTGACGCTCTCGGCATAGCGCAGCGCCACTCGGCCTTCGCCTTCCAGCCGATCAAGCGTGTCAGCGTCGGCGAAATAATTACCGTCATGATGCGCGACCGGAAAGACCACCGATTCGCCTGCGGCAAAGCGGCTGGTGAAGGCGCTCTGGGCGTTTTCGACGGTCAGCGACACATCGCGGCAGACGAAATGGCCACCGGCGTTGCGGAGCAGAGCGCCGGGGAGCAGGCCGCTTTCGGTAAGGACCTGGAAGCCGTTGCAGATGCCCAGCACATAGGCGCCGCGTTCGGCTGCCTTTGCGACCGCCTGCATCACCGGGGATCTCGCAGCCATCGCGCCGGAGCGCAGATAATCGCCATAGGAAAAGCCGCCCGGCACGCCGATCAGGTCGATATCACCGGGCAATTCGGTGTCGCGATGCCAGATCATGACTGGCTTAGCGCCGCTCACCGCTTCGAACGCCACGGCGAGGTCGCGATCGCAGTTGCTGCCCGGGAAGACGATGACGGCGCTCTTCATGGCTCAGGCTACCTTTTCGATCCGGTAGTTTTCGATCACCGTGTTCGCGAGCAGCTTGCGGCACATGGCATCGATATCCTCATCGCTCGTTCCATCCGCCAGATCCAATTCTATGAGCTTGCCCGCGCGTACGTCATTGACGCCGCCAAAGCCCAGGCCTTCGAGCGCATGGTGGATCGCCTTGCCCTGCGGATCGAGGACACCGCCCTTGAGCGTGACGAAGATGCGGGCTTTCATGGGGCAGGAAACTCCGTGGCTGGCTTTCGCGCACCCCCTAGTCGCGTGCGCCTTCGCAGGCAAGGCATTATCCCTTTGTTAGCGACAGCCGGACTATCATCGGCCCAGTTGAGAAAGGGTTTGTCACGATGGCTGGTCTTGCACTGGCGATGTTCGTCGGGCTGTTCGCTTTCGGGCAGCAGATTGTCGGCTATGATGATCCGCATGGGCGGGTGCAACTGGCGCTGGTGGCGACCTTCGCGTTCGGCATCCTGATCGGCTATCGCGCAAACGCCTAAAATGGGGAGAGTGCCGCCTTCGGCACTCCCGAAAATGGCTTCGTTCGGCTTGATCTCTGTTCTAGGCCGTCGGGCATGAGCACCGATACTGTCTATTATGCCTGCGCCATCATGGCTGTCATCCTGTCCGGCCTAGCAAAGGGCGGCTTCGCAGGCATGGGTGCGCTGGCGATGCCGGTAATGGCGCTGGGCATCGATCCGGTGCGGGGCGCGGCGATCATGCTGCCGATCCTGATTTTGCAGGATATGGTAAGCGTCTGGGCATTCCGCCACAGCTGGGACCGGCACATATTGAAGGTTATGCTGCCGGGCATGGCTTTGGGTGTGACCCTTGGCTATTTCTTCGCCGCGAAGGTGCCGGAAACGACGGTACTGGGTGTGCTGGGGCTGATCTCCACGCTCTTTGGACTTCAGCGCTTGTGGATCGAGCGGGGTGGATCCGTCGTGCTGCCGTCCAGCTCTCCTGCCTGGGTCGGCATGTTATTTGGCGTGGCAAGTGGTTTCACCGGTCAGATTGGCCACGCCGGATCGCCTCCGTTCCAGATGTGGGTGCTGCCCAAGCGCTTGCCACGCGACATGCTGGTTGGGACGACCGCGATTGCCTTCGCTGCGACGAACTGGATGAAGGTGCTGGCCTATGCGGCGCTAGGGCAGTTTACCCCGGCGAACCTGGCGGCGACAGCCATGCTGGTGCCGGTGGCCATCGGTGCGACCTTTGCGGGGGTCGCACTGGTGCGCCGGGTCGATGCCAGCCGCTTTTACACGTTGATATACGTGCTCATGCTGCTGTTGGGCATCAAGCTTATGGCGGACGCGCTGCTCGCGTGAACAGCGCGCCGCTCGAAGGATCAATCCTTGCTGCGCTTCTTCCGGTGGGTGTCCAAGTCCAGCACGGTCGTGTCGAGCCCCTCGGGCAACAGGCCCAGGCGGCGCGCGACTTCCTGATAGGCTTCGACTTCGCCGCCCAGGTCGCGGCGGAAACGGTCCTTGTCCAGCTTCTCGCCGGTGGTCATATCCCACAGGCGGCAGCCGTCCGGGCTGATTTCGTCCGCGAGGATGACGCGGCTGTAATCCCCGTCATACAGTCGGCCGAATTCCAGCTTGAAGTCGATCAGGCGGATACCGATTGCGGCGAACAGGCCGCACATGAAATCGTTGATGCGGATCGCCATGTCGGCGATGTCGTGCATCTCCTCCTGCGTGGCCCAGCCGAAACAGGCGATATGCTCTTCGGACACCAGCGGGTCGCCCAGCGCGTCGTCCTTGTAGCAATATTCGATGAGGGTGCGGGGCAGTTGGGTGCCTTCCTCGATGCCCAGCTTCTTGCTGAGCGAACCGGCCGCGACATTGCGGACGACGACCTCGATCGGCACGATCTCGACCTGGCGGACCAGCTGTTCGCGCATGTTGAGGCGACGGATGAAATGGGTCGGGACGCCTATCTGGCCGAGCAGGGTGAAGATATGCTCGGAAATGCGATTGTTGAGCACGCCCTTGCCGGAAATCGTGCCCTTCTTCTGGGCGTTGAAGGCAGTCGCGTCATCCTTGAAATACTGGATGATCGTGCCGGGCTCAGGGCCTTCGTAGAGGATCTTTGCCTTGCCTTCGTAGATCTGGCGGCGACGGGCCATGCGCGGTTCCTGTCTTCCAAGAATGAATCTGCCCCGGCAAACGCGAATCGGGAAGGATCAGCGGGTGCCGGGGCTGCTTGACCTCGGCCCATAGACCAAAGCGGTCAGGGGTGCAATTAGCCCACTGATCGCGGCCGCGAACCGCAGCGTAGCTTATGCCGCCGCTTCTGCCTGCGGATTGTTTTCCACGCCGTCGCGTTTGACCGACAACAGTCGCGCCGTGAAACATTGCCGCCACCAGCGGATATCCTGCTGTTCGACGCAATCCATCATCGCCCGCCAGCGCCGCTTGCGTTCGTCCAGTGGCATGGAGAGCGCCCGGTTGATAGCGTCGGACATTTCCTCGGGGCTATAGGGATTGATCAGCAGCGCGTCCTTGAGCTGCACCGCAGCACCGGCGAAGCGCGAGAGGATGAGGACGCCCGGATCGTCCGGATTCTGGGCGGCGACATATTCCTTGGCGACCAGGTTCATGCCATCCCGCAAGGGCGTCACGAGGCCGATCTGGGCGGCGCGATATATGCCGGCGAGCTTGTCGCGCGGATATCCCTGGTTGACGTAGCGCACCGGAGTCCAGTCAACGTCGCTATATTCACCGTTGATCCGGCCGGCGAGCGCGTCAAGCGTGGCGCGGATATGCTGATAGCTCTGTACATCTTCGCGCGAGGGGGGCGCGATCTGCGCCAGGACGACGTTGCGGTGGTGTTCGGCGTGGTCCTTCAGGAAGCGGGCGTAGCCATTGAAGCGCTCCTCCAGGCCCTTGCTGTAATCCAGCCGGTCGACGCCCACGATCAACGACCGATCCTGCAGCGAGCGCCGGACCTTCCGGAACATCTCGCTAGCGGTATCAGTAACCGCGGCGTGAGCGAATTCCTGTGCATCTATGCCGATGGGGCAGGC
This sequence comes from Sphingobium mellinum, assembly GCF_037860795.1. Lineage (NCBI taxonomy): Bacteria > Pseudomonadati > Pseudomonadota > Alphaproteobacteria > Sphingomonadales > Sphingobiaceae > Sphingobium > Sphingobium mellinum. Next base: position 293,241 of record NZ_JBANRK010000001.1, on the reverse strand, counting down.
AATCGCCTGTATGGTCCGGTCGCCCAGAGTGACGAAGTCACCATTCACCGTGCCGCCCATCTCGCGTTCGACATAGTGGCGAAAGGATTCCAGCCATTCTTCCGTATGGAAGCCGATCACGTCGTAGGCGAACAGCGTCTGTACCAGCTTGGTATGGTGGGGCAGCGAGACCAGCAGGCGGGTGGGCGGCCAAGGGATGTGGAGGAAGAAACCCATGCGGTTGCGATGGCCCTTTTCGCGCAGCATCTGACCCAGCGGGATCATGTGATAGTCGTGGACCCAGATGATGTCCTCAGGCTCGATCAACGGGCTTGCGGTGTCGGCGAAACGCTGGTTGACGCGATTATAGCCACCTTCGAAATCGCGTGCATATTCGGCGAGATCAATGCGGAAGTGGAAGAGCGGCCACAGCGTCTTGTTAGCATAGCCGTTATAATATTCGTCGATATCCTGTTCTTCGAGGTCGATGGTGGCGGTCTTCACGCCCTGATCCTCGGAAAAGCCGATATGCCCGGTGAAAGTGTCCGTCACTTCGCCGGACCAGCCGACCCAGATGCCGCGACTTTCGCGCAGCGCCTGTGCCAGCGCGACGGCAAGACCACCCTGATTGCCTGACTTGTTGGGCCTTGTGACCCGATTGGAGATAACAATCAGGCGGCTCATCGCATCACGCTCCAGGGTTTGCTCAACAGCACGGCGCAATTGATAATGCCGACCAATGAGTATGTCTGTGGGTAATTCCCCCATAGTTCGCCGGTGACCGGGTCGATGTCTTCCGAAAGCAGGCCGGCGGCGGTCCGGCGGGACAGCATCTCCTCGAACAGCATCCGCGCCTCTTCGGTGCGGCCGGTGCGATGGAGAGCCTCGATCAACCAGAAGGTGCAGACGTTGAAGGCGGTGACCGGTTCGCCGAAATCGTCCGGCGTGCTGTAGCGGAGCATATCATTGCCCCGGCGCAAGTCCTTTTCCAGCGCCTTCAACGTGCCCAGGAACATCGGATTGTCGGGAGCCAGAAAGCGCAGGTCGAGCAATTGAAGCAGCGAGGCGTCACGCGCATCCTCCTCGAAATTGGCGGAGATGGCGTTGCTGCCGGAGCGCCAGGCCGATTGCAGGATCCGGGCCTTCATGATCTCGGCCCGCTCGCGCCAGTGAATTTCCCGCTCGGGCAGGTGGAGCGCGTCGGCCGCGTGGGCCAGTCGGTCACAAGCTGCCCAGCACATGACGGCGCTGTAGCTGTGGACATGGGCGCGGGTGCGTAATTCCCACAGGCCGGCATCGGGTTGGTCATAGACGGACCAGGCGCGCTCGCCTACGACCTCCAGCGCTTCGAAATCAGCCATGCCGGCAAGGCGAAGCAATCTCTGGTCGATGAAGCCCTGGACGGACGACAGGACGATCTGGCCGTAGGCGTCGTGCTGGATCTGGGAATAGGCGGCGTTGCCGACGCGCACGGGACCCATGCCTCTGTAGCCGGGAAGATTCTTCGCTTCCCGTTCCTCCAGCGTCGCATTGCCGCGCACATCGTACAGGGGCTGGATATGGCCGCCGCGCGCGCCATCGACGATGTTGCGCAGATAGACGAGATAGCTTTCCAACACGTCGAGCGCGCCGAGCCGATTGAGCGCTTCGACCGTGTAGTAGGCGTCCCTGATCCAGCAATAGCGATAGTCCCAGTTGCGCCCCGAATCGGCATGTTCGGGAATGCTGGTGGTCAGTGCGGCCACGATCGCGCCGGTTTCTTCATGCTGGCAGAGTTTGAGCGTGATCGCGGAGCGGATGACGGCTTCCTGCCATTCGGCGGGAATGGCAAGGCCGCGGACCCAGACCTGCCATTCATGGATCGTGTCGTCGAGCATCCGCTCGACCGCCGGGCGCAGCGCGTCGGAAAAACTTTCGTCCGGACCCATGAAAAAATGCATGTCATGTTCGAGGCGGAACCAGCTTTCCTGGCTGATGAGGCCGATCGGCGCATTCGTCGATACACGCATCGCCATATAGGACAGCACCAGCCGGATATGGTTTGACCCGTAGCTGATCGGCACGCTTTCGGAATGCCAGGATGTGGTGGGCCGGAGGCGCACCCGCACACGGGGGCTGCCCGCCACTGGACGCACGACGCGCGCGAAGGCCACGGGGCGATACATGCGCCCCAAATGCTTGTGACGGGGACAGAAGTCATACAACTCGATGGCGTTCCCCTGCGCGTCGCTCTGGCGGGTAACGAGGATCGGTGTGTTGCGGATATAATGTTGCTCGATCGAGGTGCAATTTTCCAGTTCGATCGCCCAGAATCCCCGCGCGTCGGGAGAGTCCCAAGGCTTGTTGTCAAGCAGTGCGGAAAAGACGGGGTCACCGTCCACACGCGGCACACATGCCCATATCATCCGTCCCGCCCGGTCGATGAGGGCGGATGCCTGGCAATTGCCAATCGGCCACAGGTCGAGCGTCCGCTCTTTCCCGGCGAATATCGTGTCACTGAACTTTACTATCGGTCTGCCCCCTGGTCGTCCAAACGACGGGGACGCCGGTCGTCGATCAATCGGTCGCGGCGACCCCCAGTGAAAGATAATGCCTGACGGCGGCAACCTGTTCCAAGGAGAATGCGGCGAGCGTCGCTCTGGGCGGGCCGACCAATATGCCGGCCCCTCCCAATTCAGCCGCAGCGGCAAAGCCTTCCTCATCCGTCACATCGTCGCCGATGAACAGCGGCGTGCCCCCGGCCATGGGATCGCGCGCCATCAGTGCATGGACGGCGCTGCCCTTGTCCGCGCCGCCCGGCCGAAGCTCGAAAAGCATCTTGCCCGGCTGCACCGCCAGGCCGAGCCGCTCGGCCAGCGAGCGGGCCAGATCACCCGCGTACGGTCCCCATTGCGGAGCGCCGCGAAAATGAAGTCCCACGCTGATCGACTTGCGTTCGACCAACAGTCCCGGCTTGTCCGCGGCGAAGCCGTTGAATGCCGCTTCCGCCTCATCAACGGCAGGATCGCGCACGGGCGCTTCAACCGCAGCGCCGGGATCAGCAAACTCCAGCCCATGGGTGCCGGCCAGCAGAAAGTCGGCAAAGCCCAGTTCGCGCAGCGTCGCCACTGATCGGCCGCTGACGATCGCCAATCGCCCCTCTAGCACGTCGCGCAGGCGGCGGAGCAACGATAGCAACGCGCCATCGACGACCACGCCGTCGGGGGTAGCGGCGATCGGCGCCAATGTTCCGTCAAAGTCGAGGAACAGTGCCGCCCCCGTCAGCAGCGAAGAGGGTGGAGGAGGCAGGACGGGGATCGGGGAGGGGCTGGAATCGGACACGCGCGCAAAGTGGCGCCTTGCCCCAAATGTGCAAGCCCTGCGATGAAGGTCCCGCTGATTTGTCCGCGGTTTCCTGGTCATCGGTCCGTTCGTTTCCCACGCCTTCCCTCCGGACGGCGCTTCTGACGTTCAAAGCCCGTTTCCGTTTCGTCGCGGCACTGCTATCCCGACCGGGATGACCGATTTCCGCGACCCGTTCGATGCCATCAAGGACCACCCGTTCGACGACGCGCTGTCGCAGCGCTATCTCGTCTACGCGCTTTCGACGATCACGGCGCGATCGCTGCCGGACCTTCGCGACGGACTGAAGCCGGTGCACCGCCGGCTGCTCTGGGCGATGCGGCTGCTGCGGATGGAGCCGGCGGGCGCCGCGCCCGATGTGCTGGTTGCCGACCCGGCGCGCAACACGACCAGTTACAAGAAATGCGCCCGCGTCGTCGGCGACGTCATCGGCAAATATCATCCGCATGGCGACGCGTCGGTCTATGACGCGATGGTGCGTCTGGCGCAGGACTTTTCGCTGCGGACGCCTTTGGTCGACGGGCAGGGCAATTTCGGCAATATCGACGGCGATAATGCCGCGGCGATGCGTTATACCGAGGCGCGGCTGACGCAGGCGGCCGCCGACCTGATGGCGGGCCTCGACGAAGGTACGGTCGATTTCCGCCCAACCTATAATGGCGAGGATGAGGAGCCGGAGGTTTTCCCCGGCCTGTTCCCCAACCTGCTCGCCAACGGCGCGAGCGGAATCGCGGTGGGCATGGCGACCAGCATCCCGCCTCACAATGTATCAGAGTTGATCGACGCGGCCAGCCTGCTGATCGACAATCCCGACGCCGGGCATGCCGATCTTATGGAGATCGTACGCGGCCCCGATTTCCCGACGGGCGGTGTTCTGGTGGACAATCCGTCCATCCTTTCAGAAGCCTATGCGACCGGACGGGGATCGTTTCGCACCCGCGCGCGCTGGCACAAGGAGGATGGCGGCCGTGGCACCTGGGTCGCAGTGGTGACGCAGATTCCTTTTCAGGTGCAGAAGTCAAAGCTGATCGAGCAGATCGCGGCGCTCATCAATGACAGGAAGCTGCCCATATTGGCCGACGTGCGCGACGAGAGCGACGCAGAGATCCGCATCGTCATCGAACCGCGCGCCCGCACAGTTGATCCAGACCTTCTGATGGACAGCCTGTTTCGGCTGACCGACCTGGAAAATCGCTTTCCGCTCAACCTTAATGTGCTCGACGCGACCCGTACGCCACGCGTCCTGGGGCTGAAGGCCGTGCTGGTGGAATGGCTGAAGCACCAGATCGACGTGCTGGTGCGACGGGCTCGCCACCGGCTGGACAAGATCGCGGCACGGCTTGAACTGCTCGACGGCTATATCATCGCCTATCTCAATCTCGATCGGGTGATCGAGATCATCCGGACTGAGGATGAGCCCAAGGCCGTGATGATGGAGGAGTTCCAGCTGAACGATCGTCAGGCGGAAGCGATCCTCAACATGCGGTTGCGATCCTTGCGCAGGCTGGAAGAGATGGAGCTTCGGCGCGAACATTCGACCCTGCTGAAGGAGCGCGATGAGCTGACGAAGCTGGTCGAAAGCCCGACACGGCAGCGGACGCGCCTGAAGAAGGACCTGGCCGAACTGCGCAAGCGCTATTCCCCCGACAGCGCATTCGGCAAGCGGCGGACCTTGGTCGAGGAAGCGGCGCCAGCACGTGAAATCCCGCTGGAGGCGATGATCGAGAAGGAGCCGATCACCGTGATCCTGTCCGAGCGCGGCTGGATCCGGGCGATGAGCGGCCATCGCGATCTCGCTTCGGCCGATACGTTGAAATTCAAGGAAGGCGACGGCCCTATGATCGCCTTCCACGCGCAGACCACGGACAAGCTGCTGCTGGCAACGTCGACGGGACGTGTCTTCACCCTGGGCGCTGACAAGCTGCCTGGCGGGCGCGGGTTCGGTGATCCCGTGCGTTCTCTGGTCGACATGGATGACCAGGGGCAGATTGTTGCCCTGTTGCCAGCGCGGATCGGAGGGGAACTGCTGCTGGCCTCATCGGATGGGCGCGGTTTCGTCGCGCCGGTGAGCGACATCATCGCCGAAACGCGCAAGGGTAAGCAGGTGGTCAACGTGCGGCACGACGCGCGATTGGCAGTGGTTCACCCGATCGCACCGAACGCCGACAGCGTTGCAGTGGTGGGTGAAAACCGAAAGCTCCTCGTCTTTTCGCTCGACGAGATGCCACGCATGGCGCGGGGACAGGGCGTCCAGATGCAGCGCTATCGCGACGGTGGCCTTTCGGACGCGGTCTCCTTTTCCATGGCGAGTGGCCTTAGCTGGGCCATGGGCGGGGAGAGCGGGCGTACCAGGACCGAGGCGGACATGACGCCCTGGCGCGTAGCGCGGGGCGCAGCGGGGCGGATGCCGCCGGTCGGCTTCCCCCGGGATAACCGCTTCTAATCCAAGGCGTAACGACACATCCCGTTACCGAAAACGACGTCTGTCGTTTCCCGAAAATTTACCACTGCGGGTTAAGCGGGAGGCATGACTTCGCTTCCCGTGCGTACCCGGCCTGAGAAAAGGCCGCACGGCGACCCTGTGCTGGGGTCCGCCAGCGCATATTTGCGATATGTTCCAGGGACCGAACATTGGCTGACCGCCTTGCCCCAGGCTGCTGCGGTTCTGCGCATGAAAGATAAAGAATTGCAGCTTGTGGCCTGCAACCCCGGCTTTCAACGGGCTTTCCTGCAGGTCGATCCTTCCATTCCATCGCTTCATCTTGAGGAATTGCGCGGCCGCGTAGTCGAGAACCTCCGGGCGGAAAGTGGCCCTACGCTATTCGACTTTCGGCGCGAAGGCCCCCTGGGTCCCGAATATTTTTGCTGCAGCGCCGCCTTGCTGGCGCGGCCGGAGGAAGGGGTAAATCTTATCCTGTTTTGCGCGGTAGATCGGACGACGGACCGAGCCACCGAACGCAATCTGCGACGCGAGCTACTGTCCGACGGGCTGACAGCGCTGCCGAACCGCGCGGGCTTCGGCGAGGAAATCGACGACCGGCTGTCCAATCTGCCATGGTCGGACCACGCGCAGTTCGGGATCATCGCCATCGATCTTAGCCGCTTCAGCCGGGTCAACGAATCCCTTGGTCCGATGGCCGGAGACGAGCTTCTCATAACGGTCGCCAAGCGGTTGAAGTCGAGTTTGCGCCAGGGTGACGTGCTTGCTCGGATCGGTGGGAATGACTTTGCCATCTTTTCTCGTCTGAACAATGGCTTGTCAGACTGCCTTCACATCGTTCAGCGAGTCAGGGATGCGCTGAACTCCCCGATTCGGTTGAGCGAGCTGCAAATCCGGGTGGATTGCGCGATCGGCTGCGCGCTTTCGACCAGCCTGGATGATGATCCGGACGATATCGTCCGCAAGGCGCAGGCCGCGGTGAAGATCGCCAAGCGTAGCGGCAAGGTGGAAATCTACCGCAACGGTGTGCTCAAGGAAGCCCAGCGACGATTTTCCATCGAGAGTCGCCTTAGGACCGCGCTGGCGCAGGGCGAACTGACGCTCGCTTACCAGCCCCTTATCCATTTGCAGACCGGCGAGATCACCGGGTTCGAGGCGCTGGCGCGGTGGGACGATCCCGATCTGGGATGCGTTCCACCGGCGGAATTCATCGCGGTGGCCGAGGAGAGTGGCCTCATCACCCCCCTCGGGCGCTGGGCGGCCTATGAAGCGGCCCAGGCGCTGAGCCGCTGGGACGCGAAATTCGGCCAGCCGCTTCCAGTCGGCGTCAACGTAAACCTGTCGCCGATCCAGATGGCGCGCGACGACGTTGCGTCGATGTTCGAGGAATCGCTGCGCTATTCGGGCATAGCGGGCAACCGGCTGACGGCGGAGCTTACCGAGAGCGCGATCATCGCGGACCCAGACAAGGCGCGCAAACTGCTGGTTGCGCTCAAGGACCTGCGGATGCCGATCGCCATGGACGATTTCGGCACCGGCTATTCGAACCTTGCCAGCCTGCACAGCCTGCCAATTGACATATTGAAGATCGACCGAAGTTTCGTGTCCACCATGCTGGAGGACAAGGATCAGGTGGCGATCGTTCGCACGATTCTGTCGCTCGCCGATTCGCTGAACCTGCATGTGACCGCCGAAGGGATCGAAACCCAGGAGCTGGCTCATGCGCTGCAGGTGATGGGCTGCGGCCACGGGCAGGGCTATTATTTCGCCCGCCCGATGCCTGAGGCCGAAGCGTTTGATTATTGGCGTGCGCGCTGGAATTTCGAAACGGTCTGATCGGCGATCTCGGCTACCCGGCGTTCGTCTGGAAAGCCTTCCTCCATCCACAGGCGCTGCACTTCGCCCAAGGCCTTGGCCACATCAGGGCCGGGTGGCAGGCCGCGGGCAATCAACGCGCCTCCGCTGATCGGAAGCTGCGGCGGCGTCCAGCCTTCGAGCAGCGCAAGATCCTCGATCGCCTGCGTCGGGTTCAGCAGGATGCGGTCGATCGCGCCTTCGACGCCAATCTGAAAGGCCAGCGCGCGCGGCTGCGAGTCGGCGTCAGGCGCCTCCAGCGCGAGGATCAGCCGTTTGCGCGCCTTGTTGGACAGTTTGAGGCGCGCGCCTACGGCGTCGGCGGTAAACGGGTCGCGCGGGAGCAGAGCGGCGAGCCGGCGAAGCGCAACTGGCGGTGTTGCGCTAGCCGCTTCGCGCGCGATGAGGTGTTCCAGTCGTTCAAGGCCGGGGCGATCGATCTCGGGCAGCACCGGCTTCAGGATTTCGCCTTCCACCATGAGGCGCACCGACGCGAGCGGTGAGTCCAGCGTCAGCAGCTTCAGCAGTTCATCGGCGATCCGCTCGCGCGACAGGGCCATCAGGCTGTTGGCTGCGGCGCGGCAGGCGGCGTAGGCCTCGTCATCGGGATCATTTCTGCCAAATCGGGCAAGGAAGCGGAAATAGCGCAGGATGCGGAGGTGATCCTCGGCTATGCGGGCGCTGGCATCGCCGATAAAGCGGACGCGGCGGGCTTGCAGATCGGTTACCCCGCCGAAGAAGTCGGTGATCTCATGGCTGAACGGATCGGCATAGAGGGCGTTGATGGTGAAGTCGCGACGTGACGCATCCTCTCGCCAGTCGGTCGTGTAGGCGATGGTGGCGCGGCGGCCGTCTGTGCTGACATCACGGCGCAACGTGGTGATTTCGACGGGCCAGCCAGCGATCACCGCCGTAATGGTGCCATGGTCGATGCCGGTAGGCACCGCCTTGATCCGGGCGGCCTTCAACCGCTCGACCACGGCGGACGGTTCCAGCACCGTGGCGACGTCGAGATCGTTGACGGGCAGACCCAGAAGTCCATCGCGCACCGCGCCGCCAACGAAGCGGGCACGGCCCTCGTGCGCGCCCAACGCGTGCAACAGGTCCTCCAGACCAGGCCGGTGGCGCCAGGCCGCGTCAGGCAGTAAAGCGGTCATGACCCAGCCTGCGCGACAGATTGGCAAGGATGGCGGCGGTAATGCCCCAAATCCGGCGATGCCCCCACATTATCTCATAATAATGGCGCTGGGCGCCTTCGAACTCCACGCTGCGTTTCACGCGGTTGGCGGGGTCGAGGGCGAAGGCGAGGGGCAGTTCGAACCAGTCGGCCACCTCATCAGCCTGAGGGGTCAGTGGCAGATCCGGCGGGATGACCCCAAGCACGGGCACGATGTCGAAGCCGGTGAAGGTATGATAGCGATCGGACGTGCCGATGACATCGACATGGTGCGGCGCCAGACCGATTTCCTCCTGCGCCTCCCGCAGCGCCCCGGCGATCTCGTCAGCATCGTTTTCATCGACGCGGCCGCCGGGGAAGGCGATCTGTCCGGCATGCTTGCGCAAGGAGGAAGACCGCTCGGTCAGGATCAGTCCGGGCTCGGGACGATCGGTGATGGCGACCAGGACCGCGGCGGGCGCCAGCGCGATCTCGCCCTGGATCCGGGGATCGCGCAGATCGGCCTGGCTGAGCGCGATATCACGTTCATGCCCTTGCGCCAGTGCCTGGCGCAGCCGCTCGGTCAGCGTCATGCCGCTCCGTCCAGTGGAAAGAAGGCCCCGGCGCTCCACAGGCCGACCCGATCCGTGCCCTCATCCAACGCGAGGTTCATCAACTCATAATAAACGCTGCGCGCGACCAGCGCCTCCAGGCCGGCACGAACGTGCAGATAGGGGTGGGGTCCGTCCTGCGTTTCGCGGATGATGATCGGATTGTCGGGCCCCGCCGAAACAAGGTCACCCGTGTTCAGGCGAAAGGCGAGGCTGCGATCCCTGCCTTCGCCCTCGGTCTTGAGTTCGACGGCGAGGAACGGTGCGTCTTCGACCTCGATCGACAGTTTTTCGACTGGCGTGACGAGGACATAGGAGCCGTCTGCCTCCCGTCGCAGGATGGTGGAAAAGAGCCGCACCATCGCTTCGCGCCCGATCGGCGAACCCTGGTGAAACCAGGTGCCATCCCGCGCGATCCGCATCTCGCTGTCGCCGCAATGATCGGGATTCCACCTGTCCACAGGCGGCAGGCGCTTTGCGGCGAGCAGGCGAGCGATATCGGTCAGCGACAGGCTGGCGAGATCAGGAGGCGGGTCCATTGGCATGGGGTCGAGATAGGACCGACCGCGCCCGAAGGCAAAAGGGAATTCACGCCTTTACGCGAGCGCGTGGGGTCAGCATGCCGTGCCCCCCGATGGGGCTGCCATCAACCGAAAGGGCCAGCAGCCGCCGCCGCTCGAACGGGCCGGGGCAGTCCCAGCCAGTCGTCCCGTCCGCCGAAAAGCCCCAGAAGCGCCCATAATATTCCGGGTCCCCAATCATCATCAGCGGTTCGGTGCCATGCGATCGGGCGGCAGTCACGACCGCGTCCATCATCGCGCGACCATGGCCGGTCCGCTGAAGCGTGGGAGAGACAGCCACTGGCCCGACCATGATGAGCGGGGTCTGCGACCCGTCCGCATGTGTGAGCGCAACCGGCCAGCTTTGCAGCGAACCGACCAGAAGGCCATGTTCGTCGAGGACGCCGAACGATAATCCAGGCAGCCAGGGCATCCCGTCGCGAATCAGATAGGCTGTGCGGCCATGCCGGTCCGGCCCGAATGCATCATCGAGCAGCCGGTTGATGGTGCCTTCCGTCGCTATGTTCAGGGGAACAATGTGAGACACGTCTTGCCGATCCGCCGTCAATGGCGCATGGACCGCGCCGGGAGCGGCGGCCTTAGCGCCTGCTTCGCAAAATTAAAGTCTATTCTGGCCGACGCCAGCAGCAGGAAAGACATGATCAGCGGATTTGACGATTTTCTGACGCTGGAGGTCAATCATCTGGACGTGGATGTCCTGACCGGCATCTATTCGGAAGAAACGCACTTGCCGCAGCCCCTGCGGATTTCGATCAGGGCGCGGTTGAAGATCGCAGAATGCTATGAAGCGGATACGCCGCTGTCCCGGTCGAAAAATTACATGGACCTCAAACATGCGGCGACGTCGGCTTTACCGGAGGGGCAGCATTTTACGCTGATAGAAGCGGTCGCCGACCACATTATCGACACCATATTCCTGCAGGACGACAAGGTGCTGCATGTCGAGGTGAAGATCATCAAGCTTGCTCTGAGCGAAAAAGGCGAGGAGATCGGTATCACACTCGGCCGCTGGCGGAAGTGATCGCGGCGCCTGATCCGGCACCCTATGCCTTGATGAGACCGATTTCGCGCAGCCGTTCGGTCAGATAATCGTGGGCGCTGATCGGCGGGTCAATGGCGGGATGTCCGTCGTCGACACATTGCGGCAGCGGTTTGATCAGGAAATCGGGTCGCAGGTGAAGAAAAAAGGGCATGGCGTAGCGCGCGACATTGCGACGCTCCGGCGGTGGGTTGATAACCCGGTGGGTGGTCGAAGGCAGTTGATGGTTGGTGAGCCGCTGGAGCATGTCGCCGACGTTGATCGCCAGCGCGCCTGGCGGCGGCACGACGGGCAGCCAGTTGCCATCGCGCTTCCTGAGCTCAAGCCCGCCTTCCTCCGCCCCCAGCAGCAGCGTGATGAGGTTGATGTCCTCATGCGCCTCCGCCCGCATTCCGGCAGCCTGCGGAGAAACCGGTGGATAATGGAGCAAGCGCAGGATGGAATTGCCATCGCGGATCGCATCGTCGAACCAATGCTCCTCCAGCGTCAGATAGACGGCGATCGCGCGGAGCAATTCCGTTCCGACGCGCTCGAAATCGGCGTAGAGGCTTGAGAAGACAGATCGGAATTCCGGCAGGTCATCAGGCCAGATGTTAGGCGGCATGGTGCCTTCGAGCGGATGGCCCGGAGGAAGTTGCCGGCCGACATGCCAGAACTCCTTGAGATCGTTTTCGCTCGCGCCCTTGGCGATTTCCGTGCCGAACGCTGTATAGCCGCGTTGACCGCTGTTGGTCCCGGCATCATGGCGGCGCTTTATGTCGTCCGGCAGAGCGAAAAAGTCGCGGGCGAGCGACCAGCCCCGGTCGATCAGAGCCCGGTCCATGCCATGATCGCGGACCATGGCAAAGCCGAAGCGTCGGAACGAGGCGCCCAGCGCAGAGGCGAAAGACGGTCGATCCAGGGCCTTCATCGACAATATCGGTACTTGGTCCAGAACCGCTTGAGACACTATCCCATCTCCGATCAGCTTGGTGGCGCCCGTCGGGGCAGGGCGCTCCGGCAAGCGCATCCTTGATCGCCCTGGCACGCTGATGCAAGAAAGCGTGATGAACTATTGGCTGATGAAATCCGAACCCGATGCGTTCTCCTATGATGACCTCGTGAAAAAGGGGAAGGCGGAATGGGACGGTGTTCGCAACCATGCGGCACAGCTTCACATGAAGGCGATGCGAAAGGGCGATCTGGCGCTTTTCTATCACAGCAACATCGGTCTTGAGGCTGTCGGGATCATGGAGATCGTCGAGGAAGCCGCGCCCGACAGCACGGACAATAGCGGCAAGTGGATTGCCGTCCATGTCGCGCCCAGGGAAAGGCTGGACCACCCTGTGACGCTGAAGGCGATGAAAGCGGATTCGGCGTTGGCTGGGATGGTCATGTTGCGGCAGTCGCGCCTATCGGTGGCTCCCCTCACAGAGCAAGAATTCCGGCACATCATCTCTAAATCAAAAGGTTAGCGAGGTCATCCGGGATTGGTTGCGGTAAATGCAACTGCGCCGCCCCAATTTGCGATTGTCCTCAACTTGGCGACCACCCTAGGCCTTTGTTCAACAGAAAAGAATATTCGGAGGTGTTTGATCGGCATTCACAAGGAGTACACCCATGCGAATGCTGTCCAAATTTGTTGTCGCCGGCGCTTTTGGCGCGATTGTCGCTCTCGCCGCTCCCGCGCAGGCGGAAGAAGCCAAGCAGCGCTTCACGCACGAGGGCTATACCTACGTTTATCAGGTCAAGGAAACCGCCGAGGGCGTTCAGCGCATTTCTGGTCGTCGTTATCCCGGCGCTGTCGCGTTCAACCTGGCGGTGAAAAACGGCAAGGTTTCCGGCGTGTCCGGCGGCCAGGCGGTCGGGTTCAAGGTTGAAGAAGCCCAGGGCGCAGCCGCCGAATAACCGGGATTGTCATGTGAAAAAAGGGCGGCCTCCCTCAGGAAGCCGCCCTTTTTCATGACTGCGGGGGGTCTCGCCCAATCTGACGCTTATTCCTGCGCTAAAGGATCATGCGCGGAAAATCCGTTGTGGTCCTTGCGCGCCGGACCTCAGCGGCAGCGACGCTTGCTGTCGATTTCCTTGCCTAGCAAGGCGCCACCAGCGGCGCCCAGGATCGTTCCGGTCGCCCGATCGCCGCGGGTGTCTATCGCGCGGCCAACAAGCGCGCCGCCGACACCGCCGACGATAAGGCCGGTGGTACCATCCGATTTGCGGCAATATTCTCGCCCGTCACGGCCGCGCCATTCCTTGTAGCGATAATGGTGACGAGCATTGGCGCCATCGATAGGCAGTGCCATGGAAAGGGGGATCGCCATCGACGCAGCGGCAATGGCAAGAACGGCTTTACGCATAATATCTCCTCCGAAACAAACGATTTGCTGCTTGAACCACCGATAGTGGCGGAGGTTGCATGAACGTGCGGCAACGAGACAAATTACTGAAAAGATGTCAATAAATTTGGGTATCGACGATGGCGCAACGCGATGGACAAAAAGCAAAACAGGTGATCGAGGCGCTCGGTCTGTCGCCGCATCCCGAGGGCGGCTGGTATCGGGAGACCTGGCGTGCGGCCGCTGAGGCGGGCGAGCGTGCCGCGGGCACGGCGATCTATTTTCTGCTGGAGTCCCATCAGCGGTCGCACTGGCATCGCGTGGATGGAGACGAACATTGGTTCTGGCATGCGGGCGCGCCGCTTCGCCTGTCGATCGCAAGCGACAATGGCGCGGCCAAAACGCTCTTGTTGGGAGGGGATGTCCTGGCAGGCGAGAGCCCGCAGGGACATGTGCCGGCCGGCTGCTGGCAGGCTGCCGAACCATTGGCTGGCTGGGCACTGGTAAGCTGCACCGTTATTCCTGGCTTTGAGTTTACGGGCTCCAGCCTGGCGCCTGAAGGCTGGTCACCTATCGCCTAGGCCAATTCACTTTGGCGGAGGCGGCGAAAAAATGCTGCAGTCATCGATGCTAAAGTCAATCGACGCCACCCGTCCGGGTCGCTAAGGGGAGTCGCCATGACAAGTGGACGGTCGCCCCTCGCTTATGCAGCCTAAGCCCAAGCGCAGCCGGGCAATCGCTTTGCCCAATAGCGAATTTCGCGCGCGCGCGACAGAATATCTGGATTTTCTCGCCGCTTGGGTGAAAAAGCCCCGGCAGACAGCCTCGGTGGTGCCGAGCAGCCGCTTCCTTGCGCGATTGATGGTTACCCATATAGATCCTGAGGACGGGCGGGTGCTGGAATTGGGCGGCGGCACAGGCGTGTTCACGCGGGCCATCCTGCAAACCGGCCTTCCGCCGGAAAGGCTGGAAGTGGTGGAGATCAACCCGGCCTTTGCGCGCGGCCTCAGGCGGCACTTCCCCGCCGTGTCGGTGTTGGAAACGCCGGCGCAGATCGTGTCGACGATGGCGGCGGGTGAGCCTGGCGATTATCAGACCGTTGTCAGCGGCCTTCCTCTTTTGGCGATGGATCGGCACATGCATGCCGATATCCTGTCGGAATCCTTCCGTATGCTGAGGCAGGGCGGGGGCTTCATCCAGTTCACCTATTCGACCCGGCCACCTGTCAGCCGCGACGTTCTTCAGGCGCTGGACCTGGATGTTGCCCGCGTGGGGCAGACGGTTCGCAACTTCCCTCCGGCGACCGTCTTTCGCTTTTTCCGCCGGGGTGAATAGAGGCGCGGTTGCGCCGTGCGAGCAGCCACCTATCTTTTCGTTGTTTCCAACATAAGGGGGCATATGCGCGCATGGCGTCCATAATCACCGTCAGAGGCCTGACGAAAAGCTATGCGTCGGGGTTTCAGGCGCTAAAAGGGGTGGACCTCGCGATCGAGGAGGGAGAAATCTTCGCGCTGCTCGGCCCCAACGGTGCTGGCAAGACGACAATGATCTCTATCATCTGCGGCAATGTGAGGCCCAGCAGCGGCACCGTTACGGTGGCTGGGCATGACATCATCAGCGGCTATCGCGGATCACGATCTGTGATCGGCCTGGTGCCGCAGGAACTGCATACCGACGCGTTCGAGCGGGTGATCGATACGGTGCGCTTTTCGCGCGGTCTTTTCGGCAAGCCGCGTAACGATGCCTATGTCGAAAGGGTGCTGCGCGACCTGTCGCTGTGGGACAAGCGGCACAGCAAGATCCTGGAGCTTTCGGGGGGCATGAAGCGGCGCGTCATGATCGCGAAGGCGCTGAGCCATGAACCGCGCGTGCTTTTCCTTGATGAGCCGACGGCGGGGGTGGATGTGGAACTGCGCCGCGATATGTGGAAGCTGATTGGTGAACTGCGGCAGACGGGCGTCACCATCATCCTGACGACCCATTATATCGAGGAAGCCGAGGAGATGGCTGACCGGGTCGGTGTTATTAATCGGGGGGAACTGGTGCTGGTCGAGGAAAAGACGGCGCTGATGAAGAAGCTGGGCCGAAAGACCTTGAGCATATCGCTTGACGAACGTCTGGAACGCCTGCCCGCCGAGCTGGCCGATTGGGACCTGACGCTGAAGGCCGAGGGCATCGAAATCGAATATGTATTTGACACGAAGGCGGAACGGACGGGAATTTCCTCGCTGCTGCGTCGGCTGGGCGACCTACGCATCGGCTATAAGGATTTGAACACGCAGCAGAGCAGCCTGGAGGACATCTTCGTCAACCTGGTGAATGACGGAGCCGGCGCATGAACGGGTTCAATCATCGGGCCATTTGGGCGATCTACAAGTTCGAGTTGCATCGCTTCAGCCGCACCCTGCTGACCGGCTTGCTCGTGCCGGTCATCACAACTTCGCTCTATTTCGTGGTGTTCGGGGGCGCGATCGGATCGCGGATGACGGAGATCGACGGCATCCCCTACGGTGCCTTTATCGTGCCGGGCCTCATCATGATGTCGATGTTTACCGAAAGCATCTTCAATGCAAGCTTCGGCATCTACATGCCCAAATTCACCGGCACCATATATGAACTGCTGTCAGCACCGGTTTCCGCTGGGGAGACGGTAATTGCCTATGTCGGCGCGGCGGCGACCAAGTCGTTGATCGTGGGCACGATCATTTTCGTGACGGCTCACCTGTTCGTCGACGTGCAGGTCGCGCACCCGGCGGCGATGGTGGCCTTCATGCTGCTGATTGCGGTGAGCTTCTGCCTGTTCGGCTTTATTTTGGGAATATGGGCGCAGAGCTTCGAGCAGTTGCAGATCATCCCGCTGCTGCTCATCATGCCTATGACATTCCTGGGTGGCGCCTTCTATTCGATCCACATGCTGGGTGAACCGTGGCGAACGATCACGCTGTTCAACCCGATCGTCTATCTCATTTCCGGGTTCCGCTGGACCTTCTTTGGCCGCGGCGACGTGTCGATCGGCTACAGCCTGCTATTCGTCGCGGCCATGCTGGTTATTTGCCTGGCGGTCATCAGTTGGCTATTCAGGTCGGGTTACCGGCTCAAGAAATGAAAAAGGTCGTCCTCGACAAGAGGTCGCCCTTGGACGGTGGGACAGCGGGGCGTCAGGCTGCGGCGCTCTCCGGCGCAATCGCGAAGAGCGTCACGTCCTTATATTTCGCGTCATTTTCGTCATAGAGGCCATACATCGCCTCAAACCCCTCATCCAGCAGCCTGACGTCGTTGAGACCGGCAAGCTTGAAGGTGCCAAGCTTCAGTTCACGGGGCGGACGCTCATCGCGCTCGAGGGTCACGGCATCGATGAACATCTCATCATGGCGTGTGTAGAGGATGTGGGGCGCCAGCTTGACGACCATTTTATTGTAGGTCGCCATCAGGCATTTCTGAAGCGCGATCGCTTCGAAAATGATGGTCGGGGGTGTCATGATGCCCCTGTTCATTACTGATTCGCCGCGCCGGTTCAATTGCTTTGTGCGTTGCGTCATCACGCTATGGCGCATCCGCTCCGTTTTCGCGACGAGCGGCCCCAGCCTTATTATGCGGACGCTAGCGTTTCCGGAGCAGGTGCAGGATAGCCACAACGATGCTGCCGATAACCAGCCCCACAATGGCGCCGCCGATGGCATTCATCAGCCATTCGACCAGGGATGCCAGCGCCGGGACAGCACCGGCCGCTCCCTGTGCCAGATGATCAATCGCGCCGGGAATGAGCTGCCAGTGGAACTCGTGCAGGCCATGGACGATCAGTCCGCCGCCCACCCACAGCATGGCGGCGGTGCCGACTACCGACAGGATCGACATGACCGCCGGCATGGCCTGAACAAGACCGCGCCCGATCATGCGCGCCGACGGCGAGGAGCGTTTCGCGAGGTGCAGGCCCATATCGTCCATCTTCACGATGAAGCCGACAACGCCATAGACCCCCGCCGTAATGAAGATGGCGACCAGCACCAGTATCAACGCCTGTTCCCACAGCGGTTCGGCAGCGACGGTGCCCAGCGCGATCGCCATGATCTCGCCCGAGAGGATGAAATCGGTTCGGATGGCCCCGGATACCTTATGGTCTTCCAGTGCCTGCGAACTATGGGTCTCCACCGCCTCTTCCGCGACATCATGACCTTGCCCGATCGCTTCGAGCAGCTTTTCGACGGCTTCAAAGCAAAGGAAGGCGCCACCGATCATCAACAGTGGCGGTAGCAGCCAGGGTGCAAAGGCGCTGAGGACAAGTGCCGCGGGCAGAAGGAAGAGCAGTTTGTTGCGGAGCGAACCGCGCGCGATCTTCCAGATGATCGGCAACTCGCGATCGGGGGTCAGCCCCATGACGTAGCGCGGCGTCACCGCCGTATCGTCGATCACCACGCCTGCCGCCTTCGACCCGGCCTTGCCAGCCGCGGCGGCAACATCGTCGAGCGAAGTCGCAGTGATCTTTACGATGCCCGCGACATCGTCGAGCAGCGCAATCAAACCCGAAGGCATTGATATTCTTCCCCTGTTAAGGCGCTCGTAAAAGCCCGTCCCAGCCTCGTCATACGAACGGCGATGGTCAGGGGCAACCGCCATGCGTTAGCGGCGATCGGGCGACGCCGCGATAGTTGCCGGGCGGATCGCTGGCCGGAAAGGATTCGTCCATCTGCTCGTCGACAAGATCCCAGTCAGCGGCATCGACATGCTGTTCCGCGGGGCCGGCATCCCGCACGATACCAAAGGAGCCTGCCGGCGCGCGATCATCCTGGACATCGGCGGAGGGGCGACGGGACAAGCTTTTCCACAGCGCCGAACCCAGTCCCGCAACCAGCGCCAGTTTCCACAACCGCTTCATCGCGACTTCTCCTGAGGATCATGAACATGGACCCATTCGGCATGGTTGCCGGTCACGCCTTGGGGAGGGAGGGAAAATTCACCCTCCTCGTCAGTGCCGGGCCTTGCTTCGCCGCCGCCGCTGGCGGGGGCTGCCGACCAGCGCTGGCGCAGCGCTGCATTGATCATCGCGCGCCAGACGCCCTCATCGCCTGCTTCGCGCATCGCAGCGTCGGGTACCTTTACGATGGCGAGGATGCTGGCCGCGTCGGCTGCCCGCGTCTGCCATTGGGCCGGGTCGTCGCCGGCAAGGTGGCGCGCCAACCGCTCGATCATGGTGCGTTCTTCCATAGAGGCTGGAACGCCTGCCCAGGCGCTTCCGTTCCTCGACGGTCGTGACGGATGCGGAGCGGTGTGAACAGGAATGGCGCGTGCTCGTTGAACGGGAGAGCGATGCCACGGAAAGGAGATCGATGATGCCTCAAGGTGACAAGAACAGCTATACCGACAAGCAGAGACGCAAGGCCGACCATATCGAGGAAGGCTATGAGAAGCGCGGCGTCTCCACGAAGGAAGCCGAGCGACGGGCCTGGGCCACAGTCAACAAGGAATCAGGGGGCGGCAACAAGTCCGGTTCCGGAAGAGGCAAGCCCGACACGCATGTCTCGTCCCGCAAAGGTGGCACGGCATCAGCCAAACGGTCAGCGGCCGACCGGTCCGCCGCCGCCAGAAAGGGTTGGGAGACGCGGCGGAAGAAAACTGGCTGATCCCCCTTACTTCACCGGGCCGCGTTCCAAGCGAATTTCGAACAGTTTCGCCCAGTTCTTTCCGGTGACGAACAAACGGTGGCCTTTGGCATCATAGGCTATGCCGTTGGGCACGGCCTCGCTGTCTGTTGCGCCGCTCAGCGGGACGAGCCGGCTGATGTCGATCCAGTCGATGACGGAGCCTGTGCGCGGGTCGATGCGGGCGATGCGATTTGCGTACCAGATGTTCGCCAATATCTCGCCATTCACATATTCCAGTTCGTTGAGCCGGTCGACAGGGCGCCCGCGGAAGCTGACGGTGAGGCGTCGTTGCTCGATAAGTTTTTCCGGATCCAGGAAGCGGAGTTGCGCGGTGCCATCGCTCATGATCAAGCTGTGGCCGTCCTGCGTAAGGCCCCAACCTTCGCCTTCATAGCGGAACTGGGAAACAGGCGAGAAATCGGCGAGTTTCCAGACGAAACCCTGGCGGTGGCGCCAAGTGAGGCTGATCAGCCGATCCTTCCAGTTGACGATGCCTTCGCCGAAATAGGGACGGGGGATGACCCGTCGTTCCAGCACAGTGCCGTCCTTGAGAGAAAGCTTGCGGATTTCCGACTGACCCTCCAGTCCAGTGCTTTCGAACAGCGCACCGTCATGGAAGAACAGGCCCTCGGTGAAAGCAGCCGGATCATGCGGATAGCTCCGAACCAACTTCCAGGGCGTGTCGGCCGCTGCCGGAGCGGCAAGCGTCAGGGCAGCCAGAAGCGCCAGCAGCAGGCGCTTCATCCTGCCTGTTCCGCTATCGCGCTGGCAAGCCACCGGGGAAGAATGGACGGGGTGATATCCTCGATGCGCCGCAGTTCGATCGAGAGGCCGAGGTCTTCCAGCACCGCGCGCTGCCGCTTGGGCTCCGCCTCAGCTAGCGGGACGGCGACCAGCCGACGATTAACCTTGTGCCGGTAATGCATCCGGGCGGTATTTTCCTGGCCGATATAGCAGCCCTTGTCATAATCGACGCCGTTCAGTTCCTCGGCATTGGCTTCGAGCCAGAGCGTCTGGTCCTGGCCAAGTTCCCTCACCCCCTCGAACACGCCGAATGACAGCCGATGAGCGCGAAATGCAGGTGAAGCATCGCCTTCCGTTGGCGGGGCTATCCAGCG
The DNA here is from genome assembly GCF_037860795.1 of Sphingobium mellinum. Classification (NCBI taxonomy): domain Bacteria; kingdom Pseudomonadati; phylum Pseudomonadota; class Alphaproteobacteria; order Sphingomonadales; family Sphingobiaceae; genus Sphingobium; species Sphingobium mellinum. The sequence goes on along the minus strand of NZ_JBANRK010000001.1, from coordinate 273,167 downwards.
GTGGCCCAGCGCGGGAAGGCGCGGGTCCAATGGTTGGTCGCTGGCCATTGCCGACCAGTGGACCGCCAGCCCGACCTCGCGCCCTATCGTTACCGCGCGGCGCAGGCGATAGAGCATGAGGCGCCTGGCAAGCGCGTCGATCTCTGCCCCCTCGCAGTCGATCACTATGTCGTCGCCGTCCGCCCACAGGATGAAGTCGAACAGCGCCTTGCCCTGCGGCGTCAGCAGGCCCGCCCAGCGCGGCTCGCCGGCTTTCAGCGTCAGCACGTCGCGGGTCAGCAGGCCCTGAACGAAGGGCCGCGCTTCTTCGCCTGAAATTCTGAGCAGGGCGCGGTCGGTAAGGGTGGTGCCGGTCATCGGCTTTAGGTAGGACAGGCGTCGATCATATCCAAGCGGTGAACGAGCATGTCCGAGACTTTCGACCTGATCCTGAAGAACGGCACCGTCCATACGCCGGGCGGCGCCGAACAAGTCGACGTCGGAGTGCGGAGCGGACGGATCGCGGCGATCGGGACCGGCCTGGGCGATGCCGGCGAGGTGATCGACTGCAGCGGACTGGATGTCCTGCCCGGCTGCATCGACAGTCAGGTGCATTTTCGCGAACCAGGGCTGGAACATAAGGAAGACCTCGAATCGGGCAGCCGCGCGGCGGTGCTGGGCGGCATCACCGCCGTGTTCGAGATGCCCAACACCCATCCGAACACCGACAGCGAGGAACGGGTGCGCGACAAGCTTGCCCGCGCGCATCATCGCATGTGGTGTGACCATGCCTTCTATGTCGGCGCCACGGCCGACAATGCCGAACAGCTCGGGCAACTGGAGCGCATCCCCGGCACGGCGGGGGTCAAGATCTTCATGGGCGCGTCAACCGGCAGCCTGCTGGTCGACGATGACGCGGCGCTTTCCCGCGTGCTGGCGAGCGGAACGCGACGTGTCGCGATCCATGCCGAGGACGAGGCGCGGATGAATGCGCGCAAGGACTTGCGGGTTGAAGGGGATCCATCCTCTCACTCCGTCTGGCGCGATGACGAGAGCGCGATGATGGCGACGAAGCGGATCATCGATCTTGCCCGCAAGGCGCGGCGCCGCATTCACATCCTGCATGTGACGACGCCCGCGGAACTGGAATATATTGCGGCGAACAAGGATATCGCGACCTGCGAGGTAACGCCGCAGCATCTGACGCTGGCGGCGGAGGACGCTTATCCGCGTCTTGGCACCTATGCGCAGATGAACCCGCCGATCCGGTCGGCCGCCCATCGAGACGGCCTGTGGCGCTGGCTGAACCAGGGCGTGCCCGATGTACTGGGCAGCGATCATGCGCCGCATACGATTGAGGAGAAGGCGAAAACCTATCCCGCCTCTCCCAGCGGCATGCCCGGTGTGCAGACGCTCGTGCCCTTGATGCTCAACCATGTCGCGCAGGGGCGGCTGTCGCTGCGGCGTTTCATCGAACTGACCTCGTCAGGGCCGCAGCGCGTTTTCGGGCTGGTGAGGAAAGGGCGGATTGCGCTGGGCTATGATGCCGACTTCACCGTCGTCGATCTCAAGAAGCGGTGGACCGTGGGCCGTGATTGGTTGGCATCGCGTTGCGACTGGTCGCCCTTCGACGGCATGGACCTGACCGGCAAAGCCGTTGGCACGATCGTGCGCGGCCACCGCGTCATGTGGGAGGATACGCTCGCCAATGAGGCGGTGGGCGAGGCCGTGCGGTTCGAGGCGACGGAATTCGCCTGAATGTGACAGCGCGGTCACCGGTTCAAAAGATGCCGCCGCCCAGGAACAGGCGCAATGCGCCGAACGCTGCGATGAAAAGGCAGAAGTTGCGCCCGCTGTTCCTGCTGGACAGCATGCCGATCAAGGCGCCGAAAAGCGCCATGGGCACCAGCAGCCAGTTGAGGATGCCGACAAAGGGCAGGATTGCGGGAATCATCAGGACGAGCGTCGCAAGCCCGATGAGCACGGAAAGGATGTTGAGCATTGTCAGGAGATGGCCCTTCGGCCTCCGCTGGCCAAGACGGTCACCACGTTAGTTCGGCAAATGCACCGGAATGTTCAAGCATTTACCAAATTCCCTAACGGAAAATTAACGCCTGTTCTTCATGCCTTGTTTACGAAGGAGTGAAGTCATGGCGCGTTTGCGATCCGTTTATGCTGTTGTCCTGTTGCTGGCACTGCCGCTCGGAGGCTGCGGCAAGCGGAACAAAGAGGCCGATCTCAACGCCCTTGATGCTCAGCTCACCAACAATGTGTCGGAGGGCAATCCCGAAGGCGGGTTGGCGGGGCAGATCCTTGTCAATCCCCGCCTTGCGCGCCATTCGCACGGCGGCGCTGGCGGCGGCCGGTCGGTCGTTGCCACCTTGCCGGCGCTCAAAGGCGAAGCCGCCAAGGCGCTAGCCGAATCGGTCAAGCAGGCAGGCGGCAGGCTGCTCGCCACCCCCGCTCTCTCCCAGAGCGAAGCGACGGAGTCGCAGGCGACCTTGGCCGCCGCTGCCCACGAGCAATCGGGCCCCGGAGGCAATGCCTATTGCCGCAAGCAGCTTGCCCAGGGCATGCAGTGGGCCAGCCGATTGCCAGATCCCTTTACCGTCTATCCCGGTGCCCGGCTGGTGGAAGCGGCAGGCGCGGACAAGGATGGCTGCACGCTGCGCGCGGCGACTTTCGTGACGCCCGTGCCGCGCCAGAGCGTGATGGATTATTATTATACCCAGGCCCTCCGATCGGGTTTCGATGCCGAGCACAGGCTGTTGGGCAGCGACCATGTGCTGGGCGGCACGCGCAAGGATGACGGAGCGGCCTTTCTGCTGCTGTTCACTGATGCGCCGGGCGGCAGGACGAATGTCGATATCATTGCCGACAAGGGCCGCTGAGACGGGCAAGCGCCGCGATTGAAGCCCGCAGCCATTTCCTTTGCTGCGTTTTGCCACTAGGGCGGGCGGCATGAACAATATCCTTCTCGTCATGAGTGGCGGCGCCGTGGGCGCGCTGGCGCGCTACCAGCTTGGTCGGTTTGCGGGCCACATGCTGCCGGGTGCGAACTGGCCATGGGGCACTTTCGCTGCCAATCTGCTGGGCGGTTTCGCGATGGGTCTGCTGGCGGGTTGGCTCGCTCGGTTCCACGCCTCTTCCGGCGAGCCGTTCCGCCTGCTGCTGGCGGTTGGCGTTCTGGGTGGCTTCACGACATTTTCCTCCTTCAGTCTGGAAACCATCCTCATGATGGAGCGGGGGCAGTTCGGCCTCGCTGCGGCCTATGCGGCCTTGTCGGTTGTCGGCGCGCTAGCCGCGTTGGCAGGGGGCCTTGCCGTGATGCGGAGCGTGGCATGAAGGGGCGGCCGCCCGGTAAGCCCGCGGGTCCGTCGCGCGGCGGGCGCAAGCCGGCGGACGGCGCACCCGCCGGCCGGGCTAGAGGCGCGGTCAAGGCTGCTCGCGCCCGCAAGCCAGAGGCGCCAAAACCGCCCGCGAAGGCCACCGCTAAGCCCATGGCGACGAAAGCCTCGCCGACAAAGGGCGTTTCGCTCGATGTGCGGCAGTTCCGCGTCGGCGCTGATGACGACGGCATTCGGCTGGACCGATGGTTCCAGCGGCATCTGCCGGACGTCAGTTTCAACACCGTCTCACGCTGGGCACGCACCGGCCAATTGAGGGTGGATGGCGCTCGCGCCGCGCCTGGTGATCGCCTCACGGAAGGACAGGCCATTCGCGTGCCTCCTGCCGAGCCGAAGTCGGTCGAGGCAGCGAAGCCTAAGCGTGTCCGCCCGCAACTCAGCGACGATCAGGTCGCCTTCGCGCAAAATCTGGTCATTCATCGGGACGCGCAGGCGATCGTCATCAACAAGCCGCCCGGGCTCGCAACGCAGGGCGGCACCAAGACTGACGATCATGTCGACGGCCTGCTCGATGCGCTGGAATTCGACCTGGCTCAGCGGCCCAAGCTCGTCCACCGACTGGACAAGGACACCTCGGGCGCGCTCCTGATCGCGCGAACCGCCCGTTCGGCGGCCTTTTTCGCCAAGGCTTTTTCCAGCCGTACCGCGCGCAAGGTTTATTGGGCGATCGTCATCGGCGTGCCGTCGATCGACGATGGCATGATTGAGCTGCCTATCGCCAAGCAGCCCGGCACGGGCGGCGAGAAAATGCATGTGGACGAGAAGGAGGGCCTACCGTCCCGCTCGCGCTACCGCGTGATCGAGCGCGCGGGCAACCGCGCTGCCTGGGTCGAATTGCAGCCCCACACCGGCCGCACTCACCAGTTGCGCGTTCACATGGCGGCGATCGGCCATCCCATCGTGGGTGATGGCAAATATGGCGGGAAGGATGCCTTCCTATCCGGCACCATCAGCCGTAAGATGCATCTTCACGCGCGCCGCATCCGTGTGGACCATCCCGATGGCGGCCGTGTGGACGTGCGCGCGGAACTGCCTGAACATTTCGCCGCCAGCCTCATCTCCCTGGGGTTCGACCTGTCGTCAGGTGACTTGCCGCTGGACGAGGAAGTGGAGCGCAAGCCGACGCGCGAGGATGAAAAGAAGGCGGCCCGCGCCCATGCCAAACAGGTGCGCAAGGGACGGCGCGGGGAGCGCCGGGGGCGCGGATCGGCCGCGCCGCGAAAGCAATGAGCAATCGACTGGCGGTATTTGATTGCGACGGTACGTTGGTTGACAGCCAGCATGGCATCTGCACGGCCATGACCCGAGCATTCGAGGGTGCCAATCTGGTCGCGCCCGATCGCGCGGCGATCCTCTCCGTTGTGGGCTTGTCCCTGCCTTCGGCGATGGCGAGGCTGCTGCCCGACGCGGATGCAGACTATCATCATCTGCTGTCGGAAAGCTACAAGAACGCATTCCAGCAACTGCGCCGCGACAAGGCCGTTTGGGAGCCTCTATATCCCGGAATCGCGGAGCTTGTCCGCGCGCTGGACGCGGACGGGTGGCTTTTGGGCGTAGCCACGGGCAAGTCGGATCGCGGACTCAAGCTCTGTCTTGAGCATCATGGTATCGATGCCCTTTTCGTGACGCTGCAAACGGCGGACCGCCACCCGTCAAAGCCGCACCCGTCGATGCTGCTGACTGCCATGGCCGACGCCGGCGCGTCTCCGGGCAGCACGGTAATGATCGGCGACACCAGTTTTGACATTGACATGGCCGTGGCGGCGGACGTGCGCGCGATTGGCGTGGGCTGGGGCTATCATGCGCCGTCCGACCTGATTGCGGCGGGCGCCCATGTCGTGGTGATGGACAGCGACGAACTGGATCGCCATATCCGCGGCCGATGACCAACATGCCGCCTCCACCGCCGTCGCCAGATCCCGACAGGGTTGCTCGTCAGCGCTTTTTCGCGTTGGGTCTGTTCCGCCTGTCGGGAGCATTCATCGTGATGTTTGGCTTCCTCATCCTGTCGCAACGGTTCGGCTGGGTCCAGGGAACGAAGGCCAAGGCGATGGGCGGGATCTTCGTGATGGTTGGCCTGTTCCAGTTCGTGATCGTCCCCCGCTTGCTGCTTTCCCTGTTCAGAAAGCCGCCGCAATGAGGCGCTTTTACAAGGATGTAGACGTCGTCGCGGGCGAGCAGGGCCATGAGATCAGCCTGGATGGCCGGCCGGTCAGAACGCCGGCGCGGGCGGCTCTCGCATTGCCGACGCTGAAACTTGCAGAGGCGATCGCCGGGGAATGGCGGACGCAAGGCGACACTATTGACCCTCGATCCATGCCTTTCACGGGTCTTGCCAACGGCGCGATCGACCAGGTGGCTCCCGGTCACCGCGACTTCGCCGCCGGGATCGCACGTTATGCGGAGAGCGACCTGCTCTGCTATCGCGCCGATGGGCCGCATGAACTGGTCGCGAAGGAGAGCGCGGCGTGGGACCCGCTGCTGGAATGGGCGCGCCACCGCTATGATGTGGCGTTTCAGGTGACGCAGGGCATCATTCCGGTGGAGCAGCCCGCCGAGACCCTGGAGCGGATGGGCGCAGCCGTTGCTGCCTTGGACCCGTTCCGTCTCGCCGGCCTTTCCACGCTGGTCACCTTGTCAGGTTCGCTTGTTTGCGGCCTTGCCCTGGTCGAGGGTGGTCACGATGTGGAAGATGTCTGGACGGCCTCTGAAATCGACGAGGCATGGGAAATCGCACAATGGGGCGAGGATGCGGACGCCGCAGCCCGCTCTGCTCGGCGCAAACAGGAATTCCTCATGGCGCATCGCTTCTGCGCGCTCGTGGGAGAATAGAGGATCGGACGGCCTGCTGTGGCGGCAAGACGCGTTTTGACGGCCGATCTAGGCGGTTTCGCTCAGTTTGTTTGCGTAGACCATTCGACCAGGACCGAGTAGACCCAGCAATTGCGGCAGCATATGCGGTGCCACGGCGAAACAGCCCTCGCTGCGGCCGATCTTGCCCCACGTGGCGATATGGTTTTCGCTCACATAGTCGGCCCCATGGATCACGATTGCCCGCATTTCGGCATTGTTGTTCTCGGGGTCCAGCCCCATCAGCCGCATGGCCCGGCCATGCTGGCCCTCGTAAATCTCCCCCGTCTTATATGCCCCCGCGCTGCTGGCCAGCGAATTGGGCTCATTGGAAAAGCTCTGTAGCCAGCCGGAATGTTCAGGGTCCGATCCGCGGCCATGCGCGACGAGGTACGAACTGGAATGGCCGCCCATCAGGTCGAGGATGTGGAAGCGTAATTCACGCGACGGGGCGTTGAAGTCCGCCAGCGCGACCCGGTCCCGCAGCTGGAACAGGTGGGCATGCTCGTCCAGAGCCGCCTTGGCCCGTTCCAGCAGTTTGGCGTAGGGCTGGGCCGCCAATGGCGTGGCAGGCAGCGGTGAGCCGGGCGCCGACAGGTTTGGCAAAGCCGCTCGCCCAGCGCTGTCGGCAAGAAAGGAAAAAGCAATCCCGCTTAAAGCGAGTTTCGTAAAACTACGGCGATCCATGAATCGCAATATAGCAAAATCGCGGCTTTGGTCCAATAGCAGTAGGGATCCTTCACAGCGCCTTGTCGTAAAGCATCCGGAATTGGCCTCAATTCATGGAGTTGCCGGACTCGGTTGATCCGCCGTCCAGCCGGGCCGTCATCCCGGTCGCGGCCGCATCGTCCTGGATTTGCTGCTGTTCGGAGATGGTCGGCGGCGGCGCTGGTGCGGGCGCGGCCGTGTTGTTGCTGGGCGGCAAGGGGGCCTCCGGCTCTTCGACGATGACATTCTCGACCGGCGGTTCGGTCAGATTATTGGCCACCGGCGCCTCTTCCTCTTTCTTCTTGCCGCAGGCGGAAAGGGCGAGCGCGCCGGCGAGTATGACAAGAGCGGATGTGCGCATGGTATCAGTCCTTGGATGCGATTGTGGAGGCCGGGGCGGCAGTCGGGTCGAGCCGCCGGCTGGAGGCCTCGATCTTTTCGGCGAGCAGCTTGTCCCAGCCATAGGGATCGGAACGGAAGTTCATCGTGCCGTTGCCGCTGGCGAAGGCGGTCCAGTATAGCAGATATACCGCCACCTCTTTCGGCAACTGCACGCGCTGGGTCTTGCCAGCGTCGATCATTGTCTGGACTTGGCCGGACAGCTTGGGGTCGCTGGCAAGCATCAGTTCAGCGAGGGGCACCGGCTTTTCAAGCCGGATGCAGCCATGGCTCGCGAGCCGGTCATAGCTGGAGAATTTGGCGCGGGCCGGCGTGTCATGGAGATAGACCGCGAAGGGATTGTCGAAGTCGAACTTCAGCCGGCCCAGCGCGCTGCCCGGCCCGGCCGGCTGAACGATCCGCTCGCCGGTTTCGGGCGTGCCGACAATCTTGTATCCCTGCCGCAGTAAGGCCGCGCGCCCCTTGGGCCACAATTCCCTCTTGGCGATGGAAGTGGGTACGTTCCATGGCGGATTGATGACGATCGAGTGGATGCTGGAAGACAGCATCGGCGTCGCATTGTCGGGCGCGCCGGTGACGGCACGCATCGAGGTGACGGGCTGATCGCCCTGAAACACGGTAAGCACCGCTGCGGCGATGTTCACCTGCACACGATTGACCGGAAGTTGCCGCGGCATCCAGCGCCACCGCTCCATATTCGCCATGATCGCGGCGATGCGATCCTCGACCGGAACGTTCAGCTCCTTGAGCGTGCGTGCGTCGAGCAAGCCCGTAGGATTGAGGCCGTAGCGACGTTGCGCCCGCTGGAGCGCATCGGCCAGCTTGTCGCCGGGCTGCACGCCTTTGTCCTCGATCGCCAGACGTTTGAGCACGGCGTCGGGAGCGGACTTTGCAGTGAGAATGAGCCAGCCACCCGCATCGCGAATCCGTTCATAGGCCGAAAGGCCTTTGCGCAGGCCGTCATAGCCCGAATAAGGCGGCGTCAGGCTCGCGGTCCATTGCGGCAAACTATCTTCGGCGATGGCGCGGGCAAGTCCGGGGCGCGGATCGAAAGCGGCGGGGCGCAGCGCCCAGATATTGAGGAAGTCTGCGGTGTCCACGCGGCCCGTGCTGAGTGCCTTGGCTCGATCGAGCACCGCGCTGATCAGTGCATCGCCGCTCAGCGCCCCATTGACCTTGCTGCGGGCCATCAATCCCTGCTCGGCGCCGCTCTTGAGCCAGCCGTTCAGCCAGGCCTGCTGGGCTGCGTTGGGGGTGGGAATCGGCACCGGCGGGGGCGTAATCACGGCTGGCGGCGGAGGAATGACCGGTTGCGCGGGGACGGGCAGGGTGGGCGCGACGACGGGGGGTTGCGCCAGCGTGGGCGTGGCTGCCAGACCCAGGAGGCTGGAAAGGCAGAAGCGGATCAAATCAGGACGGTTCATGCTGGACCAGATAGCGCAAAGCCCCCATCGTTCAAACTCGCGATCGCGGAAAAAGATGATGCTCCACGTTGTTCACCATCCGGCCTATGTCTCCCCCGCGCCGGCGGACAGTCAGTTCCGCTTCGACAAATATGGACTGGTGATGGAGGCGCTTAGGCTAGGAGCCGCCGCCTTTACCGTGCATGAACCCGATCCCATGCCGCGTGAATGGATCGAGGCGGTCCACGACCCCGCCTATGTCTCAGAGGTTCTGACGCTCAATCTCCCGCGTGAAAAGGAACGTCGCATCGGTTTCCCGATCAGCGAGCGCGTGGCGAGGCGATCGACGCTTTCGCCCGGTGGTACCTGGCTGGCGGCGAAGCTCGCGATGGAGCATGGCTATGCCGCCAACGCTGCGGGAGGCAGTCATCACGCGCTGCATGAGAGTGGCGCAGGCTATTGCATCTTCAATGACCTGGCGATCGTCGCAAACCGCCTGGTTGCGGAGGGGCTGGCGGAACGAATCCTCGTCCTTGACCTCGACGTCCATCAGGGAGACGGAACGGCACGATTGCTGGAGGGACGAAGCGAGATATTCACCTTGTCGATGCATGCGGAAAAGAACTTTCCTGCGCGCAAGGCCCGCTCGTCGCTGGACATAGCCTTGGCTGATGGCGTGATGGATGACGAATATATGGCCGCGCTCATGGACGCCCTGCCGATGGTTCTCGACCGGTTCGGGCCGGATATCATCCTGTACCAGGCCGGTGTGGACGTCCATGCCGACGATCGGTTGGGGAGATTGGCCCTGAGTGATGCAGGCCTCGAAACGCGCGACAGGGCAGTGATGAGCCAGGCGGCGCAGCGTGGCATCCCGCTCGCCAGCACGATGGGCGGCGGTTACGGTGCCGATCGCATGGCGGTGGCGCGCCGACATGCCGCCTCCATGACCACGCTCGCGGATGAAGCAGCGCGGGCTGGCCTCTCAGTGCACCGATGAGCGCCCGGCTGCGGCTAGGGTGCGCGGCTCCATGATCTTCGCGGCGATAAGGCCCCCCGCGGCCAGCGCCAGGAAATCGCTGAACCCCAGGTAGAGCATGTAGCCCCATGGCGCATGGTTGAAGACGGATTGCCCGATGTGCAGCCACATCACGGCCGCCAGCGCGAACAGAATGACAAGGCGCGCGCGATTGCCAAAATCGCTCGCCGCGTAACGTAGCGACAGCGCGATCAGCACGCCGGTGGCCAGCGCCAGGATCAGGCCGCCGACCATCGCCGCGCTGTCGGTCACCGGAAAGCCGGTGGTGTTGTAGAAGACCGTTGCAACGGGACCCTTGCCGTAGAGCACCGTGCCCTGCGCGGTTGCCGGATTGGGGATCACATAGACTCCCGTGCCGCTCTTTGTCAGCGCCTGAGCCATCGCATTCTGCAGATTGGCGCCGGCCTGTTCGTCCGTGTGGCTGAAGGCAATGCCGCTGAGCGGCGTTCCCCAGAAAAGGAAGCCGACAAGATACATGCCGAGGCCGCCGAGTAGGCCCCCAATGACTGTCCGAACCATAAGCCCTCCCTGCTGCTGTAAGGATTGGCACAAGAACGCAGTGGCGGCGATATCTTTCCGGGGAAGGCGTTCAGTCCTTTGGACGTGCTGCCTTCTCGGCGATGCCGGACAGGCCCTCGCGCCGGTCCAATTCGTCGAGCACAGCGTCGAGCGGGATATCGAGGTCAGCGAGAAGGACGAGCAGGTGAAACAGCAGGTCGGCGCTTTCGCCCACGACGCCATCACGGTCGGCAGCCATGGCCGCAATGACGGTTTCGACCGCTTCCTCTCCGACCTTTTGCGCGATTTTGGCGCGGCCACGTGCGGTCAGCTTCGCCACATAGGACTGCGTGGGGTCGGCTGACCGCCGCTGGCGGATGGTTTTTTCTAGGGCAAAGAGGGTCGTGCGCATGCCGTGCATCAAGCGCCGGACGGGGGGCGCGTCAACGAAAAACTGGTCAGCCAGCCCGAACCGGAACCCCGGCGGCGGCAAGAGCCTGATGCGCTTCGGCGATGCTATGCTGTCCGAAATGGAAGATGGAGGCGGCGAGCACGGCGCTGGCATGACCTTCGATCACGCCCTCGACCAGATGCTGGAGCGTACCGACGCCGCCGCTGGCGATGACCGGGATGGACACGGCGTCGGCAATGGTGCGGGTGAGGGCGAGGTCATAGCCCTGGCGCGTCCCGTCACCATCCATGGAGGTTACCAGCAATTCGCCCGCGCCCAGTTCGGCCAGACGGATCGCGTGTTCGATGGCGTCGATGCCGGTTGGCTTCCGGCCGCCATGGGTGAAGATTTCCCAGCGATCGTCCCCCACGCTGCGCGCATCGACCGATCCCACCACGCACTGACTGCCGAACCGGTCGGCGATCTCGGCGACGACTTCGGGGCGAGCTACCGCCGCGCTATTGACCGCCACCTTGTCAGCGCCAGCGAGCAGCAAGGCCCGCGCGTCCTCCGGGCTCCGAACGCCGCCGCCCACGGTGACGGGCATGAAGCAGACTTCGGCGGTGCGGCGTACCACATCCAGGATCGTGCCGCGCGCCTCATGCGTCGCCGTGATGTCCAGAAAGCAGAGTTCGTCGGCGCCCGCCGCATCATATACCCGCGCCTGTTCCACCGGATCGCCGGCGTCGCGCAGGTCGACGAAGTTGACGCCCTTGACCACGCGGCCATTGGCGACATCGAGGCAGGGGATGACGCGGGTGCGGACGGTCATGCCGCCGCCTTCGCCACTGCGAGTGCGGCCTTGAGGTCAAGCCGGCCATCATAGAGCGCGCGGCCCGTAATGACGCCTTCGATGCCTTCGTCGGCATGGAGGCTGAGGATGCGGATATCGGCGATGCCCGCTACGCCGCCGCTGGCGATCACCGGAATGTCGGTGGAGCGGGCTAGGTCGACCGTTGCATCGATGTTGCAGCCCTTCAGCAGGCCGTCGCGGCCCACATCTGTGAACAGCAGGCTGGCCACACCGGCATCCTCGAAGCGGCGGGCGAGGTCGGCGACCGCCATGTCCGATTTTTCCGCCCAGCCATCGGTCGCGACAAAGCCGTCGCGGGCATCTACGGCGACCACGATGCCGCCCGGGAAATCGCGCGCGGCGGTCTTTACGAATTCCGGGTCCTTGAGCGCGGCGGTGCCGATGACGATGCGCGACACGCCGAGGTCAAACCAGTGCTCGACCGCTTCCCGATTGCGGATGCCGCCGCCCAACTGGACATGGCCTGGAAAGGCCGCGACGATGCGTTCGACCGCTTCGGCATTGACGGCGTGACCGGCGAAGCTGCCGTCGAGATCGACGACATGGAGATGTTGTGCGCCCGCTTCGGCGAAGATCAGCGCCTGTGCCGCAGGATCATCGCCATAGATCGTGGCGCGGTTCATGTCGCCCTCGGCAAGGCGGACGACCTGGCCGCCTTTCAGATCGATGGCGGGAAAGACGATGAGGCTCAAGGACGCCACTCCAGAAAGCGGGAGAGGAAAGAGAGGCCATAGCTCTGGCTCTTCTCGGGATGAAACTGGCAGCCGATGATCGTGTCGCGGGCAACGGCGGCGACCAGAGGGGCGCCGTGGTGTGTCACCGCCGCGACATGCGCAGGATCGGCCGCTTCGAAATGGTAGCTGTGCAGAAAATAGGCCTCGCCCGCTTCGAGCAGGGGCGGCGTCCCGTTCAGGATCACGTCGTTCCAGCCCATGTGCGGCACCTTGATCGCGGGATCGGCCGGCTCGATCAGGCGAACGGTGCCGGGGATCCAGCCCAGCCCCTCATGCCGGCCGAATTCCTCGCCCGCGTCCGCGAGCAATTGCATGCCGACACAAACGCCCAGGAACGGCGTGCCCCGCGTGCCAACCGCCCGGTTCATGGCATCTACCATGCCGGGGATGGCGACCAGCGCGTCGCGGCAAGCGCGGAAGGCGCCCACGCCCGGCAGCACGATGCGGTCTGCGTTTGCCACCACATCGGCATCGGCGGTGATGGTGACGTCGCTCGCGCCCGCCTTGCGCAGGGCGTTATAGACCGAATGAAGGTTGCCTGCGCCGTAATCGATGAGAGCCAGCGCGGTCACAACATCCCCTTGGTGGACGGGATCGCGTCCGCCTTGCGCGGATCGATCTCCACCGCCTGGCGCAGCGCACGGGCAAGGCCCTTGAAGCAGCTTTCGACGACATGATGATTGTTGCCGCCGTAGAGATTTTCGACGTGCAACGTGATCCCGGCCGCCTGAGCGAAGCTGTGGAACCAGTGCTCGATCATCTCGGTGTCCCACTCGCCCAGCCGCGGGACGGTGAAAGGGGCCTTGAACACTAGCCAGGGGCGACCGGAAATGTCGAGCGACACGCGTGTCAGCGTCTCGTCCATCGGCGCATAGGCCGTGCCGTATCGGGAGATGCCCCGCTTGTCGCCGAGCGCTTTGGCTACCGCCTCGCCGATGGCGATGGCGGTATCTTCCGTCGTGTGATGCTGGTCGACATGCAGGTCGCCGACCGTCCGCACGGTCATGTCGATCAGCGAGTGGCGCGACAGCTGCTCGATCATATGATCGAGAAAGCCGATGCCGGTGGAGACGGTGTAGATGCCGGTCCCGTCCAGGTTGACGGTCACGTCGATCTGCGTTTCCGCAGTGTTGCGGTGAATTTCGGCCGTGCGCATGGCTGCGCCGTATAACGAACTGGTGGCGCCATGCAATGTGGCGTTGCATGTGTGGGGCACACTTGACCCGCCGCGTCGCGCCGCTAGGACATTGCGGGATGAGCGAAGACTTGCCCGACAGCCTGATTCCCTATGATGAAATCGTGCAGGAGGCCCTGCGCGCGGTGGTGGGCCGGGTCCTGGGTGAGGTCGAACGGTCCGGCGGCCTGCCGGGCAGCCATCATTTCTATATCACATTCAAGACCCAGGCCGTGGGCGTCGATATTCCACGCCATCTCGTCGAGCGCTTCCCTGACGAGATGACGATCGTGCTACAGAACAAATTCTGGGATCTGAAGGTCGATGAAGATGCCTTCGCCGTCAGCCTGACCTTCAACCAGGTCGCGGCGCATCTGCACATTCCCTTTGCCGCCATCACCGCATTCGTCGATCCCGCCGTCAATTTCGCGCTGCAGTTCCAGGTCCAGTCGGACGGCGCGCCGGAGCCGCATGAAGAGGCGGAGAATGACGCGCCGCTCGTAAAGACCGAGGACGGATCGAATGTCGTTACCGTCGATTTCAACAAGAAGAAATAAGGGCTGGCGGACAGTCGCTTCGCTTCCCAGATAGTTTCTTGAACTCACCCCGTGCGGGCTGAGCTTGTCGAAGCCTTTTCTTCCTCATTTCCGAGGAGCGCCCTTCGGGAGGTTCAGGGCGGACGGCGCGCCTTTCGGGAGTCGCAGATGAAGACCCGCACCGAAACCGACAGCATCGGCGCCATCGAGGTGCCGGCCAGCGCCTATTGGGGGGCGCAGACCCAGCGCAGTATCGAGAATTTCCCCTTTGGCGCGGACGAGCAAATGCCGATCGGCATCGTTCATGCGCTCGCCATCATCAAGCAGGCGGCGGCGCGGGTCAATCGCAGCCATGGACTGGCTTCCGATCTGGCCGACGCGATCGAGGCCGCCTCTGCTCAGGTAATCGAGGGTGGACATGATGATCAATTCCCGCTCGTCATCTGGCAGACCGGCAGCGGCACCCAGTCCAACATGAACGTCAATGAGGTGATCGCCGGTATCGCGAATGAGGCGCTGACCGGCAAGCGGGGTGGTAAGACTCCGGTTCACCCCAATGATCATGTAAATATGGGGCAATCTTCCAACGACAGCTTTCCCACCGCGCTCCACATCGCTGCCGCCCGCGCGGCAACCGAGGCGCTCTTTCCCGCGCTGGATCGGCTGCACAAGGCGATTGACGACAAGGCGAAGGGCTGGGCCGGAATCGTGAAGATCGGCCGCACGCATTTGCAGGATGCAACGCCGCTCACCCTGGGGCAGGAGTTTTCCGGCTACGCGCACCAGCTGTATCGATGCCGCAAGCGGATAGAACCTGCCGTGATGCACGGTATGACGGCGCTGGCGCAGGGCGGGACAGCCGTGGGAACGGGTCTCAACGCCCCAGCCGGCTTCGGCCAGGCGATGGCCCGTGAGATCGCCGCGCTCACCGGATTGCCGTTCCGCACGGCAGAAAACAAGTTCGAAGCCCTGGCGTCGAACGACCCGCTGGTTCATTTATCCTCTACCCTGGCAACGCTGGCGGTTGCCCTCACCAAGATCGCCAATGACATAAGGCTGTTGGGCAGCGGGCCACGATCGGGCCTTGCCGAACTCGACCTTCCCGCCAACGAACCGGGCAGTTCGATCATGCCGGGCAAGGTCAATCCCACGCAATGCGAGATGCTGACGATGGTCGCGGCGCAGGTCATCGGTAACCATCAGGCGGCGACGATCGGCGGTTTGCAGGGGCACCTGGAACTGAATGTCTTCAAGCCGATGATCGGCGCGGCGGTGCTGCGCTCCATCCATCTGTTGAGCGTCGGGATGGACAGTTTCGCAAAACGCTGCGTCGAGGGGCTGGAGCCCAACGAGGTGCGCATCGCGGAACTGGTTGATCGTTCGCTGATGCTGGTGACCGCGCTCGCGCCAGAGATCGGCTATGACAATGCGGCGAAAATCGCCAAACATGCCCACGCGCACGGCCTGACGCTCAAGCAGGCCGGCATTGCGCTTGGCCTCGTCGACGAGGCGTCGTTCGATCGGCTGGTGCGGCCGGAAAATATGGTGTGATGCTGGCGGAACCGGCGCCCATCCGATACATTGAGGGGCTATGAAGAAACGAGTCCCCACCCAGCCGCTTGTCACCGTTCGCCCCTCGCGAAAGTCCGGCTTGCTGCGCAAGACCGCGCGGTTGGGCGCGGCGGTCGTTGCGGCTCGTGTGGCGGCGGCAACTGGCAAGAAGGGCGTCGTCGGCCTGCTTGCGGGGGCGGGGGCAAAGCGGCTGATCATGCGCTATCCTTTCGGCGCCTTGTTCGTCACCAGCGCTTATCTGGCTGGCAAGGCCTATGAAACAAAGCGGGAGGCCGACCGCCGGCGCGCGGCCAAGGCGCTGCGGGACCAGGGCAATGAGCCGATCCTGATCGAGGAAGCCCGCAAGGCGCGTGGCAACACCCAGCCCTAAAGAGCGGACTGCCAGACCTTCACCGCTTCGATCGGCCACACCAGCATCAGCACGTTCAGCGTCAGATTGTCGCGGATCACCGCCAGGGCGATGAGTTCAAGCGCGATCCCGACGGTTATCGTCACTGCCGCGGGCGCCCTTGCGGCGAAGAGGAAGCCGATCACCATCATGCTGATGTCGCTCATCGAATTGAGGATACTGTCGCCGCTGTAGCCCAGCGCGATCGTCGCGCTCCGGTAGCGATCGATGATGACAGGTGAATTTTCCAACAGCTCCCACAAGGATTCCACTGCAACGGCTACGGCGAGTCGGGGACCAACGGGTTGCCGCCGCATGATTGCCCACGTAACGGCATAGAATAGAAACCCATGGATCACATGGCTTAGGCTGTACCAGTCGGCGATATGCTGGCTGTTCCCGCTGTCCAGCCGCCCGTGCCACAGTTCGACATAGCCGCAGGTACAGATCGCAGGGCGGCCCATCAGAAACAGAAGGGCGCATGTCGCGAGCGCGATCAGCCCCGCGATCAGAAACCCGCGCTGATTGCGCATCCGCTTGCGTCTCAAGATCATGCCCCCTTCAGACCTCTTGCCAAACGCCATCCACGGCGTCACTAGCGGCCATGGCTGACAGCATTCCCACTGAAGCGCCCGATTTCAAGCGTCGTGGCGTGCTTTTCGTTCTGTCGTCCCCCTCGGGCGCCGGCAAATCCACTATTGCGCGCAAGCTGCTCGTGGCCGAGCCGGATCTGGCCATGTCGGTTTCCGCGACGACGCGGCCGATGCGGCCGGGTGAGGTCGACGGCAAGGATTATCATTTCGTCGACCTGGAAGAATTCCGCCGGATGACGGCGGACCATGAGTTTCTGGAATGGGCGCATGTGTTCGGCCAGCGTTACGGCACGCCGCGCGCGCCCGTCGAGGCGATGCTCAAGAGCGGGCGCGACGTGCTGTTCGACATCGATTGGCAGGGCGCACAGCAATTGCACCAGATCGCCGGCGGCGACGTCGTGCGCGTGTTCATTCTGCCGCCGTCCATGGAGGAACTGGAGCGACGTCTGCGTGGCCGGGCCACGGATAGCGAGGAAGTGATTGCCGGGCGAATGGCCCGAGCCGCCAACGAAATCGCCCATTGGGACGGCTATGACTATGTGCTGTGCAATGTCGATGCGGACGACTGTTTTCGCCGTGTGCAGACGATCCTGCATGCCGAACGGATGAAGCGGAGCAGGCAGACGGGCCTGATCGGCTTCATCCGGCGGCTGAGCCGTTATCATCAGGAAGACTGATTGCGCTCAGCTGTTGAAGCCGGCCGGGTCGGCCCAGTCCGGATGGACCCAGGCCATCGCCTTGAACAACGTGCCCATGGCGTCATGGTCGGTCAGCCGGTGGCGCGCCGTTTCGATTTCCTCAGCGCGAGCGGGGGCGCCACGGGCGAGCTGCTCGGCCCGATGGTCAATGCCCAACTGACGCAGAAAGGCGCCCTGGCCTACCGGCCCCAATATGCGCAGACCCGCCTGGCGGGCCATGTTGCCGATCATCGTGAAATCGACATGGGTGGTCAGGTCGCTTTCGCCCGGCTGCAGGAAGGGGTCGGCGAACTGATGATTGCGCACGGCTTGTAGCGTGTCGCCTACGGCTGGTCCTTCATAGCCATAGTCGATGATGATTGCAGCGCCGCCCTGGCGCGCGATACGCTGGGCCAGTTCCAGCGCAATCGCCGTGCCGGCCAGCGGGATTTCCAAGATCGCGCCCTCCGACGCATCCGCCGCGATCGCGGGCACGGGCGATTCGACGCGGCGATATCCCGCCATGGCAAGGAAACGGTCCGGCTCGGCGGGGTCGGGACGGATCACGACGCGCTCGCGCCACTCCATCTCGGTACGCACCAGCTGCCGAACCGGCAGCGCGTCGAAAAATTCGTTGGCGATGACCAGCAGCGGACCGTCGGCCGGCAGCGCGCCGACGGAGTCATGGTGGAAGACATTGGGGATGAGCGCCCGCTGCCGCTCGCGCAGGGCAAGGCTTGTCTCGACAAAATGCGTACGCGGCACGAAGTCGGTGCTGCTCATTGCGCGCAGGGCGTCGGAAGCCAATGTGCCGCGGCCCGGGCCCAGCTCTGCATAGAATGCGTCCGGACGGCTGCCGGACCGCATCCATGTGTCGGCAAGGCAGAGGCCGATCAACTCCCCGAACATCTGGCTGATCTCGGGCGCGGTGGTGAAATCACCATCCGCGCCCAGCGGATCGCGGGTGCTGTAATAATGCTGGTTCGATTCGGCCATATAATGCGCGACCGAGATCGGGCCGCCCGCGTCGATCTGCCGCGCAAGCCGTTCCGAAAGGCTCGACGGTTCAGCTGACACTCGCGCTCCCCGCGATCGGTTCCACGCGAACCAGGCGGCTCTTGGCAGTCACCACCAGGTAGAGGCCGCCCAGGATCATCGGCAGGCAAAGCCACTGGCCCATGTGCAGCCCGGTACGCGCGGCGAATTCCATCAATTGCGCATCGGCTTCGCGGAAATATTCGACGCCGAAGCGGAAGAGGCCATAGAACAGCAGGAACAGGCCGACCAGCATCCCCGGCTTGTAGCGGGCACGCGTCTTCCAGAAGGCGAAGGCAAGGATCAGAAAGAGGATGATGCCTTCGAAAAAGGCTTCGTAAAGTTGGCTCGGATGGCGGGGAAAGGGGCCGCCGGTGGGGAATATCATGGCCCAGGGGACGTCAGTCTCCTTGCCCCATAATTCGCCGTTCACGAAATTGGCGAGGCGCCCGAAGAACAGGCCGAAGGGCACGCAGCAGGCGACGAAGTCATGAATGCGCAGCCAACTGAGCTTTTCCTTGCGCGCCATGTAAAGGATGCCGAGCGACACGCCGATCGCGCCTCCGTGGAACGACATGCCGCCATTCCACAATTTGAATACATCCAGCGGGTGTTGCAGGATCTCTGGCTGGTAGAAGAAGACATAGGCCAGCCGACCGCCGATGATGATGCCAAGCGTCGCATAGAAGATCATGTCGTCGGCATGCCGCCGCGCCATCGGCGATCCGGGCTGGGCAATGAGCCTCAACAGATACCAGTAGCCGATCAAAATGCCGGCCAGATAGGCGAGGCTGTACCATTTCAGCGTGAAGAAGCCGAGGTCGAGCGCGACCGGGCTGAGCCCCAGCTGATCGAAACGGATGGCGCCTGAAGCAGCGGCGGCGGCGAGGTCAAGGATCAAGTTCTCGTTCCCCTTGGGAAATGTGGTGATCGCCATAGAACAAGGAGGGGCGGGGAGGGAAGGGTCCTCGCTCCGTGCAAGGGCCAGTGCGGCCGAATACGCGTCACTTCATCAGGTCAGCATAGCAGGTTGGCGGTGTGGGCAGGGTCAAGCGCGCGATGGTGCCAGATAACAACAGGAAGCCGAGCGCGGCGAGGGCTGGGCGATATCGCACTCCGGCCATGCCTGGTCGCCACAGGATCACCCAAGCCAACGCTGTCGCGAACATGGGCCAGAGATGGTAGCGCAGGTCCGACGAAATGCTGATGACGGCAAAACTGGCCTCCTGGACCAGGGCCGATGCCAGCAGTGCCAGGGCGAGGGTCCGGTCATTGGCCGACGCGCGCGTACTGGCGATCCCTATTCCCCAAAGAGCGAGGGCGAGCCAGATCACCGGCCAGCCTAAGGGTGTTTCAGCGACCCAGCCGGCCAGCTTCTGCCAATGGGCTGCCACGACCGAAGGATTGGGGAAACCGAGGTCATTGGGCTCGGCCTCGGCTGGCGGTGCGGCTAGCGGCCAGTGCAGCGGGACGATCCAGCGCTCGGTCGAATTGAGATGCGCCATCCGGTGACTGACATAAGCCACCGGATGGGCGAGCGCCGCGCGAGCCAGTTGGCCGTAAAGCCAGCCGACCGGTGCCTTGGTCCACGGGCGCACGACGGAAGCGCAGGCCGGGACTTCGCCCAGGCGGTCCCAGAAGAGCGGCTTGACGCAATCATGGGTCGTCAGCGCCCGGGCAGCCTGCGGGTCGAGCCCGGCAGGCCGCTCTCCCGTGCGCACCGCGATGGCGGCGAGGTCATATATGGGTTCGCTCCGGCGAACTCCGCTATCCTGCGCACCCAATAGCCGCTGGTTGATGGGCTGCGATAACAGCAGGATGGCGAAAATGCCGGCTGCTATGGCGGCCAGGCGGGTAAGCGGCTTCAGGGGAGTGGGGAGGAGCAGCACCGCCAGGGGCACCGTCGAAAAAGCGCCGTTCGCCCGGACGAGCGTTGCGTAGGCGAGGCACAGGCAGGCTATGATCAGGGCAGGTAGCGTAATCGGCCGGTTCCTGAGCCGGTAATGGCCGATACAGCCGCTGGCCAGGCTCAGCGCTCCGATCATTTGACTGTCCTTGAGCACAAGAGCGACCCAGCCGACGAAGAGCGGCGACGCCCCCAGTGCGAGGAGCGCGGCTGCTTTCCCCCGGGCCATCGGCTGCGCGAGCAGGCCAATTCCCACCCAGTAACCCGTGAACTGGAGCGCGAGCATCGGACCCGACCCGTGATCGAGTAACAAGAGCACGGACCACAGACGGGCCATGATCGGCGGGTGCCAATCATCATAGCTCTGGGCGAGTATCTGCTGATATTGCGTTAGCGTGTCATATCCGGCGATGCCCGGCCAGAACAACAGCAGCGAACAGAGCAGTAGCGCCAGCGCCACCACTATTGGCCAGCGGGGCAGGATAAGCGCATCCCTGTATATGTGGGTGGTGGAGTGCATCGACGCCCTTGTCAGCGATCAGGCCAGCGACGGTCATTGGCCTGAAAGGCGCGGGCGATCAATCCTTGCTCGCCAGGTTCCGGCACTGCAGCCCCGTGGCAAGCAAGGCGAGAGCGGCGGCGGCGATGCTGACGCCTGTCCAGCCGAACCCGCTCCAGACAGCCATTGCGGTGGCAGAGCCTGCTGCCCCGCCCAGAAACATCGATCCCATGAATATGGTGTTGAGACGCGCCCGGGCATCGGCGCGAAGCGCGTAGATGATGTGCTGGTTCGAAACGAGGGCGCTCTGCACCGCGAAGTCCAGCAGGATCACACCGACGACCATGCCCGCCAGACCGGGCGACAGACCCAGGACAGCCCATGCCACGAGCGTCAGGGCTGCTCCAAAGGCGATAACCTGACGAGGACCGCGCTTGTCGGCAAAGCGGCCGGCCAGTGGCGCCGCCAATATACCGACGGCGCCAACGATACCGAAAAGGCCGGCCGCATCTGCGCCCAGTCCGAAACGCGGTTCCTGCAGGTGAAGGGCCAGCACCGTCCAGAAAATCGAAAACGCGCCGAACAGAAGCGCTTGGGTCGTGGCGGCGCGACGCAGGGCGGGCAACTCCCGCCACAGCGTGGCCATCGACTTCAGCAATTCCCCGTAACGCAGATCGGAAGAGGGTGTGCTCGAGGGCAGGCGCCAGGCCATCAGCAACGCTGCGGCGAGGGCCAGGGGAATGCCCAGCCAGAACATCTCGCGCCAGCCGGCGTGGCTCGCGACAAATCCCGCGAGCGTCCGGCTGAGCAATATGCCGCACAATATTCCGGCCATCACCGTGCCGACGGTGCTTCCGCGACGCTCAGGCGGCGAAAGATGCGCGGCAAATGGGACTATCTGCTGTGCGACCGTCGCCATCGCGCCAACGGCCAGTGAGGCGAGCAGCAGCACCGGTCCGGTCGGAGCGACGGCGGCGACGGTGAGAAGGGCGGCAAGGACAGAAAATTGCAGCACGATCAGGCGCTTCCGCTCCAGCAGGTCACCCATGGGAACGAGGAGGAATAGCCCAGCCGCATAGCCCAGCTGCGTGGCCGTGGGGATCATCTTCGTGACCGGTCCTGGGAGGTCATTCTCCATAATCCCGATCATTGGCTGGTTGTAATAGATATTCGCCACGGCGACACCCGCGGCGATGGACATGGTGAGCGTAAGCCCACCCGACAAACCGGGCGACGCCTGGTCTGAAGAAGCGTGAATTGTCGGAGCTTGCGCGCTGTGTATGGTGCTCATGACGTGGCCTTTTTGATGGGACGACGCCTAGATGCAACATTCACATGGTGCGGGGTAGTTGCTGATCTTGATAGGCCAGCATAACGTAAAACGATATGATCAACCTTTCGAACCTTGTTGTCTTCGTAGAGGCGGTGGATGCTGGCAGCCTTGCCGCTGCCGCGCGTCGGTTGAAGATACCGACGATGACGGCATCCCGCCGCCTGGCCGCGTTGGAGGCTGAACTGGGCGTCCGGCTCGCCCATCGCACCACTCGCAGTCTCTCGCTCACCAGTGAGGGCGAGGCTCTTCTTCCTCACGCGCTGGCTGTGATCGAGGGGGAACGATCACTCAGGGAAGCGATCAAGCCCTCGGTTGAGACGATATCGGGCGTGCTGCGCCTGTCGGCTTCCGTGCCTTTCGGGCGCAAAATCCTGACGCCATTCATCGGTCAATTCCTGCGAGAGCATCCCGGTCTCAAGGTCGAACTCCTCCTGCAGGACGGGATCGTCGACATTGTCAGTCAGGGAATCGATTGTTCCATCCGGATCGGCATATTGCAGGACAGCAGTCTCATTGCGCAGGCGATTTCCGACAATCCTCGGGCCCTCTATGCCAGCCCCGCCTATCTTGATCGGATGGGGCGGCCGACCACGATAGGCCAACTGGCCGAGCATCAATGCCTCGTCCAGTCGGGAACAACGCAGTGGCGGTTCGGGCAAAAGGGCCTCCGCCAGCCGATCCATGGAGCGTTCAGCGCAAACTCGGTCGAAGCGCTTCACCAGGCTGCCGTTCATGACATGGGCATTGCCCTGTTATCGGACTGGGCGGCTCGCGAAGATGTGGCTGACGGCCGGCTCGAGCCGGTTGCGATGGACGAGGGAATCCCCAAACCGCTCAAAATCTGGGCGATCTATCCGAGCGTGCGATTCGTCCCCCCGAAGGTCAGATATTTCATATCCAGCTTGAAGCGCCATTTCGCGGCGGGCGTCCTCGTTGCCTCAGGCGGGGCGAGAGGGGGCACCTGAATTCGAAAGCCGGTCTTCAGGGCGCGGAAGAGCGCTTCGCTGTCGGGAAGGCCGCAATTCCAACAAAAAAGCCGCCCGGTGAAGGGCGGCTTCCTTTGTTCAGTCCGACGAGGAAGTCAGGCTTCTTCGGCCGGAGCTTCTTCGGTCGCGGCGGCGATTTCGCCGGGCTCCGCGTTCGGATCATAGTCTTCGGTGAAGCCGCTCTCGTCCTTTTCGAACAGGTCGGCCATCACGTCGACGCCCTGCGACTGAAGCTCGGCTTCTTCCGGCGAGCGGGCGACGTTCACCGTGATGGTGACGGCGACTTCAGGGTGCAGCGCAACCTTGACGTCGAAGACGCCGAGGGTCTTGATCGGGCGCTCCAGCACGACCATCGCCTTGCTGACGTTGGTGGTGCCTTCGGCGTGCAGCGCTTCAACGATGTCGCGAACGGCGACCGAACCGTAAAGCTGGCCGGCGTTGGACGACTGGCGGATCAGCACGATCTGCTTGCCATTTACGCCTTCGGCAGCCTTTTCGGCGTCCGAGCGGCGAGCGGCGTTTTCAGCCTCGATCTTGGCGCGGTTGGTTTCGAAGACCTTCTTGTTGGCGGCGTTGGAGCGCAGCGCCTTCTTGTTAGGCAGCAGGAAGTTACGCGCGTAACCGTCCTTCACGGTGACAACGTCGCCGATGGCGCCCAGCTTCTCGATCCGTTCGAGGAGAATGATTTCCATGGAGATTACTCCCTCACTTCACGATGTAGGGCAGCAGGCCCAGGTGACGAGCGCGCTTGATGGCCTGGGCCAGTTCACGCTGCTTCTTGGCGGATACCGCAGTGATGCGGCTGGGGACGATCTTGCCGCGTTCGGACACGAAGCCCTGCAGCAGACGGACGTCCTTGTAATCGATCTTCGGCGCATCCTTGGCGGCGAAGGGGCAGCTCTTGCGGCGGCGGAAAAACGGGCGTGCCATGTTTCAGATCTCCTTATTCGCCAGCCGGGACTTCGTCGCGCTCGCGGCGCGGGCCGCGATCTTCGCGCGGACCACGATCACCGCGGGGACCGCGATCACCACGCTCAGAGCGTTCCTGCTTGCGCATCATCACCGACGGGCCGGTTTCCAGCTCGTCGACCTTCACGGTCATGTAGCGGATGATGTCTTCGTTGATCTGGGTCTGACGCTCCAGTTCCGCGACGACGCCGGCGGGGGCGTCGATGTTCAGCATCACATAGTGCGCCTTGCGGTTCTTGGCGATCTTGTAGGCGAGGCTGCGCAGGCCCCAGGTTTCCACCTTGGTGACCTTGCCGCTGTTATCCTCGACGATCTTGGTGGCGGTTTCCGCCAGCGCGTCCACCTGCGCCTGTGCCAGATCCTGGCGCGCAAGGAACACATGCTCGTAAAGAGCCATGGGTAAGCCTCATCTGTTGGCCGATCGCTGACGCCCACCCCATGTGGAACGCCCCTCCGGCTGTCGTCTCGTGCATTGCCACGCACAGCCGCGAGTCACCCGGGGCCATGCGAAGCGGCGCCTATGACCGAAGCGGGACCGAAAGGCAAGGGCGAGTTGGGCCCGGTCGGGTTTGTCGAAGGGCTTGCGCAGGTGGAGCGACGGCGCTTCATCCGGTTTGACGCGACACCGCCCGCTGAATCAATGAGGCGCCCAACATGACATCGCTCGCCGGTATCAGTGGGTCGGGCGTCTGTCGTCTAACGGGCTGGGTCTAGGCCCGGTGCATCTCGGCCGTGCCGACGAAGTGGGCGCGGGTCGAGCCGCCGGCCCGTTCCAGCAGGGCCGTGACCTTTTCCTTGAGACTGGTCGACCGTTGGAAGGGGGTGTCGTAGGCCATCGCCCAGTTCCCGAACTCGCGTTCCGCGATGGCGGTTTCGCGCAGCTTCACGACGGCGCAATGCCGGCCGTCGGCGCATACGCGATCATAGACCCGCTCCACCGCCTCGCGGGGACCTTCCAGCACCTGGAGGAAACGCTTGCCGTTGAAGAGAAGTAGGCCGGTCACATCCTCGGTCTTGTTGCGGGCAGCAGCGGCGCGGGCGATTTCGGCGCACGCAGGGGCGTCATGTCGCCATGCGCGCTGCTGATGTACATGATCTGATGGAGGGGCATGGCGGTTTCCGGTTGATTGATGACCGGATCTTCACCGCAAAGCATTGATATATGGTGTTTAACCCAGATCATGAAAAATGCCCCGGAGGAGAGGTCCGGGGCATTCCACGGGTTTTTTGCTGGAGGCGCGTCCGCTTAACGGATGGCGCCGCTGATGACCGAAGCGATGATGCCGCTGGTGATCGCGACCAGTACCGCGTCGTTGCCCGATCGGACCCAGTGGTAACCTCGCGGCGGGGTCCTCAGCCGATAGCCGCGGTAATTGTCGATGACGCGGTAGTCGCTGGCGTAGCGGCGATCGAAGCGCTGCCCCTTCGCCCAGCGGCGATAATCGCCCCGGTGATCGTTCTTGCGGACAACGGTCGTTCTGGTGACGGTCCTGCCGTGAGGGCCTTCCTTAACGACGCGATGAACTTCCCGCTGCGGAGCGGCTTGCGCCTGGGCAGTCACCATCGGACTCGCGATCATGGTGGTAGCGCTCATGGCCAGCAGAAACGTCTTGAACATGCTCTTTCCTTTCAATCTCTTGCCGCCGTTCCCGGCGTCGAAGACAGAGATAGGACTCAATTGTCGCAGACTTGTGCCGTCCGCTCGAAAGATTGTCGGAAATTGTAACAGGGCGATTTCACGACCCTATTCGTGGCGCAGCGCATCGATCGGGTTGAGCGCGGCGGCGCGCCTTGCCGGAAAATAGCCGAAGACCACGCCGATGGCGGCGGAAAAGAGGAAGGCGATGAGGTTCACCTTCACATCGAACATGAAGGGTACCTGCATCAACGGCGCAAGGGCGACCGAGGCGAGGAGCGCGAGGAACAACCCGATGAGCCCGCCGAGGCAGGATAGCACGATCGCTTCCACCAGGAATTGCATCAGCACTTCGCGGGCGACCGCGCCAATGGCAAGACGAATGCCGATCTCGCGCGTACGCTCCGTCACGGAAACGAGCATGATGTTCATGATGCCGATGCCGCCCACTAGCAGAGAAATCGCGGCCACCGCCGCGACGATCTGCGTCAATATGGTGGTGGTGCCGGTCAGCGTATCGGAAATCTGCTTTGTGTCGAAGACGTTGAAATTATCCTCCGCGCCAGGCTTCAGCTTGCGCCGTTCGCGCATCAACTGCTCCAGGCTCGCCTGCACGGTTGAGGTGTCATAGGCATCATCGACCGCGATCACGATCTGGCTGATGTCACGGTCGCCAGTAAAGCGGCGCTGAACGAACTTGATCGGCATGACGACGACATCGTCCTGATCGCCGAACCCTCCTTGCCCGCGTGTCGCGAGCGCGCCGATCACCTGGCAGGACACGCCCTTTATGCGCAGCCGCTTGCCCACCGGATCGCTGCCCTGGAAGAGGTTGGTTCGCACGGTGTTGCCGATGATGCAGACGGGTTTGCCCGCTTCCTCCTCCTCCGGCATGAACAGGCGGCCGGCGCTGGCCTTCCAGCTCTGCACTTCGAAATAGGCGGCGGTGGTTCCGTAGACAGTGGTCGACCAGTTGGAGCCTTCATAGATGGCGGTCCCGCTGGACTGGACCATCGGCGCGACGGCGCGGACGCCGGTCAGCTGGTTTTCGATGGCGGACAGGTCCGCCGGCTTGAAGTCGGGCGGGCGCGGGCCGCCGCCGCCGCGACCAAAGCCCTGACCGGGCCGCAGTTGCAGGACATTGGCGCCCAACGAGCTGATCTGCTGCCGCACGGCTGCGGTGGCGCCGTTGCCCAGCGTCACCATGGTAACGACTGCCGCGACGCCGATGATGATGCCAAGTGTCGTCAGAAAGCTTCGCAGCTTGTGCCGGTTTATCGCGCGGAAGGCGAGGATGATGGTGGTGCCCAGCATCAGGCGCTCACCCCGTCCTCGATTTGCTCAACAAGGCCATCCTTGAAGTGGACGATGGTGCGGGCGAAGGCTGCCATGTCCGGTTCGTGAGTGACCATGAGCACGGTGATGCCGCTGTTCCGGTTGAGGTCGGTCAGCAGTTCCATGATCTCGATCGAGCGTTCCGAATCGAGATTGCCGGTCGGCTCATCCGCCAGCAGCACGGCGGGCGAGGTAACGATCGCGCGGGCTATGGCCACGCGCTGCTGCTGCCCGCCGGACAACTCGGCTGGTGTATGGTCCCACCAGTCCTTCAGACCCACTTTGTCGAGCGCGGCCATCCCGGCCTCGTTGCGGGTCTTCTTGTCCTCGCCGCGATAGAGCAGCGGGAGTTCCACATTTTCCAGCGCCGTGGTGCGGGCGAGCAGATTGAAGCCCTGGAACACGAAGCCGAGATAACGGCGGCGCAGCAAGGCGCGCTGGTCGCGGTCGAGCGTTTCGACATGGCGCCCCTTGAACAGGAATTCCCCGGCCGATGGCACGTCGAGGCAGCCAAGTATGTTCATGGTCGTCGACTTTCCCGAACCCGAAGGCCCCATGACGGCTACGAAATCGCCTTCGCTGATGTCGAGGTCGATGCCTTTCAAGGCCGGGAACGCTGTCGGCCCGGACCCGTAGATCTTGGTGACGCCGCGCAGGGAGATGATGGGATCGGCCATCGGATCAGGTTCCGTTCTGACGGCCGGTCCCGCGTGGCTCGCGGCCCTGGCCCGATCGGCCGGGCTGAGGGCCGCCGCCATTGCCCCCGGCATTGTCTTCGGCTGGCTGCGCCTGCCCCGCTGCAAGTTGGCCTGTAATGACGCGCATGCCGGGCTTGAGGTCGCCGCCGGTTATGACCGTGCGCGCGCCGTCGCTGGCGCCCACGGTGACCTGCACCGCCTTCGGGTCCCCATCGGCTCCCACGACATAGACGGTCTGGCTGGACCCTATGCCGAAGCTGACCTGGCGATTGGCGCCACCGCGACGGAAGCGGCGGGGACCCGGCACGATCTTGCTGGTGATGCCACCGCCCTGATCCGCGGCGGTCGGCTTGAAGCGCAGCGCGGCGTTGGGGACAAGCAGCACATCATGCAGTTCCTGCGTCACGACATCGGCGGTTGCGGTCATGCCGGGGCGCAGCGTCTGGTCCTTGTTGTCGACGGACAGGACAGCGGTATAGGCGACCACCGTGCCGGTCGTGCTGGCGGTGCTGCTGCTTGACGAGGACGATGTCGAAGAACTGCTCGATGCGTTGGAGCCGACATTGACGCGGGTTACGCGTGCCGGGAAGCTGCGGCCGGGGAAGGCGTCGACGGAAAAGGTTGCGGACTGGCCTTCCTTGACCTGGCCGACATCGGCCTCATCGACCGCGACCTGAACTTCCATCTGCGTCAGATCCTCCGCTATGGTGAAGAGCACAGGGGCGTTCAGCGAAGCGGCCACGGTCTGGCCGGGCTCGATATCGCGTGAGAGCACCACGCCGGTTACGGGCGAGACAATCTGCGCGATCGAAAGATTGGTCTGCGCGGTCGAAAGCTGGGCGCGCGCAACGCTGACCTGCGCCTGCTGGGCGCGCAGGTTGCCGAGGGCGGACTCATAGTTGGCGCGGGCGGTGTCCAGCTCGGTCTTGGCGGGCACACGACCGCCCGAAAGGCGGAACACGTTCAGCTGGCGGTCGAGCGTGGCCTTTGCCAGTGCGGCCTGCGCCTGCGCCTGCGCCACGCCGGCCTGGCTGGCGGCGACCTGCGCGCGGTTCTGGTTGATCGTATCGACGAGGCGGCGGGTGTCGAGTTCGGCGAGCCGCTGGCCCTTGGTGACGCGGTCGTTCACGTCGACATAGACGCGCGTGATCTTGCCCGACTGTTCGGACCCCACATCGACCTGGTTGATGGGCTTGAGGTTTCCGGTCGCCGAAACCGTGACGGTCAGGTCACCCCGGCGCGCTTCTCGCGTCGCATAATTGGGCTTGTCGCTGCCCGAAAAGCAGCGTGCGAGGAGCAGGACGAGGATCAGCAGCCCGACGCCGACCGCGCCCCGGATCATCCATTTGCGCCACGGCTTTTCCGGGCGCGTGCCAAGGAAGTCGTCGAGGTCCTGGTCCTGGTCCTTGCTCACATCATTGCTCATTCGGGCGTTTGTCCATGTTCTGCCAGCCGCCACCCAGCGCATTGTAGAGCTGGGCGATGGCAAGCACCTCGTCGGCCTGGGCGGCGGCGAGGCTGTTGCGCGCGTTCAGAAGGGCGGTTTCGCTGGTGGAGAGCGTCTGAAAGTCGATGAGCCCGGCCTGATATTGGCTGCGGGCGAGCAGCGCGGCGTTGTTCGACGCTTCGAAGGCGATTGTGAACTCGGTCTTGCGCTGTCGCGCGCTGGTGAGCGCGGCCATGGCGTTTTCCACATCTTCGAGCGCGGTCAGCACGCTCTGTTTGTAGGCGGCGAAGGCGGCGTCGGTCGCGGCCTTTTGCGACCGGACCTGCGAGGCAAGACGGCCACCGTCGAAAATCACCTGCGCGACATTGGCGAAGATGCCGCCAGTGACGAGGTCGAACAGATTTTTGATACTGGTGGCGCTGGTGCCGATATTGCCGCTGATCCCCAGCGAGGGATAAAGCTGCGCCTGCGCGACGCCGATGCGCGCGGTTGCCGCGGCCAGCGCGCGTTCGGCCGCGCGCACATCAGGACGTTGACGTAGCGTGTCAGCCGGGATGCCAACGGTGATCTGCGTCGATGCGTTCGGAATAGGCGCGGGCGTTTCGAGCCTGCGAGTCGCCTCGCCCGGCACCTGGCCCGTCAACACGGCGATGCGATTGAGGCTGCCGCGCAGGCTGTTTTCCAGCTGCGGGATCGTGGCGCTGGTCTGGGCAAGTTGGGCGCGGGCCTGCTGTTCATCGAGCGAGGAGACAAGGCCGGCCTGCAGGCGCCAGCTGGCGATATTGTAATTGTCGCGTTGGACCGCCTGTGTCTCTCGGGCGATCCGCAGCTGCTCCTGCGCCTGTCGCGCCTGAATATAATTGGTCACCAGTTCGGCGATGATCGTCATCCGCACATTGGCAAGGTCGTATCCCGAGGCGGCGAGGTCTGCGCGCGCGGCCTCGGCCGACCGGGAAAGTTCGCCGAACAGGTCGATCTGCCAGCTCGCATTGGCGCCGAGCGAATAGCTGCTCGACCAGTTGCCGGACCCCGTCGAAATGACGTTGCCATTGTCATCGACGCGCGTGCTGCTGCCGCGACTGGAATAGGAGCGGCCTCCACTGCCCGAAGCGTTCACCTGCGGCAGGAAGGCGGCGTTCGCCTGGCGCAGGGATTCCCGCGCCTGACGCAGCCGGGCCTGAGCCTGGACGATGTCGAGATTTCCGGAGATCGCCTGGTCGATCAGCCCGCTCAGCGCCGGGTCGTTGAGGCGCGTCCACCAGCTGGCGAGATCGGCTTCATTCACGGCGAGGCTGCCCGGCGCTGAATAATAGGTGGCGGGCACGCCCAGTGCCGCCGGCTGCGGCGCCTTGTAGTCAGGTCCGGCGGCACAGGCGGACAGCGTCAGTGCGGCTTCGGTGATCCAGGCAATGCGATATCGCACCTTTTCCTTGCACTCCGTCGTCGTTAAAGGGGCCGCAGTCGAGCCCCCGGGACAGGGGCAAAGTGATCGATCATAGGTGGCTGAAGGGGCGGGCCGCTTCAATTCGATTTATGTCTCAAAGTGTAACGGTGCTGCAAATCAGCGGCGTTTGGACGCCGTCCAGAACAGAAGGTGGATGATGAGGGCATTTCTTTTCCCGGGTCAGGGCAGTCAGGCAGTCGGCATGGGCAAGGCGCTGGCCGACGCGAGTCCGGCCGCGAGGGAGCTGTTTCAAGAGGTCGATGACGCTCTGTCGCAACATTTGTTCCGCATCATGGTGGAAGGCCCCGAAAGCGATCTGACGCTGACCGAAAATGCACAGCCCGCGATCATGGCGAACGCCCTGGCGACGCTGCGCGTGATGCAGAAGGAAGCAGGCTTTTCGCTGGCGGAGAAGGGCGATTTCGTCGCCGGCCACAGCCTGGGCGAATATAGCGCCTTGTGCGCCGCCGAAGCCTTCGACATCGCAACGACATCGCGCCTGCTGAAGCTGCGCGGACAGGCGATGCAGGCGGCCGTGCCGGTGGGTGATGGCGCGATGGCGGCGCTGCTAGGCGCGGACATTGAAAAGGCGCAGGCCCTGGCCGATACGGCGGCGCAGGGTGAGGTCTGCACCGTCGCCAACGACAACGATCCGACGCAGGTGGTGATTTCCGGTCATCGCGGTGCGATCGAGCGCGCGGTGGCGCTGGTGAAGGAGCATGGCATCAAGCGCGGCGTGCTGCTGCCCGTGTCCGCGCCCTTCCACTGCCCGTTGATGCAGCCTGCCGCGGAGGCGATGGAGGAGGCGTTGGGCAAGGCGAGGATCGCGGCGCCGCTGCTTCCCGTCTACGCCAATGTGCTGGCCGCGCCCATTGCCGATCCGGAAGAGATCAAGCTGCGGCTGGTGGAGCAGGTCACCGGCCGGGTGCGCTGGCGCGAATCCATGGCGGCGATGTGGGACGCTGGCGTGACCGAGTTCGTCGAACTGGGCGGCAAGGTTCTGAGTCCGATGGTCAAGCGCATTGCGCCCGACGCGACCGTGCGCAGCATCATCACGATGGACGATATCGAGGCCGCGCTGGGGGCGATGTGAGCGACGCATCGCCCATCCTCGCGCGCCGCGACGGTGCGGTCCTGACGGTCACCCTCAATCTTCCGGACAAGCGCAATCCGATTTCGGACAACGCGGTGGTCGACGCCCTTTGCGAGACGTTCGAACAGGCGGACCGCGACCTGTCGATCCGTGTCGCCATCCTGACGGGAGCGGGCAGCGCCTTTTCCTCCGGCGGTGATCTCAAGACGATGAAGCCGGACGCGGGCAGCCTGCTCGCCAGCCTGCCGGCGCAGACGCGGCGGAATTACCGGAGCGGCATTCAGCGGCTGCCGCTGATGTTCCACGCGCTCGAACTGCCGGTGATCGCGGCGGTCAACGGCCCGGCGGTGGGTGCGGGATGTGATCTTGCGCTGATGTGCGACGTGCGAGTCGCGGCGCAGTCAGCGCGCTTTGCGGAAAGTTTCGTAAAGCTCGGCATTGTCCCTGGCGACGGCGGCGCCTGGCTGCTGCCGCGCATCGTCGGCTTTTCGAAGGCGACCGAACTGGCGCTGACGGGTGAAACGATCGATGCTGCGGAGGCGCTGCGGATCGGGATGGTCAGCGAGGTCGTGCCGGACGAGGAACTGATGGCGGCGGCGCGACGTATCGCCGACAAGATCGCGGCCAATCCGCCGCATGCCACGCGCATGACCAAGCGCCTGCTGCGCGCCGCGCAAACGGCCGAGCTTGCCGCCATTCTCGACATGTCGGCGGCGATGCAGGCCTTGGCGCACGCCACGTCCGATAATGACGAAGCCATCAACGCCTTCATCGAAAGGCGCCAACCCGATTTCAAGGGAGACTGACATGTTCGATCTGACAGGCATGACCGCGCTGGTGACGGGCGCTTCGGGCGGCATCGGATCCGCCATCGCCAGGGCGCTGAGCAGCCAGGGCGCGACACTGGCGCTGTCGGGCAGCAACGAGGCCAAGCTGAAGGCTTTCGCCGCCGAGCTGGGCGGCGACCACAAGACGCTGGTCTGCAACCTGTCCGACCCCGCCTCCGTCGATGCGCTGGTGCCGCAGGCGATCGAGGCACTGGGCGGCAAGATCGACATTCTGGTCAACAACGCCGGCATCACTCGCGACAACCTGATCCTGCGGATGAAGGACGAGGAGTGGTCCGACGTCATCTCGGTCAATCTGGAAGCCGCCTTCCGCCTGACCCGCGCCGCTGCCAAGCCGATGATGAAGGCGCGCTTTGGCCGCATCATCTCGATCACCTCGGTCGTCGGTGTCACCGGCAATCCGGGGCAGGCCAATTACGCCGCGTCCAAGGCGGGCATCATCGGCATGTCGAAATCGCTGGGCCAGGAACTGGCAAGCAGGGGCATCACCGTGAACTGCGTCGCGCCCGGCTTCATCCGGTCGGCTATGACCGACGCGCTCACTGACGCGCAGAAAACAGCGATATTGCAGAAGATCCCGGCCGGTGAGCTTGGCGGTGGCGAGGATATCGGCGCTGCGGTCGTCTATCTGGCAAGCCGGGAGGCAGGCTATGTCACGGGGCAGACGCTCCACGTCAACGGCGGCATGGCGATGATCTGATCACACTGCGCCATTTGCGCCGGGGCTTGCGATATGCCATCGGGCGCGCGGCGCGGGCGGAACATGCTTTTCGAAGCTTTCTTGCCTCTTGCCTCCGTCCGGGCTTGCCTCTAGGGCATGCCTTAACAAATATTCACAACCATCAACGATACCCAGTAAAAAGGATCACTCATGAGCGAGACCGCGGATCGCGTTAAGAAAATCGTCGTCGAGCATCTGGGCGTCGAGGCCGAAAAGGTCACTGAGGACGCGAGCTTCATCGACGATCTGGGCGCCGACAGCCTGGATATCGTTGAGCTGGTGATGGCGTTCGAAGAAGAATTCGGCGTCGAGATCCCCGATGACGCGGCTGAGAAGATCGCCACCGTCAAGGACGCGATCGATTATATCGACAGCAAGCAGTAAGAGCGTGTTTCGCGGCCCGCCTGCATTCGGCAGGGCCGCAACATTTCAAAGGAAATGGCTCCTCCTGTCCGGGCGAACCGGGTCTTGGGGAGCCTTTTCGTATCTGGTCCCCGTTCACAATGTCGTCGCGAGCGGCTAGAGGGGCGGCGTTGAGCCAAAGAGAAGATTTCGGAGCAAGCATATGCGTCGTGTTGTCGTCACCGGCCTTGGCATGGTCAGCCCGCTCGGCGGGGATGTGGAAACGACCTGGAAGAACATCCTTGCGTCGAAATCCGGCGCGGCGACCATCGCCCGTTTCGATGCCACCGATTACAAGTGCCGCATCGCCTGCGAAGTGAAGCCGGCCGATCACGAATATGGCTATGACGCCTCGCTGGACGTCGATCACAAGATCCAGCGACAGGTCGACCCGTTCATCGTCTATGGCATCTCCGCCGCCAGCCAGGCGCTTCGCGACGCTGGCCTGGACGCCATGAGCGAGGAAGAGCGGCTGCGCGCCGGTTGTTCGATCGGCTCGGGAATCGGCGGCCTGCCGGGCATCGAAAGCGAGTCGCTGGTGCTGGCCAACAAGGGGCCAAGCCGCGTCAGCCCGCACTTCGTTCACGGACGCCTCATCAATCTGATCTCGGGCCAGGTGTCGATCAAATATGGCCTGATGGGTCCGAACCACGCGGTCGTCACCGCCTGCTCGACCGGCGCGCATTCGATCGGCGACGCCGCGCGCATGATCGCGATGGACGACGCCGACGTCATGCTGGCCGGGGGCGCCGAAAGCGCCATCTGCCCGATCGGCATAGCCGGCTTTGCCCAGGCGCGCGCGCTGTCGACCGCCTTCAACGACACGCCGGAAAAGGCGTCGCGTCCTTATGACATCAACCGTGACGGCTTCGTCATGGGCGAAGGCGCGGGCGTGGTCGTGCTGGAGGAATATGAGCGTGCAAAGGCGCGCGGCGCCAAGATCTACGCTGAAGTCGTCGGATACGGCCTTTCGGGCGATGCCTATCATGTCACCGCGCCGCATCCGGAAGGCAATGGCGGTTATCGCTCGATGGAAATGGCGCTCAGGAAATCGGGCCTCAGCCTCGCCGATATCGACTATGTCAACGCGCACGGCACCTCCACCCCGCTGGGAGACGAGCTGGAACTGGGCGCGGTCAAGCGGCTGTTTGGCGAGCATATCGCGACCATGTCGATGAGCAGCACCAAGTCCGCCATCGGCCATCTTCTGGGCGGCGCGGGTGCGGTGGAGAGCATCTTCTGCATCCTGGCGCTTCGCGACCAGATCGTCCCGCCGACGCTCAACCTGGACGAGCCGAGCGAAAGCTGCGCCGGCGTCGATCTCGTCCCGCATGTCGCCAAGGAGCGGAAGGTTCGCGCTGTGCTGAACAACTCGTTCGGCTTCGGCGGCACCAATGCCTCGCTCATCATGAAGGCGATCTGAGATCAAAGGCATGCGGCGGATCGGCCTTGGCATATTGCTGATTGGCCTGGCCGTCGCGGCCTTTGTCGGTTTCCGCTTCGTCTATGGCTGGACCGAAGCGGGGCCGGCGGCCCACGCCATTACCATCGTGGTGCCGGAAGGTGCCACGGTCGCCGATGCGGCGGTGATGTTGAAACAGGCAGGTGCGGTCCGATCCGCCGACGCTTTCCTGACGCGAACCAAGGTGTTCGGCCGTGGCAAGTCGATCAAGGCCGGCGAATTCCTGATCCCCAAGGGCGCCAGCAACAGCGACATCTTCGCGATCCTGCAAGGCGGCAAGACGTTCGCCCGTTTGATCACAATCCCGGAAGGCATGCCTTCCATCCTGGTCCAGGAGCGCCTGATGGCCAATGACCAGCTCAACGGCGCCGTCGCCGTGCCGGCCGAAGGCAGCGTGCTGCCCGACAGCTACGCCTTCGACAAGGGCGAAAGCCGCGCTGCGGTGCTGAAACGGATGCAGGCGGCGATGCAGCGCACATTGGTGAAGATGTGGGCACAACGCTCTCCCGACACGGTGGCCCGCTCGCCCCGCGAAGCGATCATCCTGGCCAGCATCGTCGAAAAGGAAACGGCCGTGCCCAGCGAAAGACCGATGGTCGCGGGCGTCTATGGCAACCGGCTGAAGGCCCGCATGATGTTGCAGGCCGACCCGACGATCATCTATCCGATCACCCGGGGCAAGCCGCTCGGTCGGCGGATCAAGCGGTCTGAAATTGCGGCGGTCAACGACTATAACACCTATGCGATGACCGGCCTGCCGAAGGGGCCGATCGCCAATCCGGGCCGGCTTTCGATCCAGGCTGTGTTGCATCCGGCGGATACCAAGGCGCTCTATTTCGTGGCGGACGGCAAGGGCGGCCACATATTCGCCGATACGCTGCAACAGCATAATGAAAATGTGCGAAAATGGTTTGAAATCAGGCGCGCGCGGGGCGAGCTCTGAAGACCGGCTTGGGCGTCGCCCCGGCTTAGCGCAACAGGCCCTTCGCTGACAGACGGCCCGCATAAAGCAGTTGTCCCACGGCGATCAGCAGGATGGCCGCCGGGAAGATCAGGGTCACGGGTCCCTTCACCGTCAGCAAATCAGTGCCAAAGAAACTGTAGCTGAACTGGGCCACGATGCCGAGCACGGACAGCGAAAAGGCGAGGACCGCCGCCGCCTTCCGCAACAGCAGCAAGGTTGCGCCCAGGGTGCCGGCGGCGACCGCCGTCCCGTAGGCGGCCCAGACCCATGCCGGCATTTGCGCGAAGATGCGGGCGGTATAGGGATCGGTCTTCGCAAGGGATGGCAGGTCAGCAGAATATTGCGCGATGAAAGCCATGACGCCGATCAGATTCCACATCAACAGTGCGATAACGATGACCGTAAAGGATCGGGATGCCGCCATGAGTGTTTCCCCCTTTCCGCAAGGGTCCGCTTGCCGGGTCCGGCGGATGCGAGGATAGCGCGAAAGACGGGCACGCGAAAGCGGGCTGTGAAGAGGAGACAGGGAAATGCTTGGACGTTCAGTGCCTGATGTGACGCTCAAGACCCGCGTGCGGGATGAAAGTGTCGGCGGCCCCAATCCTTTCCGCTGGCAGGAACTGCAGACGGGCGAGCTGTTCAAGGGGAAGCGCGCCGTGGTATTTTCGCTGCCTGGCGCCTTCACCCCGACCTGCTCGACCGAACAATGCCCGGCCTTCGAACGCTATTATGATGAATTCAAGGCGCTTGGTGTTGACGAGGTTTACTGCATTTCGGTCAATGACGCCTTCGTCATGTATCAGTGGGGCAAGCATCTGGGCGTCAAGAATGTGAAGCTTCTGCCTGACGGGTCGGGCGATTTCACCCGGCGCATGGGGATGCTGGTGAAAAAGGACCATCTCGGCTTCGGCGAGCGTAGCTGGCGCTACGCAATGGTCGTCGACGACGGGAAGGTCGTTGCCTGGTTCGAGGAACCGGGCATCAACGATATAGGCGAAGATGACGACCCATATGGCATGTCCAGTCCCGAGCCGGTGCTCGAATGGCTGAAGGCGCATCGGGCTGACTGACACGCCCGGCACGGCGCCCATCATCCTCACCGCGCTGATGGGCGCGGACGACTTCGCCTGGGCGGAAGGATTGCGACGGGCACATTTCCCGCCGGATCGCAATCTGGTGCCCGCCCATATCACCTTGTTCCACCATCTCCCGCCCTCGCTTCTGCCCGAACTGGCCGTGCGCATGAAGATGCTGTGCGCGGAGCGGGCGCCGGCGGCGCAGCTGAGCGCGATCATGCCCCTGGGACACGGGGTCGCGTATCGGGTGGACAGCGATGCGCTAATCGCTATCCGGGAGGAACTTTCGGCCGCCTTTGCCGGGCTGTTGGTGCCGCAGGACGAAGCGCGCCCGCGTTTGCACATAACCGTTTCGAACAAGATCGACCCGCAAAGCGCGCGCGCCCTGGCCAGCGCGTTGCGCGCCGATTTTCGTCCGCGCCGGTTGCAGATTGCGGGCCTTGCCGCCTGGTATTATCGCGGCGGCCCCTGGGAACTGGCGGTCAAGGCCCGCTTCCGGGGCTAAGCCGATTCAACGGATGGAAGCGGGCTCCCCCGGCGCAGGACCGCCATGAGACGAGCCGGAGCGTGCGGAGGCGCCGTCAGGCCAGTCCCACTTCCTTGAGCGGCACCGACGGATCAGCCAGTTGACCCTGGTCCAACACCGCGCCGGACAGGATATGAGCGCGACCCTGGACATAGTCCTTGACCGCATTGACGCAATCCAGCGCGATCAGCTTGCCGCCTCTCAGGTAGAGGACGGAAAAGCTGCGGGTGGCGGGATCGCCGCGCAAGATGGTCTGATCATGGCCGATCGAAAGGCCGACGGTCTGGAGCTTCAGATCATATTGGTTCGACCAGAACCACGGAACCGCATCATAGGCTTCCTCCTTGCCCAAGATGTGGGAAACCGCGGTCTTCGCCTGGTCGTTGGCGTTCTGTACCGATTCGAGCCTGATCTGCGCCCCACGGGCGAAGCGGTTGGCGTGCGAGGCGCAATCGCCCACCGCATAGATGTCGGGCAGGCTGGTGCGGCAATATTCGTCCACGTCAACGCCGTTGCCGCCCGCTGCGCCTGCCGCGATCAGGGGGCCGGTTTCGGGGATGATGCCGATGCCGACGATCACCATGTCGGTTTCGATCCGGTCGCCATCGGCCATCAGGACGGCGGTTGCCTTGCCATCGGTGACCTCGATACAGTCCATCTGCGCGCCGGTGCGCAGATCTACGCCATGGGCCCTGTGCTCGGCCTCATAGAAACGCGAAAGTTCTTCCCCCGCGACACGCGCGAGGACGCGGTCGAGTGCTTCGAGCAGGATGACATGCTTGCCGAATTTCTTGAGGACGGCTGCCGCCTCGAGGCCGATATAGCCGCCGCCGATCACGGTCACATGGCTGATTTCGCCCAGCTTCGCCATCATAGCGTCGACATCGCTGCGGCGACGGACGGCGTGTACATTGGGCGCGTCGGCGCCGGTGCAGGTGAGCGTACGCGGAGACCCCCCTGTTGCCCAGATCAGCTTGTCATAGCCGATCTGCTCGTCGCCTGCGGTCACGGTCTTCGCTTGCGGATCGACGGCCTTCACGCGACGTCCCAACAGCATGTCCACATGGCGTTCGGGCCAGAAACTGGCCGGGCGGATCATGATCCGCTCGAAGCTCTTGTCGCCCGCGAAATATTCCTTCGACAGCGGGGGGCGTTCGTAGGGCGGATCCTTTTCGTCGCCGATCATCGCGATCGAACCTTCAAAGCCCAGCTGGCGCAGGGAAATCGCGGCCTGCGCCCCCGCGTGACCAGCGCCTACGATCAAAACATCATATTGGCTCATCAGCCTGCAATCCCCTCAATTCATATGGGATCGTAATTGGCGCGCTTTGGCGGGGCTGGCAAGGGTTTGCCGGTTCCGGGCTTTCCTGACCGAAATTTAATGACGGCTGCGCTTCTTCCCGTGGCGCTCCCATGCCGCTCTGTGGCATAGGCGCAGCCCGCAGAGGGGTTCAAAGCCATGGCCATGGATGAAAGTCACGGGCGTAGCCACGCCGAAGGGCCGCACGGTCCGCTTCCGGCGCTGGCGCTGGGGGCGCTGGGCGTCGTTTTCGGCGATATAGGTACGTCGCCGCTCTACGCGCTCAAGGAAAGTTTCGTCGGGCATCATCCGCTCACGGTGGACCGGCCGCATATCTATGGCGTGCTGTCGCTGATCTTCTGGACGATGATGCTCGTCGTCACCGTGAAATATGTTTTCATCGTCATGCGCGCGGACAATGACGGCGAAGGCGGCAGCATGGCGCTGCTGGCGCTGATCGGGCGCAGCCTCGGGGAAACGCGATGGAGTCCGGCGATTGCCGTGCTGGGTGTGCTGGCGGCCTCCCTGTTCTACGGCGACGCCATTATCACACCCGCGATTTCCGTGCTTTCTGCCGTCGAAGGGCTGACCGTCGTCGAAGGCGGGATGGGGGCGTTCGTGCTGCCGATCGCCATCGTCATCCTCATCGCGCTGTTCATCATCCAGAGTTTCGGTACGGCGAAGGTCGGCGCGCTCTTCGGGCCGGTGATGGCCATCTATTTCATCGTTCTGGCCGTGCTCGGCGTCGTCAACATCCTGCCCCATCCCGAGATCATCAGAATCATCAACCCCTATTGGGCGCTGCACTTCTTCGAACTCGATCCCAAGCTCGCCTTCCTGGCGCTTGGTTCCGTCGTGCTGGCGGTGACGGGCGCCGAGGCGCTCTATGCCGACATGGGGCATTTCGGCCGAAAGGCGATCAGCATCGCCTGGCTCTATGCCGCCATGCCGTGCCTTATGCTCAACTATCTGGGCCAGGGAGCGCTGCTGCTCGACCAGCCGGCCGCAGCGGAAAATCCCTTCTTCCTGCTGGCGCCCGAATGGGCGAGGCTGCCGCTGGTGATCCTGGCGACGGTGGCAACGATCATCGCCAGCCAGGCGGTCATCTCCGGCGCCTTCTCGGTGACGCGCCAGGCGGTCCAGCTCGGCTTCCTGCCGCGTCTGCGCATCCTGCATACCAGCGCGTCGGCGGCAGGGCAGGTCTATGTGCCTGCCGTGAACTGGGCTCTGCTCGTGCTCGTCATCATCCTGGTGCTGGGCTTCGGCAGTTCCAGCAACCTGGCCGCGGCCTATGGGATCGCCGTGACCGGCACGATGGTCATCACCACCTGCATGATGGGCGTTCTGACCTTCAGCGTCTGGCGCTGGAATCCGGTGTTGGCGGGCCTGGTGATTGGCCTGTTCCTGATTGTGGACGGGGTCTATTTCCTGTCGAACGCGACCAAGATTCCGGCTGGTGGTTGGTTCCCGCTGCTGGTTGCGGGGATTTCCTTCCTGATCCTCACGACCTGGGCGACCGGGCGCAAGATCATGCGCAACTATCTGCGCGAGGATTCGATGGACCTTGACCTCTTCATCCGGTCGGCCGGTTCCTCGCTCAAGCGCGTGCCGGGCACCGCCATCTTCCTCTGCTCGAACCCCGATGGCGTGCCGCCGGCCATGCTGCACAATGTGAAGCACAATCGCATCCTGCATAACCGCAACATCATCCTGACTGTCCGGACCGAGGATGTGCCGCACCTGCCGCATGACGGGCGCACCAGCGCGACGGATCATGGTCAGGGCTTCTATCGGCTGATCCTGCGCCACGGCTTTATGGAAAATGTCGACATCCCCGCGGCAATGAAAGCCGTGCATGATTGCGGCGGACCTATCAGCATATCCGACACCAGCTATTTCCTGAGCCGCGAGACGCTCGTGCCCTCGAAGCGCCCCGGCATGGCGCTCTGGCGGGAACGGCTGTTCGCCTGGATGGTCCGCAACGCGGAAAGCCCGATGGCGTTCTTCAAGCTGCCGACCAATCGCGTCGTCGAACTGGGGTCGCAGCTGGAAATCTGACCAACGCCGCGCGCCCCGCTGCCGGAACGTCAACCGATGCACTTGGACCGCGCCGCTCAATCGGTCATCATGATGGAAGGCTTTGGTAGCGGAGGAGGGACTTGAACCCCCGACACGCGGATTATGATTCCGCTGCTCTAACCAGCTGAGCTACTCCGCCCCAAGGGCTGCGCCGGGCTGCCGCCCAGCGGTGAGGGGGCGCTATAAGCAGGAGCTTCGGTGGGGTCAACGGGATTTGGCATGCGGCCCGGCAAATATCTTGGGGCCGCCTCGCTCGCCAAGTCGCGGAAAAGTCGAAAGCAGCTGCGGAAAATGCGGCGATGTCCTGCGGAGCCTCGCTTTTGCGCTTGCAATCGTGTCTTCAGGTTGCACTAATGTTGCAATGCACAACCGGCGGTCGCCGCCGAGGGAGGATCGACACCTTGCCCTTCCACGAAATGTTTGAGCCCGATGGGTCGATACGCCCCTGCTATGCCGAAGTGCAGAACTGGGTGGAGCGGACAGGCATCGCCGGGCTCAATCGCCGACTGGAGGAGGCTGAGGCGATCTTTCGCCGCATCGGCATCACCTTCGCTGTCTATGGCGAGGGTGGAGATCCCGAACGGCTGATCCCCTTCGACCTTCTGCCTCGCATCTTCACCGCGCAGGAATGGCGTGTGCTGGACCGGGGCATCCGCCAGCGGGCGCGGGCGTTGAATGCCTTCCTGCACGATGTCTATCATCGCGGCGAAATCGTGAAAGCCGGCATCATGCCAGCCGACATCATCTACCAGAACAGCGCCTATCTGGCGGAGATGGCCGGCTTCAGCCCGCCGGGGAAGGTCTATAGTCATATCGTCGGCGTCGACATCGTGCGGACGAGCCCGACGCGGTTCGAGGTGCTGGAGGACAATTGCCGGACCCCTTCGGGCGTTTCCTACATGCTCGAAAACCGCGAGATCATGACGCGAATGTTCCCCGAACTGTTCGGTCAGGGCCTTGTCGCGCCGGTGGACGATTATCCCGCCGAGCTGCTCAAGAGCCTGAAGGAAGTCGCCCCCCCGGCGTGCAAGGGCGACCCGGTGGTCGTCGTGCTGACGCCGGGGTCGCTCAACAGCGCCTATTATGAACACAGCTTCCTCGCCGACCTGATGGGGATCGAACTGGTTGAGCCGGCCGACTTGTTCGTCGATGAAGATCGCGTGTGGATGAAGACGACGCTGGGTCCGCGCCAGGTGGACGTCATCTATCGCCGTATTGACGATGAATATCTCGATCCGCTGGTATTCCGGCCCGACAGCCTGGTCGGCGTGCCGGGCATCTTCAACGTCTACCGCAACGGCGGGGTGACGCTGGCGTCGGCGCCGGGTTCGGGCATAGCGGATGACAAGGCGGTCTATATCTACGTGCCGGAGATGATCCGCTTTTATTTGGGCGAACAGCCCATCCTCGACAATATCCGCACCTGGCAATGCTCCCGACCCGACGAATGCGCCTATGTGCTGGAGCATCTGCACGAACTGGTCGCCAAGGAAGTTCATGGATCGGGCGGCTATGGGATG
Organism: Sphingobium mellinum; assembly: GCF_037860795.1. Classification (NCBI taxonomy): domain Bacteria; kingdom Pseudomonadati; phylum Pseudomonadota; class Alphaproteobacteria; order Sphingomonadales; family Sphingobiaceae; genus Sphingobium; species Sphingobium mellinum. The sequence goes on along the minus strand of NZ_JBANRK010000001.1, from coordinate 230,666 downwards.
CTGATCGGTCCCAAGTCCAGCAAGGCGGAGGTGGAGGCCTATGCCGCCCGCATCCGCGCCAATCCGAGCGAGTTCATCGCCCAGCCGACGCTGGATCTGTCAAGCGTGCCGACGCTGGGGCCGGCGGCCGTGGTTGGCCGCCATGCCGACTTCCGGCCCTATTGCCTGGTTGGCAAGCAGATCCGGCTGGTGCCCGGCGGGCTGACCCGGGTCGCCCTGACCGAAGGGTCGCTGGTGGTGAATTCAAGCCAGGGGGGCGGGGTCAAGGACACATGGGTGTTGCAGGATTGATGGGGATGGCAGCCGAACGCACCGTCCTGCCATGCGCTGCTGGTCTGTCGAAGCGGACAGGGGAGGGCGTCGCATGTTGAGCCGGACCGCCGAGAATCTGTTCTGGATGGCCCGCTACATGGAGCGGGCCGAGGCGACAGCGCGGCTGCTGACCATGGGGCAGCGCATGGCGATCCTGCCGGGCGCGCATCATCGCGACGAATGGCGCTCCGTTGTACGGGCCACCGGCAATGGCGGCGATTTTCCCGCTGGCGTGCCTCTGACGGAAAGCGACGCCGTCGCCTATCTCATGCTGGATCCCGACAATCCCAGCTCCATCCGCTCCTGCCTGCTCAAGGCGCGCGCCAACGCCAAGTCGGCGCGGACGATGCTGACGCAGGATATGTGGGAAGCGTTGAACGAAGGGTGGCGCAAGCTCGACAGCTATGATGTCGGTGAAGCCCGCCAGCAGTTGCCGGCGCTGATCGATTGGGTGAAGACCCGCGTCATGACCTTTCGTGGCGCCGCGCATTCGGGCCAGTTGCGTAACGAAGGGCATGATTTCCTTCGCGCCGGGTCAGCGCTGGAGCGGGCGCAGATGACGCTGCGGCTGCTGGACGTCAAATATTATGTCCTGCTGCCGGAGACGGAGGTTATCGGCGGCAATCGCGATCATTATCAATGGACCTCGGTGCTTTACGCGCTGTCGGGCGCGCGGGCCTATCATCACGTCTATGGCGGCACCTACACGCCCTGGCAGATTACCGACTTCCTGATGCTCAACCGCCTGTTCCCGCGCAGCGTCGCCTATTGCTACGACCAGCTCGCCTACCGGCTGAACCGGCTCGCCGGCTGGCACGATGGCCTGGGGTCCTGCCATGAAACGATCCGACAGATGGTCAGCGACCTCGAAAAGCTCGACAGCGGAGAGATATTCCGTGTCGGCCTGCACGAAACGGTGCAGGGTGGACTGCGGATGACCAACCGGCTGGGCCGGGACATCGCCCAGACCTATTATTTCGGCTAAAGGAGAAGCGCGCGACGTGAAATTGCTTGTCCGCCACCAGACGATCTACCGCTACGCATCCGCCGCGGCACGCGTCGCGATGCGGCTGAAGCTCGTGCCGACCAACACGGACGCGCAGCAGGTGCTCGATTGGCAGGTCAGCGTGAATGGAGAGCCGGTGGAAGGCTTCCGTCGCAACAGTCTCGGCGAGATGGAGGCGGTCTGGGTTCGGCACGACCAGCTCGACAACGCGGTGATCGTGGCGGAGGGCCTGGTCGAAACCAGCGAAACCAATGGCGTCATGCTGCCCGGCATCGGCGGCATTCATCCCCACTATTTCCTGCGCGAAACCCCCCTGACGCAGGCGTCCGCGCCCATCCGCGACATGGCGCTGTCGCTGCCCGACGGCGACGGCGTACTGGCGCGGCTGCATGCGCTCTCGGCCGCCGTCAGCGACGCCGTCGCCTATCGCAGCGGCGTCACCACCGCCCATACGACCGCTGCGGAATCCTTTGCCCTGGGGGCGGGCGTATGCCAGGACCATGCCCAGATCTTCATCGCCGGCGCCCGCGCGATCGGCATCCCCGCCCGCTACGTCACCGGCTATCTGCTCGCGGAAGGGGGCATCGCGCTGCATGAAACCCATGCCTGGGTTGAAGCATTGGTGCCGAACCTGGGCTGGGTCGGGTTCGACCCATCCAACCGGGTTTGCGTGACCCAACGGTATCTTCGCCTCGCATCGGGGCTGGATGCCCGGGCCGCGGCGCCCATACGGGGATCGGTAACGGTGGCGGGCGATATCTGGATTGACGCGGACGTTCGGATCGCGCAGGCGGAAGAGGGGATGGAGGAAAGGCAGCTGCAGCGGCAGCAGCAGCAAAGTGCTCAGCCGACCATCCTGCAGGGTTGAATGAAGATAGGACCCCTCGGGCGATGACCTATTGTGTGGCGGTGCGCGTTGACCAGGGGCTGGTCATGCTGTCCGACACCCGCACGAATGCGGGAATGGACAATATCGCTCGTTTCAGGAAGACGTTTACGTACAGCGTGCCGGGCGAGCGCGCGATCGCGCTGATGTGTTCGGGCAATCTGTCGATCACCCAGGGCGTCAAGACGATGCTGGGCCGCGCGATCAAGGATTCGCAGTTCGATCCAGAGGTTGAAACGATCCTCAACTGCGCGACTATGCACAGGGCCGCGCAGCTGGTGGGCGACGCGATGTGCGCGATGCAACACCATTATCGCAGCACGATCGAGATGCAGGGTTCCGCCGCCGACGCTTCCGTCCTCCTTGCTGGTCATCGCAAGGGCGGCAAGCCGCGCCTCTACCTCATCTATTCCGCCGGCAATTTCATTGAAGCGACAGAGGACACGCCCTTCTTCCAGATCGGCGAGCATAAATATGGCAAGCCGATTCTGGACCGCATCATCAAGCGCGAAACCACGCTGGAAGATGCAACCAAGGCCGTCCTCGTCTCGATGGATTCGACGCTCCGCTCGAATCTGTCGGTGGGCATGCCGCTGGACCTGACCGTGATTGAGCGGAACAAGTTCGACTTTCGTGTCCGCACCCGCATAGAGGCGGATAATGAGGAGTTCCAGCTGCTGTCGCTCAGCTGGTCGGCGGCGCTGCGCAAGGGGTTCGAAGACCTGCCGAATGTGATCGACTGACAGGCCGGGGCGCGGGCGTAGCTTCCTGTCTCCCAAGCAAATCCATTCGATCGCCGGGCTTGCGCCTTTCGTCGCGCCGCCTATTTCATCCCGACGAACGAATCCAGAAAACGCCGGGGACATCAGATGACCGCAACCCATTCCACCCGCATGCTGATCCTGGGCTCCGGCCCGGCGGGTCTGTCCGCCGCCATCTATGGCGCGCGCGCGGGGCTGGCGCCGATCGTGGTGCAGGGGATGCAGCCGGGCGGCCAGCTGACCATCACCACGGACGTGGAAAATTATCCTGGTTTTCGCGACGTCATCCAGGGGCCCTGGCTGATGGAGCAGATGCAGGCGCAGGCCGAACATGTCGGCGCGCAGATGATGTATGACCAGATTGTCGATGTCGATCTGTCGGAGCGGCCTTTTCGCCTCACCGGCGACAGCGGCACGCGCTATTTTGCCGACAGCCTGGTGATCGCAACCGGCGCGCAGGCCAAATGGCTGGGCGCGGAGGGCGAGCAGCTGCTGCAGGGCAAGGGCGTGTCGGCCTGCGCCACCTGCGACGGCTTCTTCTATCGCGGCAAGAAGGTGGTGGTGATCGGCGGCGGCAATACCGCGGTGGAGGAAGCGCTCTACCTCACCAACCACAGCCATGACGTGACGCTGATCCACCGCCGGGATTCGCTGCGGGCTGAAAAGATCCTTCAGCAGCGGCTGTTCGCGCATCCCAACATCAAGATACTCTGGAACCAGCAGATCGATCGCTTCGTCGGCGGCGGCAATCCCGAAGGGCTGGTCGGCGTCGACCTGATCGACACCGTCACGGGGAAGGCGTCCCATATCGAAACAGATGGCGCGTTCGTCGCGATCGGCCACCAGCCGGCGACCGAACTTTTCGCGGGCAAGCTGCCGATGGACGAGGGGTATCTGGTCGTGGAACCGGGCACCACGCGCACGGCCGTGCCCGGCGTGTTCGCCGCCGGCGACGTCAGTGACAAGGTCTATCGCCAGGCGGTGACGGCGGCTGGCATGGGCTGCATGGCGGCCCTGGATGTGGAGAAGTTCCTCGCCGAAGCGGACTTTGAGGCAATGGCGGCGGAATGACGGGATCCGGGGCGGGCCAGGGCGTTTTCCAAGTGGATGGCATCATCTGCTGACTTGGGAAAAGGCGGCGCATAATGACCGGGGGCATTCGGGCCGATGCAATCGGATTGGAACAGGGGCCAGCTTGTCCGGCCCCTCCAGCGGCTTCGCTGCTGCAACGCGTTTGGCGTGATCGTGAGGCCAGCCAGGCCGGCGCTTCGATCCAGGGTTCAGCCTGCGGCTTTCGCGTGGGCGAAGGCGACCAGCGTCCCGAAAGTCTCGAAGGTTTCGCCGTCGATATCGTCATCCTCGATCAGGATGTCGAGCCGGTCCTCCATTTCGGTGAGAACGCCCGCGACCGCCATGGAATCGAGTTCGGGCAAGGCGCCGAACAGCGGCGTATCGGCATCGAACGCATCAACGCGGTCTTGCGACAAGGCCAGTACATCGCGCAGCAAATCGCGCATCACAGTGCTGATATCGCTTGTCCGGTCGACCGGCATCATCATTCCCGCCCGCATGATGTGCGACTTCCTAATCGGTTCGTCCTTAGCCCACAAGGGCGGAAATCGCCGTGCGCGCGGCTGGCAGCCAGGTTGAGGCAAATCGCGGGTTGAAGAAATCGAGCCTGAACAGGGTCTCGCGACGCTCCATCCACTCCGCCTTGTAGGGATTGTCCCCGGTGCCATAGTCGATTGTCTGTACGCGATCGACGTCTATCGCGTGGTCAAACATGGCGTGGCTCAGCAGGGTCCCCGGCGACGACCCATCGAACGCCCGGTCGTGCGACAGCTTGTGGATCAGCGCGACGCCATTTTCGATGGTCCACAGCTGCGTCGCGACCGGCTGCCCATTCAGCCGCGCAAAGCCCAGTCGCAATGTCCCCGCCGCAGCCTCCCGACCGGCAAGGTCGCGCAGGAAGGACAGGCCGGGCTCGGGCTGTTTCCAGCTGCTCGCATGGACTGCGATATAGTCGCGCCAAAGGACGTCGTTGATGTCCTTCCTGATCTCTATCGTGAAGCGATCGCTCCGCGTCTTGCGATGGACCTGGCTGCGCAGGCGACCGGGGCGTCCCGCCCAATAGGTCGCGAAGTCGCGGTCCTGAAGGTCCAGCAGGTAGCGCCCGCCCATCGGCCGGCGCACCGCGAACCACCCGCACCGGCGAAAGGCGTCCAGCAGCAGATCGGCACCTTCTGCCACGGGGTAGAGTTCAATTTGCGTCGCGGTCCTGAACAGATGGTCGGCCAGTACCTCCACCAGCCGCCGCCGCGTGGGGGCATCCGGATCGCCCAGATAGACCGGCGCCCAGGAGAAGCTGTACCAGTTGGCCAGCGCACTCGCCCGGCGGCCGGTCGGCGCCAACAGGAACAGCCACGCTTCGGCCGATCCCTCTACCGCCTGAAGGATCCGGACCGGCACTTTCGCGAAACAATGGTTGTATAGCGCTTCGAACCAGTCGATGCGGTCGAACAGCGACGGCGTGCTGGACCGGCCAAGCCCGCCCGCGAGCGCAGCGCGGGCTTGGGCGATCGTGCTATATTCCCTTGTGACCAGCAACCTACTATCTCCCCGGCGCAGCGCCGACCTTAGGTGGAAAGTCTGGACATGGAGTTAAACGACAGCCTGGTCTCCCGCCCGACCATCATCGATGGCGCGCTGGTGCGGCCCATCGATCACCTGCTGCTGTCAGGAGGGCCGGATCGCCCCGCGCTGGATGGTCGTGCGGGCACACAAAGCTACGCTGAACTGCACGACGCGCTGGGACGCCTCGCGGCCTGGCTCGCGGCGTTCGGGCTGGACCGGGGCGCTCGCGTCGCCAGCTGGATCGCCAAGGGGCCGGTGGCCGCGCTCATGCCGCTCGCGGCGCCGCGCGCCGGACTGGTGCATGTGCCGATCAATCCGCTGCTGAAACATGCCCAGGTCGCCCACATCCTGGCCGACAGCGGCGCACGATTGCTGATCGGCACGGGGGGCAGGCTCGATACGCTCGGCCCCGGCGACGTGCCGGACGGCTGCCGGCTGCTGCGCGAAGAGGAAGCCGCCAGCGCCATGAGCGTCGGCGACCCGCTGCCGCCCTCGGGTGCCGATGTCCAGGATCTGGCCGCGATCCTCTACACCAGCGGGTCGACCGGCCGTCCCAAGGGCGTGATGCTGAGCCACGCCAATCTCTGGCTCGGCGCCGTTTCCGTGGCCGACTATCTGGGGATGGGGCCCCATGACCGGACCCTTTGCGTGCTGCCCTTCAGCTTCGACTATGGCCAGAACCAGCTGTTTTCGACCTGGATCGCGGGCGGCTGCGTCTGTCCGCTCGATTATCTGACGCCGCGTGACGTCATGAAGGCGATCGACCGGCGCGCCGTCACCACGCTGGCCGGCGTGCCTCCGCTCTGGGTGCAACTGACCGAACTCAGCTGGGCGCCGGAGGTCGCGGGCAAGCTGCGCCGCATCACCAACAGCGGCGGAGCGCTGACCCGGCCCCTGGTCGCAAAGCTCCGCAGCCTGTTTCCGAACGCCGATCTGTTCCCGATGTACGGGCTGACCGAGGCTTTCCGCTCCACGTACCTGCCGCCTTCGCTGGTCGACAGCCATCCCGAATCGATGGGGTCGGCCATCCCCCATGCGGAGATATTGGTGGTGCGCCCCGACGGCAGCGTCACCGACGACGAAGAGGTGGGCGAACTGGTGCATTGCGGCCCGCTCGTGGCCCAGGGCTATTGGGAGGACCCGATGCGCACGGCCGAGCGGTTCCGCCCTACGCCGGCCGCCTCGCGCTATGACGGCATGGCTGTCTGGTCCGGCGACAGCGTCCGCCGCGACGCACAGGGGTTGCTTTATTTCGTCGGCCGGGACGACGCGATGATCAAGTCCGCCGGCAACCGCATCAGCCCGACAGAGGTAGAGGAAGCGGCGGTCGCCGTGCCCGGCGTGGCGGAGGCTGTCGCCTTCGGCGTCAAGGATGACAGGCTGGGGCAGGCGGTTCGGCTGCTGATCCGCTCCTCCGACTTGGATGCCGCAGCAATCGTGGAGGCCCGGCTGAAGGCGGACCTGCCCAATTTCATGCACCCGCGCGACATCATCCGGCTAGAGGCGTTTCCGCGCACGCCCAACGGTAAGATTGATCGCGTGGCACTTGTCAGGGAACATGACCGATGAAGCCGATGGGACCCATCCCGCCCTTTTTCGACAGCGAGGAAGGCATGCTGCTGATCGGCGGATGCGGAGCGGCCAGCCTGGTGGACGAGGCCGGCGACACGCCGCTGTTCGTCTATGACATGGCCATTGTCGATCGGCAGGTGCGCGCCTGGCGCGGCGCCATGCCGGCGGCGCTTTCCTTGCATTATGCGGTCAAGGCCAATCCCTATCCGCCCTTGCTGCAACGTATGGCCGGGCAGGTCGACGGATTCGACGTGGCGTCGGGCGGCGAACTGGCGCGCGCCCTGGAAGCGGGCATGAACGCCGCGCATGTCAGCTTCGCTGGCCCCGGCAAGCGGGACGATGAACTGGCCGCCGCGATCGATGCGGGCGTCACGCTCAATCTTGAATCCGCGGGGGAGGCCCGGCGCGCCGTCGCGATCGCGGAAAGGCGGGGGCGCACGCCCCGGCTCGCCATCCGGGTCAATCCGGACTTCGACCTCAAGGGGTCGGGGATGCGGATGGGCGGCGGGGCGAAGCCGTTCGGCGTCGACGCGGATCGGGCGGCCGACCTCGCCCGCTGGATCATCGACGCGGGCGCGGACTGGCGCGGTTGGCACATCTTCGCCGGATCGCAGGCGCTGTCGGCGGAGGCGCTCATCGACATGCAGGCGGCCACGATCGGTCTTGCGGCCCGGCTGTCGAACGCCGTCGGCACGTCCCCGCCGCTGGTCAATCTGGGCGGGGGCTTTGGCATCCCCTATTTTCCCGGCGATGAACGACTCGATGTCCGGCCGATCGGCGAGGCCTTGGGCCAGACGCTGCATGCCCGCGCGGACATATTGGCCGACAGCGAGTTCGCGATGGAACTGGGCCGATGGCTGGTGGGCGAGGCAGGTGTCTATCTCACCCGCGTGGTCGACGTGAAGCAGAGCCAGGGCGAAACCTTTGTGGTGGTCGACGGCGGACTGCATCACCAACTGGCGGCGAGCGGCAATTTCGGCACCGTGGTGCGGCGCAACTATCCGATCGCCGTCGCCAACAGGTTCGGTGCCATCCCGGCGGAAGAGGCGGTGACGGTCGTCGGATGCCTTTGCACCCCGATCGACAAGCTAGGCGACAAGCTGATGCTGCCCCCGGTTGAGGAGGGCGACCTGATCGCGATCTTCCTCGCGGGGGCCTATGGCGCTTCCGCCAGCCCTGCCGCCTTCCTGGGCCACCCTCCCGCCCTGGAGCTATTACTTGGCTGATATGCCAAAGGTTTCACGCCTAACCCTATCTTTACCCTTTGACGGCAAGAAGTAGCCCAAAGCTCGACGCGTGATAGCGTGCCTTGCCTTCGTGGCGGGCACCGCGCGCGCGGCTTGCCACGATGAGGTGAAGATATGCGTTTCCTGTCGGTTTCCCGCGCGCTGATCGGCCTGTCCCTGCCGGCGGTCGCCCTTTCCGGTTGCGCGTCGAGCGGCGGTGGCCAGCAATTGCCGCCCGCATCCTTCGTGTCCCAGCAGGAAGGGCCGGGCGAAGAATATGTGATCGGCCCGCTGGACGACCTCACCGTCTTCGTCTGGCGCAATCCCGAACTGGGCGCGAAGGTGCAGGTGCGGCCCGACGGGCGCATCACCACGCCGCTGATCGCCGACATGCCGGCCGTGGGCAAGACGCCCAAGCAGCTGGCGGACGACATGAAGGTCGCCCTGTCCAAATATATCGAAAACCCGCTGGTGTCGGTGATCGTCAATAATTTCTCGGGCACCTTCAGCCAGCAGGTGCGGGTCGTGGGCGCGACCGAAAAGCCCGCCTCCATTCACTACCGGGCGAACATGACGCTGCTCGACGCGATGATCTCGGTCGGCGGCCTGTCGGAATATGCCGCGGGCAATCGTGCCCGGCTCGTCCGCTTCAACAGGGAAACCGGCAAGCAGCAGGAATATCAGGTCCGCATCGGCGATCTGCTCAAGCGCGGCGACAGCAAGGCGAACGTCATGCTGTCGCCCGGCGACGTCATCATCATTCCCGAAAGCATGTTCTGATATGGCCGGTCTCTATGACGAACTGCTGATCCTGCTGCATGGCATCTGGACGCGGCGCTGGCTCGCGCTTGGCGTCGCATGGGGCGTTTGCCTGGTCGGCTGGCTGGGCGTGGCGCTCGTGCCCAACACCTATGAAAGCAAGGCGCGGGTCTATGTGAACACGCAATCGCTGTTGCAGGACAAGGTGGGCATCACCCAGGTCCAGTCGCAACAGGACCTCGACCGCGTCCGCCAGACGCTGGCGAGCACCGGCAATCTGGAACGCGTCGTCAAGGAAACCGACCTCAACCGCACCGTTAGCGGTCCGCGCGACCTGGCGGCGACAATCACCAAGCTGCGTGAAGGTATCACGGTGATGGCGCAGCTCGACCCGAGCATGATCGACATCAGCGCGAAATCGGCCGACGCCAGCCTGTCGGACGGAGCCAATGCGCGGATCGCCCAGCAGGTCGTGCAAAAGCTGATCGACATCTTCCAGGAAGCGAACCTGTCCTCCGACCGGGTGGAAACGAAGCAGAGCCTTGCCTTCCTCGACCAGCAGCTTGCCGAGCGCGGCCGCCAACTCGCCGCCGCCGAGCAGCGCCGCGTCGAGTTCGAACAGCGCTATGCGGGGCTGTTGCCGGGCGCCGGATCGATCGGCCAGCGCATGGACGCGGCCCGGGTGGAGATCAACAATATCGAATCGCAGCTGGTGCAGGCGCAAAGCGCGCTCAGCGCCATGAACGGACAGCTGGCGGGCACGCCGGCAGTGCTGCCGGGCGTCGGCGCGTCGGGCGGTCCCTCCGCTCTCGCCCAGGCCCAGGCTGACCTTGCCGGCATGCGCGCACGCGGCTGGACCATTGACCATCCCGACGTGATTGCTGCCCAGCGGCAGGTCGAAGCGCTGCGCCGACAGGGCGGCGGCGCCGGGGGCGCCGGCGCCGGGGGCGCCGGGGGACAGGCCAATCCCGCCTATCTCTCGATCAAGTCGATGCAGGCCGAACGGGCTGCGACCGTGCAGGCACTCCAGACCCGCAAGAGCCAGTTGCAGGCTGATCTTGCCGCCATGTCGTCGCGCCAGACCGACGAGCCTGGCCTCGCCGCCGAGCAGGAAAAGCTCGAACGCGACTATGATGTGCTCAAGACGCAATATGACAAGCTGCTTTCTGACCGCGAGGATGTGCGCCTGCGCGGTGACGTGAAGACGGAAACCGGATCGGTCCAGTTCCGCGTCATCAATCCGCCGAGCGCGCCGACCGTGCCCAGTGCGCCCAACCGGCCGCTGTTGCTCGTTGCGGTGCTGGTGCTCGGCATCGGCGCCGGCGTCGGGACGGCCTTTGCCATGAGCCAGCTCAAGGGCAGCTTTCCCACCGTCGCGAGGCTGGAACGGGCGATCGGCCTGCCGGTCATCGGGTCGGTCACCCAGACCGTCAGCGCCGGCCAGAAGCTGGTCGAGCGGCAGCGCCTGAAATGGTTTGCCGGTGCCAGCGGGGGTCTTGCGGCGGTCTGTCTGCTGCTGATCCTCGTCGAATTCGTCCAGCGCGGCATGGCCTGAGGAGGGTCGGACAATGAACAAGCACAGCTCCCTTGCCCGAGGTTCGCTGATCGAACGCGCAACGGAAATCTATGATTTCAGCGCCGCCTTGCGCGGCCGGGGCGCGCCGGAGGTCGATCTGTCCGCTGACGTGCCCGTCGCGCCTCCCGCGCCAATGGCCGACATGGCGCAGCCTGCATCCTTCGAAACGGGTTACCGCGCGCCGGACTGGCACGGGCCGGTCCAGGCGATCGACCGGATCGCGCTGGTCGAGGGCGGCTATCTGCTGCCCGATGCGCCTGTAACTGCGATGAGCGAGGAGTTCAGGCTGCTCAAGCGGGACCTGCTGGCCCTGCTTGGCGATGATCCACGCGGCAATCGCGTTCTCGTCTGCTCCGCCCACGGCGGCGAGGGAAAGAGCTTCTGCGCGATCAACCTGGCGCTCAGCCTGGCGGCGGAACGGGACAGGGAAATCCTGCTGGTGGATGCCGATTTCGGCAAGCCCGGCATCCCGGAGGCGCTGGGGCTGGCGAGTGGACCGGGCCTTATGGACGCGCTCGCTGACCCGATGATGGCGATCGAGGATTGCGTGATCCGCACCGACATTCCTTCGCTTTCGGTCCTGCCGGCCGGCCAGCGCAGCAACAATGACACAGAATATCTCGCCTCCGCGCGCACCGACGCGCTGCTCGGCCGGCTGACGGAGGGGCGGCCCGAACGGATCATCCTGTTCGACTCGCCGCCGTTGCTCGCCGCTTCGGCAGGCGCGGTGCTGGCCAGCCACGCCGCCATCGCGCTGTTGGTGGTGCGCGCCGATCGTACCAGCGAAAGCGCGCTGCGCGATGCGGCAGGCCTGTTGAAGGCGGCGGGCCAGGTGCAGTTGCTGCTGAACGGCGTCACTTTCTCCGCCAGCGGGCGGCGCTTCGGCAACTATTATGCCCAGGAAGGCGAAGAGACATGATGCTTCGCGCCTCCTTTCTGTTCCTCGGCGCAATGGCAACGACAGCGCCGGCTCTGGCAGGCGAACGCAAGGTCGATGTGACGCCCTATCTGGGCGTCGATCAGGTCGCGCTGGTGCCGCTCAAGGGCGACGGCGACGTCCTCACCTATACCAACGTCACGGCCGGCGTCACCGCTCAGATCCAGACCCGTCGGCTGGAGGCTGCGGCCGACGTGCAATATAATCACAGCTTCGGCTGGGGCAGCGAAGCGACCGACCAGGATGTCATCAGCGGCATCGTATCGGGCCATTATGGCCTGTCGCGCGGACTGACGCTGAACGCCGGTGCGCTCGCGACGCGCATCCGCACCGACGGCTTTTCCGGCGCGACGACGCTCAACGACAGCCACACCGCCCAGGTCTATGCCGGCTATGTCGGGCCTTCCTACGCGGGATCGTTCGGCGACATCGACGTCAGCGCATCCTACCGCCTGGGCTATGCGCGGGTGGACGAGGATGTCGACGCCGATCTCGCCGGCGCGCCCGCCATCGGCTCGTTCGGCAAGTCTGTGTCGCACACTCTCACCGGCTCCGTCGGCGTCGCGCCGGGCCTGTGGTTGCCGCTCGGGATCGTGGTCAGCGGCGGCTATGACCGCGAGGATGCGAGCGAACTCGACCAGCGGTTCGAGGATGGCTGGGGCCGGGTGGACGCGACGCTGCCCGTTTCGCCCACCGTCGCTCTCGCGGGCGGCATCGGCTATGAGGATATCAAGGTCAGCCAGCGCGCCCCGCTGCTTGACGGCAACGGCGTGCCCGTCGTCCGCAACGGCCGCTACGTGACCGACGACAGCTCGCCGCGTGCCCTGATCTACGATTTCGACGACATTATCTGGGACGTCGGCGTGCTCTGGCGCCCCAGCCATCGCACCTCTCTGGAGGCACGGGTGGGCGAGCGCTATGGCGGCATGAGCTACACCGGCAGCTTCGTCTGGCAGGGCCGCAACCAGAGCGTCGCGCTGGTGGTGTTCGACGGCATTGACAGCTTCGGGCGGATCATCACCTCCAACGTCGCGACCTTGTCGGGCAGCAACATGAATGTCGTGCGCAATCCCTTCACCGGCGACTTCACCGGCTGCGCCTTCTCGCAAAGCGGCGGTGGCCAATGCTTCAACGACGCCCTGTCGGGCGTGACCGCCGCCAATTTCCGCTACAGGGGCGTCGCTGCCCAATATGCGGCGCAGCGCGGCCCCTGGGGCCTTGGCGTCGGCATCGGCTATTCCCAGCGCAAGTTCGTGACGCCGTCCACCGAGACCATTCTGGTGCGCGGCTCGAAGGACCAGAACTGGTATGGCACGGCATCGCTCAGCTATGTGATCGACAGCAAGTCCAGCCTCGATGGCGCGATCTACGCCAATTATTTCGACGCCAGCGGATCGCGGCTGGACGTGCTCAACATGGGTGCCTTCACCAGCTACAACCGCCTGATCGACCGCCGTCTGCAGGCGTCCGCCTCGCTCGGCCTCGACAGCGCCAAGGCGGACGATCTCGACGCCGTCATCAACGCCATGGGCCAGATCGGCCTTCGATACAGCTTCTGAACCCGTCCGGGTGGAGACGAAACATGTACGACCAGTTCTACGGATTTGAAGCGCGGCCCTTCCAGCTTACCCCGGATCCGCATTTCTATTTCGAAAGCGCGACGCATCGCAAGGCGCTGTCCTATCTGGGCTACGGCCTGGCGCAGGGCGAAGGCTTCATCGTCATCACCGGCGACATCGGTGCGGGCAAGACGACGCTGGTCGGTCACCTGATGGCCACGATCGATCCGGCGCGCCTCACCGCCGTCAAGATCGTGTCGACGCAGGTCGGGGGCGACGACATGCTGCGCCTCACCGCGCAGAGCTTCGGTCTCCCCACCGAGAACTTGCCCAAGGCCCAGATCCTGCGTCAGGTCGAAGCGTTCCTGCACGCCCAGGCGCGCGCCGGCCGCCGTTCGCTGCTGATCGTCGACGAAGCCCAAAATCTCTCGGTCTCCGCGATCGAGGAACTGCGGATGCTTTCCAACTTCCAGCTTGGCGGCCATTCGCTGCTGCAGATCTTCCTGCTCGGCCAACCGGAATTTCGCGACCTTTTGAAATCGCAGGATCTCGAACAGCTGCGCCAGCGCGTGATCGCGACCCACCATCTCGACCCGATGCAGCCCGACGAAGTCGAACCCTATATCCTGCATCGCCTGTCGGTGGCGGGATGGAACGGCGACCCGCATTTCACGCCGGACGCCTTCGCCGCCATCTATGCCGCGACCGGCGGCGTTCCGCGCCGCATCAACGTGCTGGCGAGCCGCGTGCTGCTGCTCGGCGCGCTGGACCAGCTGTCGGAAATTGACGGCGATGCGGTCCAGGCCGTGGTCGCGGACATGGGCGCCGACAGCGATGCGACCATCCAGCCGATGAGCGCCTCGCCGCTCGATCGAGCGGAGGAGGAACCGAACCCGCCCGCCGCGAGGACGATCGAGACACGGCAAGTCGATGAGGTCGCCGCGCTGCGCGCCGAACTGGCCGGACTGCGCAGCCGCCAGCCCGAGCCGCAGGTCACGCTGACGCAGGAGATCGCCGCGCTGCGGGCGGAAGTCGACGCGCTGCGCGTCGAGCAGGCCGTCATCCAGTCGGTCGACCCCGAAGCGCTGAAGGATTGCTTCGCCCTGATCGAGGAACGCCTGTCCTCGCTCGAATTCCGCGTCGGTGAACAGGACACGGCGCTGCGCCGGGTGCTGACGCTGCTGGTCGAATGGGTCGAGCGCGAACAGCGCATGGGTGATTCGCCGCGCAGCGCCGCGGCCGCCTGATCCCTCCCTCGCGCGCCGAGCCGATGATGCAGAACGCACTGTCCGTCGATGTCGAGGACTGGTTCCATGTCGGCGCGTTCGAGCGCACGATCGATCGCGCCGACTGGGTGGACCTCACCCATCGGGTCGAACGCAACACCGACGCGGTGCTGGCGCTGTTCGCCGAAGCGGGCGTCCGCGCAACCTTCTTCACATTGGGCTGGGTAGCCGAATATTATCCCGCGCTGATACGGCGGATCGCCGAGGCGGGGCATGAGGTGGCGAGCCATGGCTATGACCATGCCCGCGTCTTTTCACTGTCTCCCCAGGCCTTCCGCGCTGACCTGCGCCGCTCCCGCGCGTTGTTGCAGGATGCGGGCGGACAGCCGGTCCTTGGCTATCGCGCGCCCAGCTTTTCCATCGATCGGCGCACGCCATGGGCACATGAGATATTGGCCGAGGAAGGCTATCTCTATTCCAGCAGCGTGGCGCCCATCCGGCATGACCATTATGGCTGGCCGCAATCGCCGCGTTTCGGTTGGAAGCCGGTGGCGGGCGCCCCCCTGCTCGAACTCCCCGTCACCACGGCGGAATTTCTGGGCCGCAGGCTGGCGGCGGGTGGCGGGGGTTTTTTCCGTCTTCTGCCCTATGGCTTTTCCCGCTGGGCGATCCGGCAGGTGAACGCGCGCGACCAGCGGCCAGCGATTATCTATTTCCACCCGTGGGAAATCGATCCCGACCAGCCGCGCGTCGCGGGCGCGCCCCTCAAATCCCGCTTGCGCCATTACAGCAACCTGTCCGTCATGGCCGACAAGCTGCGCCGCCTGACGCGCGACTTCGCCTGGACCCGCGTCGACGCCCTTGTCGCCCGGGAAGCGGAGCGCGCGGCATGATCGCCGGCAATCGTGCGGACCTTGCCGTCACCACGCTTGACCTTCGCGATGCAGCGCAGGTCGAGGCCGCCGACGCCTTCGTGCGGGGCAGGGCGGATGGCACCCCCTTCCACCGGCCCGCCTGGCTGCGCGCGATCGAGCGGGGCACCGGCAATGCGGCGCACATGCTGGCGGCAGTGGCACCGTCGGGGCGCATCGTCGGCCTGCTGCCGCTGACCCATGTAAAAAGCCGGCTGTTCGGTCAGGCGCTCGTATCCTCCGGCTTCGCTGTCGACGGTGGCATAATGGCGGACGACCCCAGCGTGGTCGCAGCGCTCGCGGCGGCAGCGCAGGCCGTGGCGCGGACCCACGGCATCGGATCGGTGGAACTGCGCGGCGGCGCGGCGCCCGCCGCAGACTGGACGCGGCATGATGGCAGCCACTTTGGCTTCACCCGGGCGCTCGCCGTCGATGACGAGGCCGAACTCCTCGCCGTCCCCCGCAAGCATCGCGCCGAACTGCGCAAGGCGCTCGGCAATCCTGCGCTTGAAGTGAAGGTCGGCCGCGGCCCAGGGCTCGTGCGCGACCATTATCATGTCTATGCGACCAGCGTTCGCAACCTCGGCACGCCCGTCTTCCCCGCCCGCCTGTTCCGCGAGGCGCTGACGCATTTCGGCGAGGATGCCGACATATTGGCCGTTTATGAAGGCGGCCGGCCGGTGTCCGCCGTGCTGAGCCTCTATCATGCGGGCCGCGTAATGCCCTTTTGGGGCGGCGGCATTGGCGACGCGCGGCGGCTGCGGTCGAACGAACTCATGTATTACCGGCTGATGGCGCATGGCCGCGATCGGGGGATGCGCCTGTTCGACTTCGGCCGGTCGAAGGCGGGCAGCGGGCAGGCCGCCTGGAAGAAAAGCTTCGGCTTCGACCCCGTTCCGCTATCCTATTACAGCTGGTCTGCCGACGGGCAGCGGCGCGACGTCAACCCCAACAGCCCGCGCTATCAGCGGCGTGTGGATTTGTGGAAGAAGCTGCCGCTTCCGGTCGCCAACCTCATCGGCCCCTTCATCGCGCGTGGCCTGGGATGACGGGCGAGATCCTCTTCCTGTGCCACCGCATTCCCTTCCCGCCCGACCGGGGGGACAAGATCCGCTCCTATCATCTGCTCAGGCGCCTGGGCGAAATCGCGCCGGTCCATGTCGGCTGTTTTGCCGACGACGACCGCGACATGGGTTTTGGGGCTGATATGGGCCGCCTGACCGCAAGCCAATGTGTGCTGAAGCGCGATCGCTCGCGGGTTGCGGCGGGGCTGGCTGGCCTTGTCAAGCGTCAGCCGATGCTCATCTCCCTTTTCGACAGTCCCGCCCTGCATGACTGGGTCCGCCGCACCCTGGCCGATCGGCCGATCACCGCTGTCGTCGCCTATTCGGCACAGATGGCGCATTTCGTGCCGACCCTGCCGACGGGCGTCCGCTTCCTCATGGATTTCGTCGATTTCGATTCGGCCAAATATGCCGCTTATGGACGGGGCGGCGTCGGCCCCATGGGCTGGATCAACCGCCGCGAAGGGCGCACATTGCTGGCCTTCGAGCGCGCGACGGCGGCCCGCGCCGACATCAGCGCCTTCGTCAGCGAAGCGGAAGCGGCCCTGTTCCGCGCGGCGAGCGGCCTCGGGCCTGATCGCGTCATCGCCATCGATAATGGCGTGGCGCTCGACTATTTCGATGCCAATGCCGCCTTCCTGCGCATTGATCCGCCGGCGCGCCCCTTGCTCGTCTTCACCGGCCAGATGGATTATCGCCCGAATATCGAGGCGGTGGACAGCTTCGCCCGGCGGACCTTCCCCGCGCTACGGGCGCTGCATCCGCAAGCCTGCTTCGCCATCGTCGGCCGCAATCCCGCGCCGCAGGTGCAGGCGCTGGCCGCGCTTCCGGGTGTAGTCGTCATCGGCGCGGTGCCTGACGTGCGTGGCTGGCTCGCTGCGGCCGATGTGGTCGTCGCCCCCTTGCGGATCGCGCGCGGCATTCAGAACAAGGTGCTGGAGGCCATGGCCATGGCTCGCCCGATCGTGGCTTCGCCGCAAGCCGCGGAAGGGATCGACGCGCGGGATGGCCAGCATCTGCTCATCGCCGCCGATCCGGCCGATGAGGTCGCGGCAATTGCCGATCTGCTCGCCGATCGGGAAAGGGCGGCACGACTGGGCGCCGCCGCCCGCGCGCGGATGGAAGAACGCTATCGCTGGTCCGAAACGCTGCGCGATCTGCCCGCCATGCTGTTTGGCCCTGCCGACGTGAAGGATGCGTGCGCCGCATGAACGGCCGTGCGGTCCGATGGAAGGGCGCCGTGCCCGCCTCGCGCAGCGCATGGCGCGCCCATCTGACCGCGCTCGGCCTGTTGGCCAGCGCCATCCTGCTCCTGTTTTATCGCGATCTGTTCTCGATGCTGTCGATATGGTGGAACGCATCCACCTTCGGCCATTGTCTGTTCATTCCCTTCATCATCGCCTGGCTTGTCCAGCAACGGCTTTCGGGCCTGCGCCATCTGCGGCCCGTTGCCTGGGCGCCGGGGCTGCTCTGGCTGGCCATCGGCGCCTTTGCTTGGCTGCCAGGCGCGGCGGCGGGCGTGGCGCTGTTCCGTCACGCCGCGCTGATCCTCATGCTGCAGGGCGCGGTCATCACAGTGCTGGGACCAGCGGTCGGCAGGGCGCTGGTCTTCCCGCTTTTCTACGCCTTTTTCATGGTGCCGGTGGGGGAGGAGATTGTCGCGCCGCTGCAAATCGTTACCGCGCGGCTGGCGATGATCTTCCTTGGCATCGCGCAGGTGCCCGCGCATCTGGACGGCATCTTCATCACGACCCCAACCGGCTACTTCCGGGTGGCCGAGGCTTGCTCGGGCGCCAAGTTCGTCATCGCCATGACCGCTTATGGCGCGCTGGTCTGCAATGTCTGCTTTGCCACCTGGCGGCGGCGCATCCTCTTCATGGCCGGCGCGCTTTCGCTATCGGTGCTGGCCAACGGGCTGCGGGCGTTCGGGACGATCTGGGTCGCGCATCTGACCAGCATCAATGCGGCGAAGGGCTTCGATCACGTCGTCTATGGCTGGATATTCTTCGCCATCGTCATGACCGTGGTGATGGCGGTGGCCTGGCGATTTTTCGACCGCAAGCCCGGCGACCCCTTCTTCGACCCGCAGCGATTACGGGCTCAAGGGCACGGGACCGTCGCGCTGGGAACGGCCTGCGGCATGGCGTTCGCGATCATCATCGCCGCGCCCTTGTGGCTGGCGGCTGGCGTGGCATCGGGCGCCCGGCTTCCGGGGCCGCCCGCCTTGCCCGTGGTCAGGGGATGGGAAAGGCAGGGCGGGCATGCCGGCTACCCCTGGCGACCTCGCTTTGATGGGGCGGATTATCTTGTCCTCGGGCGCTATCGCCACGCCGGCGGGCAAGTGGTCGACCTCGCCATCGCCACGTTCGACCGGCAGGATGAAGGCCGCGAACTGGTCGGCTTCGGCCAGGGGGCGGCCGATCCCGACACGCGATGGAGCTGGTCCTCGCCCGCGCCTGCGCCCGACAACGCACGCGGCGAACAGATTACGGCGCCCGGCCCGGTGATCCGCCATGTCGTCAGCTTCTATCGCGTAGGCGCGGGCGATTTCACCGGCAGCGGCCCTCGAGTCAAACTGGCCACGATGAAGGCGCGGTTGCTGGGTCAGGATGAACGCGCGGTGGCGCTGCTGGTATCCGCCGAGCAGCGGCCGGGCGCGCCCGCCGACGCCGCCATCGCCGCCTTTCTGCGCGATCTTGGCGACATGAAGGATTTGGCCGGCCGCAGCGTCGGCATCCGCTGATGTGCTTTTCCGCATTCTGCGAGCCGTCGACTGTTCCAGCCGACTTCAGAATGCTCTAGAGCCCTTTCGCATGTGCGGGATAGCGGGCATCTTCCACCTCGAAACGGCCAAGCCGGTCGATCCCGCGCGGGTGCGGGCCATGCTGGACGCCATGCCCTATCGCGGTCCCGACGGCAGCGGCATCTGGACCGCGCCGGGTGTGGGCCTCGGGCATCTGCGCCTCTCGATCATCGACCTTGAATCCGGCGCGCAGCCCATGTTGACGGAAGATGAGAGCCTGGCCGTCGTCTTCAACGGCGAAATCTACAATTTCGCCGAAGTCCGCGCCGAACTGGAAGCCAAGGGCCATGTCTTCCGCACTCACAGCGACACTGAAGTGATCCTGCACGGCTATCGCCAGTGGGGCGAAGCCTGTGTGCAGCGTTTTAACGGCATGTTCGCCTTCGCCCTGTTTGACGCGCGGGCGCAGGCGCTCTGGATGGCGCGGGACCGGCTGGGCGTGAAGCCGCTTCATTATGCGCTGCTGTCCGATGGCAGCCTGATCTTCGGGTCGGAACTCAAAAGCCTGCTCGCCCACCCGCTGCTCCGCCGCGCGCCGGACCTGTCGGCGGTCGAGGATTATATGGCCTATGGCTATGTCCCCGACGACGCCTGCCTGGTCGCCGGGGTGCGCAAGCTTGGCGCGGGCGAGACGCTTCGCCTGGTGCGCGGCAAACCGATACCGCAGGCGCAACGCTATTGGGACGTCAGCTTCGCCGATCGCAGCAAGGCATCGCCCCAGGCGCTGGAGGAAGAACTGGTCGCGCTGATGCGCCAGGCGGTGCGGTCGCGCATGGTCGCCGACGTGCCGCTCGGCGCCTTCCTGTCGGGCGGCGTCGACAGCAGCAGCGTCGTCGCGCTGATGGCGGAGGCGTCGTCCCAGGCGGTCAAGACCTGCACCATCGGCTTCGACGTCGCGGCGCTGGACGAAACCGCCTATGCCGACCGCATCGCCCGCCGCTTCGCGACCGACCACCGCACGCGGATCGTCTCGCCCGACGACTTCGCGCTTATCGACACGCTTGCCTTTCATTTCGACGAACCCTTCGCCGACGCTTCGGCGCTCCCGACCTATCGCGTGTGCGAACTCGCGCGCGAGCAGGTGACGGTGGCGCTGTCCGGCGATGGCGCCGACGAGGCGTTCGCCGGCTATCGCCGCCATCGCTTCCAGATGCAGGGCGAAAGGGTGCGCGCCCTCATCCCCGCATCGGTGCGGCACTCGCTGTTCGGCACTCTGGGCCGCTGGTATCCCAAGCTTGACTGGGCGCCCCGGCCGCTGCGCGCCAGGGCGACCCTGCTTGAACTGGCGGGCGAGGGCGCCGAAGCCTATGCCGCGTCGATCGGCGTGACGCCCCGCCACCTGCGCCAGCGCCTGTTCAGCCAGGACATGCGGACGCGGCTGGGCGCCTATCGCGCCGAGGATCGCTACATCCGCGCCATGAACGACGCGCCCGCCCGTGATCCGCTCGACCGCGCCCAATATGCCGACATCCGTATCTGGCTGCCCGGCGACATCCTGACCAAGACCGACCGGATGAGCATGGCCGTCAGCCTCGAAGCGCGCGAGCCGCTGCTGGATCACCGGCTCGTCGAATTCGCCGCGCGCCTGCCGGTGAACCAGCGCATTCGCGGCAACAGCGGCAAATATCTGATGAAGAAGGCGATGGAGCCCTATCTGCCGCAGGACATTCTCTATCGGCGAAAAATGGGTTTCGTGACGCCCATCAGCGACTGGTTTCGCGGGCCGCTCGCGGGCGAGGCCAGCGCCATCGCCGGCGGGTCCGCGCTGGCGAAGACGGGCTGGTTCGACGCCAGGATGCTGGGCAAGGTCGCGGCCGACCATAAGTCGGGTATTGCCGATCATGGCCGGCTGCTCTGGCAATTGCTGATGCTGGACAAGGCTCTGGTGCGGCTGTTCGGACTATAGCTGCCCCGTTCGCTTCGCGCTTATCGAGAAGCGCCCAGGATTTGCTGCCTGTTTGTCGGCCGGCCCGAAACGAACGGAGGCGAACCGGGCCACTCGCCCCTTGCAACCCGCGCCAGCCGGTGCCAACGCAGCGGCGGGGCCCAGGACGATCAGGACGCAAGTGACAGTTTCCAAGGAAATCGTGCGGGCGCGACTTTACCTGCTGTGCCTGCTGGGCGACCTGGCGGGTCTTTTCCTGTCTTTCCTCGTTGCCAACCAGCTCGTGCTGGGCGCGATCGGGGGAGAGCCGGGCAAGCCCCATGGCCTCGTCATGTTCGCCATGATCGCGCCGCTCTATATCCTGTTGGCGGTGCAGGGCGGCGCCTACGGCATCCATATGCTGGAGGACATCCGGCGCGGCATCGTGAGGGGGCTGCTGGCGCTGTTGCAGGCGGCGCTGCTGATGCTGCTGATCGTCTATCTGGGCAAGATCGCCGAACAGCTGTCGCGCCTGACCTTCGTCACCGGCCTTTCCTTTTCCGCGATCAGCGTCGCGCTGGTCCGCCTCGCGATCGAGCGGCTGGGCGCGCGCCTGCTGGGGGAGGTGCCGCATCTGACGGCCGTCATCATGGACGGCGTGCGGATCGACACCCGCCCGCACATGGAGGTCATCGACGCCGCCAGCGCCGATCTTCATCCCGAACGGCACGATGCCGACATGGCGGCGCGCCTTGCCGCCGCCGTGGGCATGGCCGAGCGCGTGATCGTGGCCTGTCCGATGGATCGCATGGATGACTGGTCAATCGCGCTCAAGTCGCTGTCGGCGCGGGGGGAGATCGTCGTCCCCGAACTGCTGCGCTTCGCTCCCGCGCGCGTGGATGAATTTGACGGCCAGCCCACCATCATCGTCGCCGGCGGTCCGTTCCAGTTTCGCGATCGCATCATCAAGCGTATCTTCGACATCCTGCTCGCCACCGGGGCCACGCTGGCGCTCTCGCCCGTGCTGATCCTTGCCGCGCTCGCGGTAAAGCTGACCAGCCCCGGCCCGGTGATCTTCAGGCAGCCGCGAATCGGTCGCGATGCCCGTCCGTTCAACATCTACAAGTTTCGTTCCATGCGCGCCGAAGCCAGCGACCGGAAGGCCGACAAGCTCACCGCGCGCGATGATGATCGCGTGACGGCGGTCGGTCGCTTCCTGCGCCGCACCAGCATCGATGAACTGCCGCAGCTCTTCAATGTGCTGCGCGGCGACATGAGCATCGTCGGCCCGCGCCCCCACGCGGCGGCCGCCAAGGCGGGCGACAGCCTCTATTGGGAGGTCGACGATCGCTATTGGGAACGGCATTGCATCAAGCCGGGCATGACCGGCCTTGCCCAGGTGCGCGGCCATCGCGGATCGACGGATCATCATCAGGACCTGATCGACCGGCTCCAGTCCGACCTTGAATATGTCACCAAATGGTCGATCTGGCGCGACCTGCGGATCATCGTCGCGACCATCGGCGTGCTCGTCCATCACAAGGCCTATTGATGCGGGCGGTCGACCTGTTGCTGGCGCTTCTGCTGCTTGTCTCGCTGCTCGGCCTGATGTGGCCGTTCCTCGTCTATCCGGCGATCCTGCGCCTGTTGCCGACGCGCGCGGAACAGCCCGCGCCCGGCGCGCCGCCCTCTGCCTCGCTGCTCTTCTGCGCCTATAATGAAGCGGCGGCGATGCCGGAAAAGCTCGCCAATCTGGCGATGCTCAAGGCGCGCCATCCGGGCCTCGAAATCCTCGCCTTCGACGATGGGTCGTCGGACGACACGGCCCGGCTGATCGAGGCGCAAGGCGATCTGGTGACGCTGCTGCGCGGCCCCGGCCGCAGCGGCAAGGCGCACGGCATGAAGCAACTGGCGGCGCGCGCGCGCGGCGACATACTGATCTTCACCGACGCCAATGTGCTGCTGGACGAAGACGCGATCGCCAGGCTGCTTGCCCGCTATGCCGATCCGCGCGTGGGCGGCGTGCTGGGCTCGCTTCATTATATGGGCGAGGGCGAAAGCGCGACCGCATCGGTCGGCTCGCTTTACTGGCGGATCGAGGAACGGCTGAAGGACGAGGAATCGCGCACCGGCAATGTCATGGGCGCGGACGGCTCGATCTTCTCGATCCGCCGCGCGCTCTATCCCGACTTTCCCGACAGCGTGCTCGACGACCTGACCGTGTCCATGGCGGTGGTCTTTGCCGGGCACCGGCTGGTCAAGGCCCGGGACGTGATCGCGCGCGAACGGCTGGTCGCGGGGCGCGGCGACGAATATCGGCGCAAGGTGCGGATCGCCGCGCGCGCCTGGCACACCCATCACCACCTGCGTCCGCAACTGCGCCGGATGAGCGCCCTCGATCGGTTCAAATATGCGTCGCGCAAGATCGTGCGCTGGTTCGGCGGGCTGTTCATCCTGACCGGCGCCATCGCCGCGGCCGTGCTCGCTTTCCGCCTGTCGCCGCTGTTGGCCCTGGCAGGGGCGGCGCTGGCGCTGCTGCTGCTCGGCCTCGGGCTGCGTGCGAAAGGGGGCGCGCTGGCCGCCATCGTCGACATCCTCATCGCCTATGCCGCCACGCTCCAGGGCGTCGCCAGGGCCATGAGCGGCCGGACCGTCACGGTGTGGAATCCGGCCAAGTCACGCTGATCCCCCTCGCCAAAGGGCCGACATATTGTATAGGCCGTGCGGTCGCTGACTTCCCAAGCTCGATCGGAGCCAAGGCGTGATTACTCTCCAGCGGGTGGCGAAAGCTGCCGGCAAGCATCTGACCCGGGCCGCGCTCGCTGTGCGCAAGGCGCTGGGCGCGCGCGCGACGCGCGGCTGTCCCGCCTGCGGACAGGCGGTCGTCGGCTTCTTCCGCTATGGCGACAATGCCGAATGGGGCTGCCCCAATTGCGGCGCATCGCCGCGCGAGCGGCTGATGAACCACCTCATCGCCGGCAAGGTCCTGACCGTGCCACAGCAGGGCGCCATCCTGCACATGGCCCCCAATGAAGCGAGCCTCGTCCGACGCTTCTCCGTCGCCGCCGACTATACACCCGCCGATCTTGATCCCGCCCGCTACACTGTCCCCAACATGCGCCAGGTCGACCTGATGGCGCTTGCCGAGACGGATCGCTACGATCTCTTCTACGCCAGCCATGTGATGGAACATGTGCCGGACGACCATCATGTGCTGCGTAATATTCATCGTGCGCTCAAGCCTGGCGGCGAGGCATGGCTGATCGTGCCGCTCTGGGACAGGCCGACCGAGGATGGCAGCTTCGACATCCCCCCGCGCGAACGCGAACGGCGCTTTGGCCAATGGGACCATGTGCGGCAATATGGCCCGGATTTCGCTGATCGCATCCGCGCGGCCGGCTTTGATCTTGAGGAGGTCGACGCCAGCGCGATCGACCCGGCCACCCGCCATCATTTCGCGCTGGACGACCGGCTGTTCCGCGCCCGCAAGCCTGCCGGACCCGCCGCCCGGTGAGCATCCCGCTTGGCAAGTCAATGGCGCGGATGGAAGGGTCCGCCCGCTTCCTCGCCCTCATCAAGCTCGCCAATGTCGGACTGGTGCTGATCTGGGGCTTCGCTGTCACCTATGTGTTCGTGCGCGTCCTGCCGCTGCGTGAATTCCAGTCCTTCCTGCTGCTGGTGGCCTTCGGCAACTTCACCATTTCCGCCGAATTTGGCCTCACCAGCATCATCTATGCGCGGTTGCGGCGCCACTGGCTGGGCGTCGGAGAAGAAGGAATGGGGCCTTTCCGGCTGGAGGAAATGGGGGTGCTCTTCCTGTTCCTCGGCCTGTTGATCCTGTGTGCACTGACCATCCTGGTCGTGGCGCTGGCGGCGGGGGCGGTCGGCACGGCCATGCCGTTGCTCTTCGTCCTTTTCTTCCTTTCGGCCTGCGTCAACCTGCCGGCCCTGCTGGCAAAGCGGGCGCTGGCGGCGGTGGACGGCAATTTCCTCTGGGAAGCGCTCGACTGCGCGCGCCGGGTCGTGACGATCCTGTTGCTGCTGCTCATCCTGCGCGGACTTGATCCGCGCCTCTCGGTTGCGCTGCAACTCGCCGTCAGCATGACCGTGATCGGCTACGCCATCGCGCTCGTCCATCGCCGGTTGGGCATGGGCCGGCATCACTGGCTTTCCTTCCGCATCGGCGGCGCACATGTGCGCAGCTATTATCTGAGCGATATCGGTTCGTCGGCGCTGCTCACCATTTCCGATATCCTGGCCTATAACGCGCCCTATTTCACCATCGCGCTGGCGACCCATGACGCCCGGCCGATGCTGTTGTTCGACTTTTTCTTCAAGATGTCGCGGGCGCTGTCGATGGCCGTACGGGCCACGGTGGAGGCCGCGCTGCCGCGCGTCACGCGGGCGTTCCATGCGGGCGATGCCGACCGGCTGCGGCAGTTGCTCATACGGGCGCTGGGCGTTGCCTTCTTCTTCGCGCTGACCGCCTCCGCCGCGCTGCTGCTGGCGGGACAGTGGCTTTTCGCCAAGCTGTTCGCCCACCGCGCGGCGATCGGCATGACGGAGTTGCTGATGGTTGATCTTGCGCTGCTGGCGCTCGCCGTCATCTGCGTCTCCGTCTATGTGCAGGGCGCGCTGGGCCGCTTCGCCCATCTGTTGAAACGGTCGTTGCCCTTCCTCGCCGGGTCGTTGCTCAGCGTCCCGCTCGCGCTCATCCTCGCGCCGGGTCGCTTCGACGATGCTTTCCTTGCCTTCTACTCGGCGACGCTGCTGGTCGCGGCGGGGTTGCACGCGTTCTCGCTTCATCGGCTGTTGCGGGAAGGCGGCGTGCGATGAAGGTCGCGATGATCGACCCGTCGCTTTTCACCGGGCGCTACGATGACAGCCTTTGCGCTGCCCTGGCGCAAGCGGGGCAGGATGTGACCCTTCTCGGTCGCCCGATGCGCGCCACCGATGCGATCGTGCCGCGGGGCTATCGCTATGTCGCGCGCTTCTTCCGGGCCAGCGAGGCGCTGCGTCGACGGCTGGGGGATGGGCGGGTGTTCCGCCTGGCCAAGGCGGCCGAATATGGCGCGACCTGCGCCGTCGGCGGCCTTGGCGCGCTTGCGGCCTCCGACGTGGCGCATGTCCAGTGGCTGCCGCTCGCGCCCGCCGACCGGTTGATGCTGCGCCGGCTGAAGGGGCGCATGGCGCTCGTCCATACCGTCCATAATGCCGATGCCTATCATGCCGACGCGGGCGTGCAGGGCAGGGGCTATCGCGCGCTGCTTGACCTGTTCGATGCGCTGGTGGTGCATGGCGACACCACGCGGGACGCGCTGGCGCGTCAGGGGATAGACCCGGCGCATATCCATGTGACGCCGCATCCGCCCATGCGCCTTGCCGCTGCCGGGCCGGACGATCTGGCGGCGGTGCCCGATGCCCTCCTGCCGCGCCTGCTCTTCTTCGGCACCATCCGTCCCTACAAGGGCGTCGACCTGCTGATCGACGCCTGCCTCTCGCTTTGGCGGGCGGGGCATGGGTTCGAACTGGCGCTGGCGGGCAAGCCCTTCATGGACATCGGACCGCTCCTGGCGCGCGTGCGCGATGCGGGCTTTGCGCGTCACCTGATCGCCGATCTCGGCTTCCTCACCGAACCCCGGCTCGACGCGCATATGGCCAAGGCCGACATTATCGTCTTTCCCTATCGTCACATCGATTCGAGCGGCGCTTTCATGTCCGCGCTCCACCATGGCAAGGCGATGGTGACATCGGACACGGGCATGTTCGCCACGCTTCCGGCCGACGTCGCGGTCCGCGCGCCGGCCGGAAATGCGGCAGCGCTTGCACAAGCGCTCTTGCCGCTCCTAGAAAGCGCGGCCATCAGGCAGGCGAACGGCGCACGGTCGCGCGCCTATGGGGAAGCAATGGGCAACTGGAAGGACATGGCCTTGGCGACGATCGGCATCTATCGCTCGGTGACGCAGCCCAGGCCATGAATCGTTACGTAAACGAAATAAAAAACCGGGCGCTGGCCGTCCGCCTCGCCCTGGCCGGCCGCGTCCATCAATATCCTGAAATCCTTTCAATTCGCCGTTTCATTCATGCATTCGCGATCGACTGCGTCTTCGACGTCGGCGCCAATCGCGGTCAGTACGCCACGATGCTGCGCAAGGACGCGGCTTTTGCCGGCACCATCCTCTCGTTCGAACCCAACCCCGACATCTTCGCCGACCTGTCCCGCCGCGCGGCTTCGGACGGCAAATGGCATGTGTTCAACCTCGCGCTGTCCGACTTCGATGGAACCACCAACTTCAACATCATGGCGGCCGATCAGTTCAGTTCCCTTGAAAGGCCCTCCGACACGCAGGACGCCGTCTTCGCCGATCGCAACCGCGTAACCCGCACCGTCGAAATGCAATGCCGCCGGCTCGACGGATTGCTCCCCGAACTGCGTGGAAGGCATGGCTTCGCACGGCCCTTCCTGAAAATGGATACGCAGGGCCACGACCTGTCGGTCTGTGAGGGCGCAGGCACAATGCTGGCCGAATTTGCGGGGGTCCAGACTGAACTCGGCGTCCGTCCCATCTATCAGGGCGGCACCGGCTATCGCGCGATGATCGACTGGCTCGAAACCAGGGCCTTCGTGCCATCCGCCTTCTTCGCCAACAACAAGGGGCATTTCCCGCTGCTGGTGGAGATGGACGGAATCTTCGTCAACCAGGCCCTGTTGTCGGATTCCTGATGGGCGCGCAGACCCGCCTCATCGACAGCCGCCGCCTGTTCCTGACGGGCGCGATCGGCCTGACGCTCTGGCTGGGTGGGACGTTCCTGTGGCATGTCGCCTACCGACAAGGCATCAGCCTTGCCGTCATCCTGTTCCTTGACCAGGATTTCCCGGCCCTTCTGGGCGCGACGCTGCTGCTGGCGCTCGTCGCACCTTTTGCCGAGGGTATGGGCTTTCGCCTGCCCGAACCACGTGCACGCGTGATCGTGCCTTTGATACTTCTTCTGGGGCTTCTCGCCTGGGCGGGGCATTACTGGCTGTTCCAGGATTATGCGATTTCCCGGGACGAGGAAGTTGCCCGCTTCGCCGCAGCCTATATGCGCGAGGGTTTGTTCGCGCGGCCCATCCCGGCGGAATGGGAACCCTATCGTCGCGCCATCATGCCCGAATTCTTCTCTCCCTTCGGCGCGGCGGATTATTGGACGGCCGCCTATCTGCCAGTGAACAGCGCGATCCAGGCGGCCTTCTGGCAGCTTGGCGATCCCAATCTGGCGGGACCCGCGCTCCTCATGGCGGGGCTCTTCGCGCTCTGGCGGGTGGCGCTGCACCTGTTCCCCACCCGGCGCGATGCGGTGTGGGTCACAATGCTGCTCGGCCTTTCATCAGCGCAACTCTGGGTCACGGCGATGACCCCCTACGCCATGACCGGGCATTTCGCGCTCAACATGATCTGGCTGGCGCTGGTGCTGCGCGGCGGTGCGATCGGGCATGTCAGTGCGGGCGCTGTGGCGCTGCTCGCGGCCGGGTTGCACCAGTGGCATTTCCCCCCCATTTTCATCGCGCCCTTCATCCTGTGGATGTTGCTCGCCAGGCGCTGGGCGGCGGCGGGATTTCACATCCTGGTCCTGCTCGCCATCGTGATTGTTTGGGCCAAGCTTTGGCCCGGTTTCCTGGTCCAATATCTGGGGCCGCCCACCGACATCCGCCCTGCGGCCGGCGTGGCGGACAAGGTGGGCAGCCTGTTTGAAAGACTTGGTGACCGCTGGCAGCCGCTCGTCAACCTCAGTCGCTTCGCCGCATGGAACAATATATTGATGGCGCCGCTCGCAGCGCTCGGCGTCCTTGCCATTGACTGGCGCCGGGCGCTGAGGGGGCAGGAGATCGCCTTGCCGCTGGCGCTGGGATGTTTCGCGGGCTGCGCGTTGGCATTGGCTCAGGGCTATGGCTGGGGATTCCGCTATGCTCACGGCTACATCGGGCCCTTCTGCCTGCTTGCGGGTCTGGGCTGGGCGCGCTTTCGCCCCGCGGCCATGCGTCCTGTATTTCTGAGCGTCGCCATCACCCTGTTCGCCAGCGCTTTTCTCGTGTGGCGGACGCATGCCTTTGTTGCGCCCTACGCGGCGAGCCACCGAATGATCGATGCCTCGCAAGCCGACGTGGTGCTTGTCGATCCGCGCGGGGGCCTTTATGTCACCGACCTCGTGAGGGGCCGCGACGGGGTGCCGGGTAAGCCCATGGTCATGAATCTTGGCATGCTCACCCTCGATCAGGTCGATGCACTGTGCAGCAAATATGTCGTGGAACTGTTCGACCGGGCCGAGTTTCGGCCGCTGGGCGTGCCGCTGGCGCGATGGAATCTCGGTCGCATGGATGCGCTTCGGGCGCACATGAAGGCGGAAGGCTGCGACAAGCCGGTCCTGCCGCCCCTGCCGGAGACGATGGAGGATGCCTTCAACGCCTCCGGGGATGTGCTGTAGCAAAGAAGGGGCGCTACCCGCTCTAGCGCCCCTTCATATAGACTCGCTTGCCACCAATCCATGTTTCCAGCACCTGCGCGGCGCGGATATCCGCTGGCTGTGCCGCTGAAATATCCCGGTCAATCAGGAGGAAATCCGCACGCTGGCCGGGGATAAGGCTGCCGAAGCGCTTTTCCGCGAAGCCTGCCATGGCGCCTCGCCGGCTGTAGCCATCGAGCGCCGCTTCAAAACTCATTCGTTGCTCGGGCGTCCCGCCACCTGCAGATTCACCCTGGGCCGTTTCCCGAGACATCACCATCGCCATGCCGACAAAGGGATTGGCGCTTTCGCCCGGCACATCCGATCCCAAGGCGAGAGGCACGCGATTGTCGAGCATTGATTTCCAGGCATAGGCGCCTTTCAGTCGCGCTTCCCCCAGCCGGGCGGTCGCCATTCGCCAGGCTGACGACCAGGCCGGCGGTTGCATGGAGGCGATGATGTCATTCTGCGCGAACCGAGGAAGGTCGCCAGGGCTGACGATCGCGGCTTGTTCGATCCGCCAGCGTCGGTCACCCTTGTAGGTTTCGCTCAACTCAGTGATCGCGTCCAGCATCTCGCTATTGGCGGCGTCGCCATTGGCGTCGACGGCGATCTGGAAATTGTCCATCGCCGCGCGGCTCATGACGTTGCGCAACTGGGTCGAAGGGATGAGCGACAGGCCGTGCTGCCCAGGCGCATCGGCATAATCCGCCTTCAGCCAGGCCCCGCGCGTGCCAAGGCCACCGTCGAGCAGCAGATTAACGCCGCCCAGCCTCAGATGATCGTCATAGAGCCAGGGCGTCGGCTCCGGCCCCGCGATCAGCACCATATCGTCGATGCCGTCCGCATAGGCGATGATCCGCACGCGCAGCGCGCCCCGATCGGCGGAGCGCCGGAACGCTTGCCAATCCTCCAGCGTCGTACCCATGTCGGCAACGCTGGTGACGCCATTCGCCAGAAGCATCTGCTGCGTCTTTTCGAGCGCGATATCGCGGTCCTTGGGGGCGGGCGGCGGAACAATCCGCTGGACAAGGTCCATCGCCCTGTCGACGAACAGGCCCGAAGGCTTGCCCCCCGCCAGATCGACGCGGCCTCCCGGTGGCGCCTTGGTCGCGGCGGTTATTCCCGCCGCCTTCATCGCCAGGCTGTTGGCCCAGCCGGTATGACCGTCTGCCGATACCAGCCAGACCGGCACTTCGCTAGCCGCTGCGTCCAGGTCCGCAGCCGTGGGGAAACGCGTGAGGCCCCACCGCTCCTGGTCCCAGCCCGTACCGATGATCCACTTGCGTCCGGGATTGGCAGCCACATAGTCCCGGATCTTGGATTGCGCATCGGCCAGAGACCGCGTGCCCGAGAGGTCGAGCGTAATCTGCGCCAGCCCGAGCCGCATGACATGCCCATGAGAATCGATAAGGCCCGGGATCAGCGTCCGGCCGCCTGCGTCCAGCTTGAAGTCTGGCCCCTTGGCCCAGCTTTCGCCCTTCTTCAGCTTCTTGGGTCGGGCTGGTTCCTGATAACGGCCGGGCAGGAGATTTTCGACTCTGCCTTCGTCGTCAATGGTCATCGCGCCAAACCGCACCAGCCTGCCATCGGCGTCCAGTGCGATGCCGTTCACATTGTCGATGACGCCCGAGGCCTGCGCAGGCGAGGGCAGCGCAAGCGCGGGTGGGACGAATGCGGTCAGGGCCGCCAGCAATCGCATCCTCATGCGCGCGTGATCCGCCGCACCAGCGCGCTCGTGTCCTGTCGGCTGCCGCCCATCGCCTGCACGTCGGCGTAGAATTGGTCGACCAGCGCGGTGACGGGAAGGGTAGCACCATTCGCCCGCGCTTCCTCCAGAGCGAGCCCCAGATCCTTGCGCATCCAGTCGACCGCGAAACCGAAGTCGAAACTGTCCTGCGCCATCGTTTTCCATCGATGGTCCATTTGCCAGCTTTGCGCTGCGCCGCCCGAAACGGCTTCGAACACCTTGTCGAGGTTCAGCTCCGCTGCCTGGGCAAAACGCAGCGCTTCGGCAAGACCCTGGATGACGCCGGCGATGCAGATCTGGTTCACCATCTTGGCGGTCTGGCCCGCCCCCGCGCCGCCGACATGGACTATACGCGCGGCATAGGCCTGCATGACGATCCGCGCCGCCTCGACCGCCGGTTCGGTGCCGCCGCACATGATCGACAGCCGTCCATTTTCGGCACCGGCCTGGCCGCCCGATACCGGCGCGTCGACGCAGTGCAGGCCCAGGCTCTCGCCCTCGACGAACAGTTGCCGGGCGATCCGGGCCGACACGGTGGTATGATCGATGAACAGGCCACCTGGCCGCATCGTGCGGAATGCGCCTTCCCGGCCTACCGTCACTTGCGACAGGTCGTCATCGGTGCCCACGCAGCTGATGACGATGTCCGCATCTTCGGCGGCCTTCGCCGGGCTAACGGCGACCGATCCGCCATAGGCTTCCGACCAGCGCTTGGCCTTTCCGATGGACCGGTTGTAAACGGTCAGTTTGTGCCCCGCCTTGGCCAGATGGCCCGCGATCGGGCCGCCCATGATTCCCAGGCCGATAAACGCGATATTAGCCATATGCCTCTTGACGTTATCCCGGTGAGCTTTTGCCATAGGACCAGATTTCGGAGAGGGCCAGTTCCTTCCGGCGCAATTTTAGGGTAGGGCGCAGCCCATGAATAGCTTGAGCAAGATCGAAAGCACGATGCCGTTGCCCGTTACCGTCGATGACATACTTGCGGCGCGCGTGCGGATTTCGGGCGCGGTCGTGCACACGCCGACGCGGGTCAGCCAGACGCTGTCCGACATGCTCGGCTGCAAGGTGTATCTGAAATTCGAGAACCTGCAGTTTACTGCCGCCTACAAGGAACGCGGCGCGCTCAATCGCCTGCTCCAATTAGGCGACGAGGCGAAGCAGAAGGGCGTGATCGCGGCGTCCGCCGGCAATCACGCCCAGGGCCTCGCCTATCATGGCCGGCGTCTTGGCGTGCCAGTTACCATCGTAATGCCGATGACCACCCCGACGGTGAAGGTGATGCAGACCCAGGGGCATGGCGCTACGGTTGTGCTGCATGGCGAAAAGTTCGACGACGCCAGCGCTTATGCGCGCCAATTGGCGAGCGAGCAGGGTCTGACCTTCGTCCATCCATTCGACGAACCTGACATCATCGCCGGTCAGGGCACCGTTGCCCTGGAGATGCTGGAGGATGCGCCCGAGATCGACACGCTGATCATCCCGATCGGCGGTGGCGGACTCTTCTCCGGCATGGCGACGGCAGCCAAGGCGATGAAGCCGGACATCAGAATCTATGGCGTGCAAGCGGAACTCTATCCGTCGATGTACAGCCATGTGAAGGGCACCGTACTCGCGTGCGATGGCGATACGCTCGCGGAAGGCATCGCGGTAAAGGAACCGGGCGAGCTGACCCGCCGCTTCGTCGAACGGCTGGCGGATGATGTCCTTCTGGTCGACGAACGACATCTGGAAGAATCGCTCAGCCTGCTGCTGCAGATCGAAAAGACGGTGGTTGAGGGCGCAGGTGCCGCCGGTCTTGCCGCGCTGCTGACTCACCGGCAACTGTTTGCCGGACGCACCGTCGGCCTCGTCCTGACGGGCGGCAATATCGATACGCGCCTGCTGGCGAACGTGCTGCTGCGCGACCTTGCTCGGTCGGGTCGGCTTGCGCGGCTGCGGGTCATCTTGCAGGATCGGCCGGGCGCGCTGTTTCATGTCGCTCGCATTTTCGACCAGGAAGCGGTTAACATCCTGGAGCTGTCGCATCAGCGGATCTTCACCAATCTGCCGGCCAAGGGCTTGAGCCTGGACGTCGAATGCGAAACGCGCGATGGCGCTCATCTCGACCGTCTGATCGCCGCCCTGCGCGAAGCGGGGTATGAGGTCGCGCCCATAGAGGTTGCCTGATGGCGCGCCGTCCGCGGGCCGCATTATTTTCGTGGTAAATGACCTTTTCATGGACCGCTGGCGGCGGCATAGTCTGTCCATGACTCAAGTTTCGCGCAGCGTTTGGACGGAGACCGTGGCGTGAGCGCACCCTTCCGCTTTCCTCGCTTCTTTGTGACGAACCCGAGCCCATGTCCCTATCTGCCTGGCCGGAGCGAGCGGAAAGTCTTTACCGAACTCAATGGCGATAACGCATCTGAACTGAACGATGCGCTCGGCCGCATCGGTTTTCGCCGTAGCCAGAATGTTGCCTATCGCCCCAGCTGCGCCGACTGTTCTGCCTGCGTCTCCGTGCGCGTGGTCGCCGACGAATTTCGTCCCAATGCGACGCAACGCAAGCTTATCCGCCGCAATGAGGACCTGATCGTCACGGCCTGCAAGCCCTGGTCGACCGAGGAGCAGTTCACCCTGCTCCAGCGCTATCTGCGCGCGCGTCACCCTGGCGGCGGCATGACCGAGATGGACGAGATGGATTTTGCCGACATGGTCGAACAGACCCCGGTGGAAAGTCATGTGGTCGAATATCGCGAGCCCGGTGTGAATGGGCGCCCCGGCAAGTTGATCGGCGCCTGCCTCACCGACCGGCAGGGCGATGGCCTGTCCATGATTTACAGCTTCTTCGACACGGAGTTGGAACACCGCAAGGGGTTAGGCAACTTCATCATCATGGATCACATCCTGCGCGCGGCGAAGGCGGGATTGCCCTATGTTTACCTAGGATACTGGGTCGAAGGGTCGCGGCGAATGCAGTACAAGGTTCGCTATCGTCCGCTCGAAAAGCTGAGCCGCAGCGGCTGGGTGCGCTTCGATCCGGGCGAGCAGGCGGAAGCGATACGAGGCGTCTTGCCGAGAGACGAGCCGCCGCTCCCGGTCGAATTGGCGGGCATTTTCCGGAAATAATGCGCTGTGAAGGCAGTTGCGATCAGGCGCTTGGGCAGTGTGGCCTAACTTTGTCGACCGTCCATAGGAGGCGATTTCCTATCGTGAGATCCTGACGCAGCTGGCGTCGATCGCAACCTGGTGATCATTTCCGCTTGTGGCGGCGCGGCCTTGATACCGATTCCGTGACATAGGTTTTGGTTGTCGTCACCGCAGGCTGCACGACTATGGTCGTGGTGGTGGCGCCAGGGAAATAATAGCCTCCGGCATAATGGCCAGGCGCTTGCGTTGTCGTGACGACAGGCGCGCCGGGGCCGCTTTGATGAACGATCGGAGCCGTAGCGGCTGCGGAAGGCAGCGCATAAGGCGGGGCGTCGTAGTCCGCGCCATAGCTGCTGCGCACATCTCCTTCGAAGCGGCCCTGATACTCGCCGTTGAAGACGCGCCCATTTTCGTCCCGCCAGCTTCCGGTCCAGCGGCCTTCAAATTCGTGCGGGGGTGGACCGTCAGGTGCGGTCACGTCATCATCATAGCCTATGGTCGGCGAGGGAGGGCTACCGTCCTTGCCCCAGTCCATATCGTGCCGCTGATCGCGGACATGACCGTCGCCGTCGGTCATCACGGCATCATCATAATAGCGCGACCAGCCATAGCCTGGCGGCGGCGCGGGAAGGCCATAGGCAGGATAATCCTGGATACGGTAAGCCGGGCTCATCCAGTAGGTGGGCAGGACATAGCCTAAAGCCGGACGGCGATAGGCGGCCCAGCCGCCGGGCGCATACCATCCGGCAAACCAGCGCCCTTGGACCGGAGCACCCCATCGGCGAACGGCAGCGCCATTGGGAAGGGCGTCATGCACCGGTCGGGTGGAAAAGCTTCTGGCTGTCGAAGACCCCATCGGGGTCGTGCCGGTCGCCAGCCCAGGAGCGGCAAGACCCAGCGCCACACTCCCCAGCATGATGTTCCGGAACCGCATGCTTGCACTCCCATTGCCCTGGCGCACCTCGTTCAGGCGCGTGTCCTTAACGATCAGTTTAGCATGGCGATCCGCGCCGATCCACGCGATCAACCGGGCACGACGTCCCGAAACGGGTCAGGCGCGGTCAAGCAACGCGCGCAGCAATACGTTCGACCAGCGCCTCCAGCCCGGCCTGATCGCCCGCATCGAACCGGCCCTTCAAGGGGCTATCGAGATCAAGCACCGCGACCAGATTGCCTCGTGCCAGAATGGGCAGGACGATCTCCGACGCGCTCGCCGGGTCGCAGGCGATATGACCGGGAAAGGCATGCACATCTTCCACGCGCTGCGTCTCACCCGACGCCGCCGCCGCGCCGCACACGCCGCGCCCTACAGAGATGCGAATGCATGCTGGCTTGCCCTGAAACGGGCCGAGCACCAGTTCGCCATCCACCATGCGATAGAAGCCGGCCCAGTTGAGATCGGGCAGAAATTGCCAGATCAGCGCCGCGACGTTCGCCATGTTGGCGATAGCGTCGGGTTCGTCCTTGGTTATCGCCTCGCAGGCGGAAATCAGGTCTTCATAGAGTGTCGCCTTGTCGGCTTTGGGGGAGGGAGTGAAATCGAACATGGTTCTTCTCTTTCAGTCATCCTTCAGTCGAGCCGCACCTTGCCTCGCCCCTGCTTCACCGAGCTGCGAGCCTTTTTGGCGTCCACCCGCCGCGCCTTGGCGGCCTTGCCCGGCTTGGTCGGCTTGCGGGCCTTCGGCACGATCGTGGCTTCGCGGATCAGGTCGACAAGGCGTGCTAGCACTTCCTGCCGGTTCATGAGCTGCGATCGAGAGCCTTCTGATCGCAGGATCAGGACGCCGTCCGCCGTCATTCGCCGGCCCGCAATGGCTGCCAGCCTGCGTTTTACGGCTTCGGGCAGGGAGGGGCTGTTCCCCACGTCGAAGCGCAACTGCACCGCGCTGTCGGTGGTGTTGACATGCTGCCCGCCCGAGCCGGTCGAACGGACGAAGCTTTCCTCCAGTTCGTCGGCGTCGATCGAGATCGACCGGGTGACAGCTATGGTTGGCACGCAACCTACAACCCGGCCGCATCCAGATATTCGGCGCCAAAGCCGGCCACGGCGAAGCTGTCGGGCAGGGGCGCGGTCGCTTCAGCCGCGGGCTTGGTTCCGCGCGGGATGCTCAGGAAACGGCTGTGCAGCAGCATGACGCCAGCGCCGTCACCATATACCGGGTCGCCAGCGATGCCGAACCCCAGTCCGTGCAAGGCATGAGCGCGTATCTGGTGGGTGCGGCCGGTCTTGGGTGTGAAGGCGATCAGCGAGCGTCCATCCGTTTCCGCCAGCTTGCGCCAGTCGGTCAATGCCGCCTTGCCGTCAGGGGCAGCCACCATCCGCCATCCCTTGGCCGCGCTGCTCACTTTCTTGAGTGGCAGCTCGATGGTGCCGCTATCTTCCGGCGGCACGCCTTCCACCACAGCAACATAGCGCTTGACGACGGTCCCGGCTTCGAACGCAGCGGCAAAGCGCTTGTGCGCCTTCGGGTTGCGGGCGAGCAACAGGCAGCCGCTGGTGTCACGGTCCAGCCGATGCACCGGCAGCGGCCAGCGCTGGAACCCGAAAGTCAACGAAGAAAGATGATTTTCAAGGGAAATCGTCCCGTCGCGCGGAGCATCCACAGGCAGGCCCGCGGGCTTGTCCAGGATGATGGCCTCGCCATCTATGAAGAGAACTCGGTCGTGAAGCAGCAAGGCGTTTTCCGGCAAAAAAGATGGGCGATTGACCCACGCGCGCCTTCCTATAGGGCCTGGATGCCATGGAGAACAGGGGGGACAGGACCGGGGTCGAACCGGCGCAGCCACAATCGCGCCTGGGCGGCGGCAGGCTCGACTGGATCGATGTCGCGCGCGGTATCGGGATCATTGCGGTGGTCATCGGCCATGTCTGGACGCGTGGCCCCTTGAGGGATGCAGTCTACAGCTTTCACATGCCGCTTTTCTTCCTGTTGTCAGGCCTGCTGTCGCGGTCCCAGCCCGTTGCGGCCTTCACGCTTCGTCAGCTTGGCTCGCAGATGCGGCCGTATGCCGCATTCCTGACGCTGCTAATCCTGGTCGATCAGATCATTGAGCCGCTGCGCGGTCATCGCCCCATCTTCCACCACTGGCCGCAAGACCTTCTGCCAATCCTGCTCGGGGGGGCGTGGCTGCGTGGACCCTACACCATCTTCTGGTTCGTGCCCTGCCTGATGGTCTCGCGCATACTCTTCAACGCGTTGCTGGCACGCTGGCCCGATCCGCTCGACCGGCGATGGACTTGGGTCCTCATGCCGATGTTACTTCTGGCTTATGGCGTCGGCAATGTAACACGAAATTCCGCGCTGGGTCTGCTGACCGTGCCGATGGCGCTCATGCTGCTGTGGGTCGGCTCCCTCTGGCAGACAGTTGGATGGCGTGATTGGATATGGGTGCCGCTCGGCGCGCTTTCGCTGGCGGGACTAAGCGGCATCCTTCCGACGCTTAATATGAAAGCGGCCGATTACGGCCTGCCGCTGCTGTCTATTGCATCCGCCATTGCGACCTCATTGCTGCTGTTTCGCATTTCGATCCGGGTTTCGCCGGTCGGCGCGTTGCTGGGCGCGATCGGCCGAGCGTCGTTGGTCATCATGTATCTGCATGTCGCGGTGATTCACTATCTCGCGCCGATACTGGGGAAGCCTTGGCTTCTGCTTCTGGCGCTGCTGGTTCCGACCGCCGCTTATTATGGGCTTCGCGCCCTTCCAATCGCGCGCCGCGTCTTCCTGTGATGGTGACAGGGGTCGGCGCGTCATCCGCCGCACCGACCCCCGTCCGTTGACGCCTTGCGACCCAGGGCTCAACCGCTGCACCGGAAGGGCAGCGCAGCTTACTCAGCCATGCAGCTTGATCGCCGTCTCCGCGATCCGCCGTCCTTGATAGCGAGCGCCTTCCAACTCCTCGGCGCCCGGCTGCCGACTGCCGTCTCCATCCGCAATGGTGGTGGCACCATAGGGCGCTCCACCGCGAACCTTGTCGACGCCCATCTGCGCCGTGAAGCCATAATCAAGCCCGACGATCACCATGCCGAAATGCAGCAGGTTGGTGATGATCGAAAATAGCGTGGTTTCCTGTCCGCCATGCTGGCTGGCAGTCGAGGTGAAAGCCCCGCCAACCTTGCCGTTCAGCGCTCCGCGTGCCCACAGTCCGCCCGCCTGGTCGAGGAATGCCGCCATCTGGCTCGACATGCGACCGAAGCGGGTTCCGGTGCCGATGATGATCGCATCATAATTTTCCAGATCTGCGACGGTCGCGACACTCGCGTCCTGATCCAGCTTGAAATGGGCGTTCTTCGCTACTTCGAGCGGCGCGGTTTCCGGCACGCGTTTGATATCGACCTGCGCACCCGCCGATAAAGCGCCTTCAGCCACAGCCTTGGCCATGGTTTCGATGTGACCGTAGGACGAATAATAGAGAACCAGTACCCTAGCCATGGTCGTGTTTCCAATCTAAGTAATACATTGATAACAAAAATGTTTCTTAAGAATTTTACGGCCGCCCGCACCAAGGGGGAGGGGGCACAGGCGGCCGTCGGCCCGGGGAGATCGGGCCTTATTCGCTGTCGACGAGAACAATCTCTGCGTCATCAGTAGCCATGATGGTGATCGGACGACCACCGATGATCGCTGCGCCGTCGCGTGCTTCGAAAGCTTGCCCGTCGATCTCGATTCGGCCGGTCGCGGGCACGAGGTAGAGGTGCCGCTCCGCCGCGGTCTCATAGGTCACGCTCTCGCCGGCGCGGATCGTCCCGCCCAGCAGCCGTGCATCGGCGCGGATGCGCAATGCTTCGCTGTCTTCCTCACGGCCGCTGGCCAGCACCACCAGCTTGCCAGACCGATCGCCTTTGGGAAAAGGCTTGGCGCCCCAGGTCGGCGCGTCCCCGCGCCGGGTCGGCATGATCCAGATCTGGAAGAGTGTCGTCGTTTCATCCTCCAGATTATATTCCGAATGACGGATGCCCGTGCCTGCGCTCATAACCTGGACGTCGCCCGCCTCTGTCCGACCCTTATTGCCAAGACTGTCCTGGTGGGTGATCGCGCCTTTGCGGACATAGGTGATAATTTCCATGTCCCGGTGCGGGTGCGGCGGAAAGCCGGTGTGCGGGGCGATTTCATCGTCATTCCACACGCGGATAGCGCCCCAGCCCATCCGGGCCGGGTCATGATAGTCCGCGAAAGAAAAATGGTGACGGGCTGTCAGCCATCCATGATCGGCCGCGCCGAGCGAACCGAAAGGACGCCTTTCGATCTGCGTTTCAATGGTGCTCATTTGCCGTTCCTTCATTCCTGCAGCGCGAAGGCAGCGTACCGTTATTGCGCTTTCCCGCTTGCTTTGACCCTATCTAGTGATCAGGATTGTTTCAGAAATAGGCAGGATTGAAACGGATTGTTTCCTCATGCGATTACCTGATTTTGAAGCCTGGGCGATGTTCGCCGCAGTGGTGGAGCATCGCAGCTTTACCGAAGCCGCCAGCGCGCTGGGCCTGTCCAAAGCGACCGTCTCCAAGGCGATAACCCGCCTGGAACAGCAACTGGATACCAGCCTGTTCAGCCGCACGAGCCGCCGCCTTGCCCTTACCGAAAGCGGCAAGCGGCTGGCCGACCACGCCGCGCGGATATTGGCAGAAGGGCAGGCGGCTGAGGAAGCCGCGCGCGATGAGACGGCGGAGCTTTCAGGCACTGTGCGGCTGGGAGCGCCGATGACGTTTGGCCTGCTGCGGGTCGCACCGCTTGTTGCCGACTTCACGAAACTGCATCCGCTGGTCGATGTAGACCTGCATCTGTCGGACGCGCGGATCGACGTGGTCGAGATGGGCCTCGACGCCACAATCCGCATTGCCGAGATGCCTGACAGTTCGTTGCGCGCGCGGCGGCTCGCCGATGTGCACATGCATGTGGTGGCGTCGCCGGCCTATCTCGCCGAGCGTGGCCATCCCATGCACCCGTCCGATCTTGGTCGGCATGATTGCCTTTGCTATTCGAACGTGCCCACGCCTGATGTGTGGCGTTTTTCCGGCCCCGGGCTTCAGAATGTCGCCGTTCAGGTTCGCGCCCGCATCACCGTGAATAGTGGAGAGGCGATGCTCCCCGCGTTGCGCGCCGGCGTTGGGATCGCCCGGCTGCCTGATTTTATCGTGGGCGCTGACCTTGAGGCGGGGGTGCTGGAGGAAATATTGCTGGATTGGCGCCCTCCGGCGGTGGGCATCCACCTGGTCACGCCTCCCTCGCGATTGCGACCCGCGCGGGTAGAGGCCCTGCTCGATTTTCTCGCCCGCAACCACGGCTGCCAGAGCGGGGTCTGAAAATCATTGCGCGAGCGAATCTATATTGACTCCCACTGAATCATTTTGTGAAAAAACTCTTCCAAACTGATTCAGTTTGGCGCGACTCGTGGATTTCTGCGGGTTAGCGAAAAATTAACCTTTGTCCTTCAGAAGTTTTTTGGTTAATGAATTGGAGCAGACGCCGTTCTGAGGGGTTGACGGGATCTGCAAGGACAGGGGCTTCACATGCGCGTTCTGCTAATCGAAGACGAACCGACCACCGCCAAGGCGATCGAGCTGATGCTCACGACCGAGGGGTTCAATGTCTACACAACGGATCTGGGTGAAGAGGGCCTGGATCTGGGCAAGCTGTATGATTACGACATCATCTGCCTGGACCTGAACCTGCCCGACATGCACGGTTACGATGTGCTCAAGAAACTGCGCGCGGCCAAGGTGCAGACGCCGGTCCTGATCCTGTCGGGCATTGCCGAAATGGACAGCAAGGTTCGCTCGTTTGGATTCGGC
Source organism: Sphingobium mellinum (assembly GCF_037860795.1). NCBI lineage: Bacteria > Pseudomonadati > Pseudomonadota > Alphaproteobacteria > Sphingomonadales > Sphingobiaceae > Sphingobium > Sphingobium mellinum. The sequence continues at coordinate 189,423 of NZ_JBANRK010000001.1, read as the reverse complement.
GCTGACGATTATGTGACCAAGCCTTTCCATCGTGAAGAGCTGATCGCCCGGATTCACGCGGTCGTCCGCCGCTCCAAGGGGCATTCGCAGTCCGTCATTCGCACCGGCAAACTCGCCGTCAATCTGGATGCCAAGACGGTCGAAGTGGATGGCAATCGCGTTCACCTTACAGGCAAGGAATATGCGATGCTCGAGCTCCTTTCGCTCCGCAAGGGCACGACGCTGACCAAGGAAATGTTCCTGAATCACCTTTATGGCGGCATGGACGAACCCGAGCTCAAGATCATCGACGTCTTCATCTGCAAGCTGCGCAAGAAGCTGGCGCTGGCTTGCGGCGGCGACAATTATATCGAAACCGTATGGGGTCGCGGCTATGTGCTGCGCGATCCCGACGAGGCTGCGGATTTCGCGACCAAGGTCGCCTGAACGAAATTTTTCCGGGGGGAGGTGAGCCGGTGGTCCGCAAGGACTGCCGGTTTTCTGTGTAAGGACAGTCAGATTTGACCGGCGAGTGACCGCCCATTCGTCGATCCACTGACATAAAAAGGACCAGCGATCCTTGGGATCGCTGGTCCTGTCGTATGGGGGAGGGCGGGTGAAGAGCTGGTGGAAGACTCCCCCTCAACGGTCAATTCGCCGTTTGACTGGAAGGCGCAGCCCCACCCGATTGAGAGGCTTGTCCGCTCCCGGAAAGCTGGCCCCCGACGTTGAGCGACGCAGAGCCGGCCGCCGAATCAGTCGCTTCGCTTGCCGCATTATCCGTGGCCGAATGGGCCTTGCCTGCTGCTGAGCCGGCTGCATTCGCCCCGGCCTGCGCCGCGGTGTTGGCATGGCCCTTTGCTGAACTGACAGCATTGCTGACCCGGTCGCGAGCGGCTCCCGCGGTGCTGCTAAGGCGATCGCGCGCCATACCAGCGGTGTCGGTCGCACGATCGCGAACGCCGCCGACCGCATTGGTGACATCGCTGGTGCCCAGCGTGTCGGCAGTCAGGCTTCCGCCGGCCGATCCGCTGGTCGAACCCGCCGCGCTGCCGCTGTGGTTCTTGCCGTGACGGCTGATCGATCCGGTCGCCGAGCCGTCGGCATGTCCGTTGCCAGACCCGCCGACGTGGACGCGGCCATTTTCCAGATCGAGGCTGCGGTCGAGGCCTGCGCCGCCCGAGCCACTCAACGTACCGCCGAGCGATCCGCCGACACCACCCAGCGCGCCGCCCAAACCTCCGCCAAGACCACCGCCGCCGCCCAGCAACTGAGCCGAAGCGGGAGCCGCAGTGAGCGCAGCGAGGCAGGCAGTGGCAAGAATGAACTTCGCTTTCATCGATCGTCTCCTTGTTCATTGTCGATCCGATGAAGGCACAACGGCAGGGCTGTCGCCTTTAATCCCGAGGTTTACCGAAAATTTTCAAGCATTTGAAAATAATTAGATATTTCTGCACGCTCCGCAGACGATACCGTGCCCGAAGCCTGCGCCTCTGGCGGCTCTCGCCTCAGCCTGAAGGGCGCGAAGGCTTCCCGTCGCGAACAAACGGCCCGCGACTAGCGGCGCGGCGAAGGAGGTCCCGCGCACGCGCGCCTTACCGCCGTCCATCCGCGCTGCGGCCATGTCTGCGCCCGGTGCGGCGAAGTCGACATGACGAGCGCGTCCCGCTTCGGGCAGCAGTTGTCCGCGCCCGTCAATCCCTGTGACCGCCACGACCTCCGGGTAGGATGCGGGATAGGCGGGAGGCGCTGCCGGCCCGTCGTTGCCCACGGCTGCGACCACCGTCACGCCCTTGTCCCGCGCCAGGCGGATCGCGCCTGCCAGCAACGGATTGTCCGGCCCGACCAGGCTGACCGTCACGACACGGACCCCGCGCGCCGCCATCCAGCCGAGCGCCCGGGCGATGGCGAAAGCGCCACCGCCAGCCGGGTCGCTGCCGTAGACGTCCGCTACCATAAGTGGCGCGCCGGGTGCGGCACCCTGCACACGCCCCGTGCCGCTGATCAGCGAGGCTACCGCTGTGCCATGCGCGCTCGGCCGAGGTGCGCCCCGCGCGAAGCCTTGCTGCTCGACAGGGCCGGTCAAGGAAGGATGACGAGCCACGCCGCCGTCGATCAGCCCTGCCGCGTGCCCTTCAGGCGCTCCCGCAGCCGCCAGTGCGGCCGTGCCGTTCGCTATGGCTGACCCACTTGGGAAATAGATGTTGTCCGCGCTTGCCTCCGCTTCGGGCGCGATTGATCGCACCTGTTTCAGCGCTCGTGCGAGCGTGCGGTCCTGTGGCACAGTGAGACGCGCGACGCTGAGATCCAGTCCGTCCACCGCCTCGACCTGCACGCCAAAGCCTGCCGCCCGCAATGCATCGACACTGGTGGCTTTGGCGCCAGTCAGCAATATAATCCCGCGTCGGGCAGGTTCGCGCCGATCGTCCAGTTCCACACTGTCGCCATGTCGTCGCAGCAAGTCGCTAACCCGCGCGGCCCGGGCGGCGAGCAGTTTGTCGGCCAAGCCTGCAGAAGCGAGGCGGTCCAATCCTGCGTGGCCGAGTGTGTCTTCCAGATGGTCAAGCGCCCCCGGAACGACGCCGCCCACCCGTTCCAGCGCGCCACCTGGCGCAGGCAGAAGCTGCGCCTGCGCGCCGGGTCCTGCGAGCAGCAGTCCAGCCATGATCCAGGGACGTGGGAATTTCATCTCGACCTCTTTGCCACCGGCCCCATTTCCGGATCTTTCGCATGCAAAATGAGTCATTAGCAAAAAATTTCCGATAGGAGGGCGCGTCAGGGATGAAACGCCGCGCGGGGACCGTTTCATCCCAACAGGGCAGAGAAATGGAGACAGGATGTCCTTCGAAAGCGATCTGTTAGCGATCCTGCCCCGGCTCCGGCGCTTTGCCGCCAGCCTGTCGCGGGATCGAGCCGACGCGGACGATCTCTGCCAGGCCGCGCTGGAAAAGGCCTTACGGGCGCGGGAGCAATGGCAGCCGGGGACAAGGTTGGACAGCTGGATGTATCGGATCATGCGCAATCTCTGGATCGACGAGGGTCGCTCTCGGCAGCGCGCTGCCCGGACTTTCGCGCCCGAAGAAGCGGGGGACCATGTGGGACATGCGGGCGATCGTGACGTAGAAGCACATGTAATGTTGTCCGACGTCGACCGTGCCATGCAGGCGCTTCCGGAAGAGCAGCGGGAGGCGATCGCGCTCGTGCTGGTCGAAGGACTATCCTACAAGGAGGCCGCTGAAGTGCTGGGGATACCCATGGGGACGCTCACCTCGCGCCTGGTGCGCGGGCGCGGTGCGCTCCTGGAGCTGATGGGAGAAGCGGCGTGAACGACATCGACGAAGCCATGCTGGTCGCCTGGGTTGATGGCGAGTTGGACGAAGTGACGCGCCGCCGCGTCGACCGTGCCGTGGCGGAAGATCCCGCGCTGGCGGAGCGCCTTGCCCTGCATCGTCACTTGCGCGAGCGCGTATCGGCTCATTATGCGCCGATTGAGGCGGAGCCCGTGCCCCCCGCAATGGCCTCGCTGTTGGAAGGCGGCAGCAGGGTAGTGCCATTCGCGCGGTCCGCATCGCGCTGGCGCAACTGGGGCATGGTTGGAGCTGTCGCCGCCAGCCTCGTGTTGGGCCTGGGCATAGGTCATCTTTCCCGCTCGCCCTCCGGGCCTGTCGCGGTGCAAGGTGGAACGCTCGTCGCGCAAGGTCCCCTGGCGTCTGCGCTCGACAGCCAACTGGCCTCGGCGCCGGACGACGCCGCGATCCGCATCGCCCTCAGTTTTCAGCGTAAGGGCGGCGGTTGGTGCCGTAGCTTCGACGGGGCCGCTGTTGCGGGCGTGGCGTGCCGAGAAGGGCGTGGATGGCAGGTCCAGCAACTGGTGCCGGGTAATGGTCAGGGCGGCGCCTATCGCCAGGCCTCATCAGGCGACGCCCGTGTCATGGCGACTGTCGATGCGCTGATTGACGGCGCGCCCGCCGACGCCACGCAGGAAGCCGCGGCCAGGAAGAAGGGGTGGCGTTAGGCAGGACGAGCGCGCGAAGCTAGGTCTGCAGGTACCAGCGCGCGGTTCCCTCCAGCCCAATCGCCGTAAGCCTGCCCGTCCGCCACGCGCCGGTGTCTATGCCGATCCGGTTGGGCCGTTCTTCGATGTCGGTCGAGATGCTGTGACCGTGTACGACCACGCGGCCGTGATCCCCTCGATGTGTCAGGAATTCTTCTCTGATCCATCGCAGGTCTGCGGACGTCTGTTTGTCTAATGGCACGCGGGGGCGGATCCCTGCATGCACGAACATATAGTCCCCTATCGACAGCATGTCTGAAAATCCGTCCATGAAATCGACATGAGCACGTGGCACGTTGTTGAGCATCCAGCGCGCGAGCGCTGCATCGTCCATTGCCGCAGCTTCCCCGGTCGGCAGGCCATAGCTCGCGAGTGTTTCGATGCCGCCGATCCGGCGAAAAGATCCCACATGCCGCGCGCTGCCCCGCGCAGCAGCGACGAACAGTTCCTCATGATTGCCCTTGATGAAGAGTGTGTCGCTGAATTGCATTGCGCGTTCCACCACCTGGGCAGAGCATGGGCCACGATCAATAAGATCGCCCAGCAGGATCAACTGCCGTGTTTGGGGAGGGCGCGCCGCGTGATCCCTTTCGATTGCGCTCAGCAGCGCATCCAGCAGGTCCAACCGTCCGTGGATGTCACCGACGGCGTATATCCGCATAGCGTTGCCGACGCTGGGCAGCGGGCGATCGGCAAGCGCCTTCTTGCGGCGGAAAAGGTTCATCAGCATCGAGGACAGCTTCCGGGCGTCATGCCGGTATTGTCGCAGGCATTCAGAGTCGCGGCAACGTCACGCCCTGCTGTCCCATATATTTACCTGCTCTGTCGGCATAGCTGACCTCGCACGGCTCATTCCCTTGCAGGAACAGGAACTGGCACGCTCCTTCATTTGCGTAGATCTTGGCCGGTAGTGGCGTCGTGTTGGAAAATTCCAGCGTCACATGGCCTTCCCAACCCGGTTCCAGCGGCGTCACATTCACGATGATGCCGCAACGTGCATAGGTGGATTTGCCAAGGCAGATGACAAGCACGTCGCGAGGCACCCGGAAATATTCAACCGTGCGGGCAAGCGCGAAGCTGTTGGGAGGGATGATGCAGCAGTCGGTCTTGCGGTCGACGAAGCTGTTGGCGGCAAAATCTTTGGGATCGACTACGGCACTGTCGACATTGGTGAAGATCTTGAACTCGTCTGCCACGCGTGCGTCATAGCCATAAGACGACAGGCCGTAGCTGATGCATCCGTCCCTGCGCTGGCTCTCGACGAAAGGCTGGATCATGCCATGGGCGAGCGCCTGTTCGCGAATCCACTTATCCGACAATATCGACATAATTTGCCTTATCTCTTTGTCTCAGGATTGAGGCCCAAATTGTTGGAACCAAAAGCAAATGGGAGAAGTTCAGAAACGGTGTGAACGGTGACTGCGCTCCCCTCCGGTGCGGCGCAATAGACCGTGATTTGCCGTCCTGCCAGCTGCTGAGCTTCGTTCAGGATCTGCCGGCATCGTCCGCACGGCGTGACCAGGCCGTCCGTTGGTGCGTCCAGCGCCTTTCCAACTAGGGCAATGGCCTGGATTTCCCGCAGCCGCCCGCTTGCATTGGCGCTGGCCAACGCGACCGCTTCTGCGCAGAGCGACAATCCATAGCTGGCATTCTCGAAATTGGCACCAGTGACGATATCGCCGTTGCTCAGCAGAACCGCGGCCCCGACAGCGAAGCGGCTATAGGGGGCGTAAGCGTGCGCCATCGCATCGCGGGCGGCGGCCACCATCTGCTCCATATCCTCGGCTTGGCGGCTCATGGTGCCACGACGCCCCATCTGACCGGCCTTTCAACCCCTTCGATATGCCGCATGTCATTGGCTGTCCACATGACCCATCGGCGCGTCGCATAGTCAGGCGGGAAGAAATTGCCGTCCAGCCACAGTGTCCGGTTGACGCCGGATGCGACGTCATATTCGTCCTCGAACGCGCTGCTGACGTTGAGTAGCACGGGCCTTCCCGCATTGCTTTCTATAAGGTTCACCAGCGTGTTGAGTTCCGACAATAGCGCGTCCCGGCTCGGGCGCGCGTTGCAGTCGGGGGCGAAGTCCAGACGGATAACCGGCGGCAAGGCGGCATTGTCGCGCGGTACTGTCGTTATGAAGCGCGTCGCTTGCTCGGCTGCCCGGTGGCAGAGGCTGAAATCCAGAACCGCGCCGTAGCGCAGGCCTGCTGATCGCGCGCCCGACCAATTGCGCGCGAAGGCTGGATCGCGGCCCGTAGCGCCTCTTGCGGCTCGAATGTAGACGAAGTCGACGCCGTTGGCCGCCAGCGTGCCCCAATCGATGGCGCCGTCACCTGACGAGACCGCCACCCCCTGAACGGGATATACGTCCCGCGCTGGCGCCCAGTGACGCGCATAGGCCCACAGTCCGAAGCAGGGGAGCGCGGCAAGGCCCAAGCCCGCAAGGACGCGGACCAGCAACTGGCCTGTTGAAAGCTGGCGAATAGCCCCTTACCCCTTGATATGCAGTACGCAGATCAGCGTGAACAGCCGCCTGGCCGTATCGAAATCGACCTTGATCTTGCCGTCCAGCCGTTCGATCAGCATGTTCGCGGCGTCATTGTGGATGGCGCGGCGCGCCATGTCCACAGTTTCGATCTGCGCCGGCGATGCGTTGCTGATCGCCTGATAATAGCTGTCGCAAATGGCGAAATATTCCCGAATCGGGCGCCGGAACCGGCCAAGACCAAGTATGATCGCCTCCAGCGGCTCACCATCTTCCCGCTTGATCTCGATGACGAGGCGCCCGTCCTCCACCCGCAGCAGAACGCGATATGGCCCTTGATAGCCATCGGCATGCGTCCGCTGAGGCGCGAAATAATTGTCCTCCAGCAGGTCGAATATGGCGATGCGCCGTTCCTGCTCGACATCCGCGCTGCGCCATAGGATCGTCCGCTCGTCGAGCGTGATGTCTATGATGCGCGGGTCGGTCATGGGCCTACGGTCCCTGCGGCTGGAACGGAGGAAAAGCAAGGGGGACTTCTCCACAGCTTTGCCGATCGCTTCGCACCTTGGCCCTTGCGCGCAGCTGCTGCCGGGGCGATGAGGACGCATGGCCGAATTGATCCAGATGACCCCCGCCGTGGAGCCGAGCGCCCTTGCACTCCCTCGCAATGTCGAGGCGGAGGCCGCTCTGCTGGGTGCGCTGATGATCGATAACCGCATCGCCGAAGATGTGCAGCTCAAGCTCAAGGCCGAGCATTTCTTTGAGCCGCTGCACGGACGCATCTACGACGCCGTCATGAAACTGGTCGAACGCGACATGGTGGCCAATCCCGTGACGCTAAAGCCGCTTCTGGAGCAGGATCCCGCGCTCAAGGAACTGGGCGGCGTCGGCTATCTGGCGCAGCTCACGGGAAACGGCGCGGCCCTGCTTGGCGCACGCGACTTCGCGACCCAGATCTATGATCTGGCCCTCTTGCGGCAGCTGGTAAACGTTGGTCGAGAACTCGTTGAAAACGCTCTTGATACGAGCGAAGATGTCAATCCCCGTGAACAGATAGAGCAGGCCGAAGTCGCGCTTTACAAAGTGTCCGAGGGGGAGGGCGAGGTCGGGTCGGTGAAGAGCTTCGCCACGGCCACCACCATGGCAGTGCAGGTCGCCGAACGGGCGCTCAACAGCGGTGGCCATGTATCGGGTATCACGACCGGGCTCGCGAGCCTCAACGAAAAGATTGGCGGCCTGCACAATTCGGACCTCATGATTCTGGCGGGGCGGCCCGGCATGGGCAAGACCTCGCTCGCCACCAACATCGCTTATAACGCCGCTTCGCGCTGGATGCGGGATCATGCCGACGGCATCCCGCCGGCCAAGAATATGGGTGCCAAGACTGCCTTCTTCAGCCTGGAAATGTCCGCCGACCAGTTGGCCACTCGCGTGCTGGCGGAGCAATCCGGGATCAGCGGCGAAGCACTGCGTATGGGCAAGATCAGCCGTGCCGATTTCCAGAACCTGTCCCGCGCGGCGCGCGAGCTGCAGGAGCTGCCACTTTTCATCGACGATACCCCTGGCTTGACCATCGCGGCGCTGCGGACTCGCGCCCGCCGATTGAAGCGGCGGCACGATATCGGCCTTATCGTCGTGGACTATCTCCAGCTGCTGCAGGGCACCGGCAAGGGGAGCGACAACCGCGTTCAGGAAATTTCGGAAATATCGCGTGGTTTGAAGACCTTGGCGAAGGAACTTAATGTTCCGGTTCTGGCTCTGTCGCAGCTCAGCCGCGCCGTTGAGCAGCGCGAGGACAAGCGACCGCAGCTTTCGGATCTCCGCGAATCAGGGTCCATCGAGCAGGACGCGGACATGGTATGGTTCGTGTTCCGCGAGGATTATTATGTGGCCGCCAAGGAGCCGGGAAACAAGGAAAGCCCCGAGCATCTCGAATGGGCGCAGGAGATGGAGCGTATCTATGGCCTCGCCGAACTTATCGTCGCCAAGCAGCGTCACGGTTCGACGGGCCGTATCCGGTTGAAGTTCGACGCCAAGATCACCCGCTTCTCCGACCTCGCGGACGGCGGCTATATGGGCGACTATGAATAGACCCGGGGTGAGCGCCCCTCAGCCACTCACCAAAGCCTGAAAGACCAGTCCCAGTCCGACCAGGCTGATCAGATAGATGATCGTGCGCACGACAGGTACGCCCATGGCGTAGAGCGGCAGGTAAACGATACGGGCTCCTAGCCATAGCCAGCCGCCGACCGCCGTCCACTCGCTGGTCCGACCGGCAATTACCACGCCTAGAAGGGTAATGATGGCGATCGGATAGGTTTCCAGGAAATTGGCCTGCGCGCGCACGAGCCGCCCGGCGCCGCGCTCAAGCGGCGGAAGTTCCTCGTCCCTGGCGCCCATGTTCCACTTGGTGCCATATTGCTTCGTCTTGAGATGCGCGGCAGCGAAGATGTGAATGAGCAGCAGCACGCAACTCCAGGCCAGGATATTCAGTTCAACCGCCATGATGCCAGCCCCTTGTCCCATTCCGTTGCGCCATCCTGCCGAGCTTGGCCCGATGCTGCAAGCCAGTAGCACACAGTGCTCGTCGCGGGATCCGCAGTGAACCGGCTATCTTTCATCCGGCCCGCGATGAAGGCGGCCGACCGTGTTCGCCGCTTTCTGTGGCGTTTGCGGCGCAAAGCCATCCATGGGGTGATGGCGCTCGCCTATACGCCAGCGGGCAGGCTCGTGCTCGTTCGCCAGACCTATATGGATGGCTGGTGCCTGCCGGGCGGAGGGAGGCAGCCGAAGGAAGACCCCGTCGAGGCCGCGCTGCGCGAATTGCGGCAGGAGATTGGGTTGGTCAGCTGGACCGAGGCGACACGGCTGGGCACGGTGGAGCGCCAGCTGTCGGGCGCGCCCGCGCACATAGATCTTGTCCGCGTCAAGGATGTGGTCTTTCAGTTCAGGAAGAACTGGGAAACGGAGGAAGTCGGTCTGTTCGATCGCAAAGATTTGCCTAACGATCTCAACAGTTGGTCGCTGGAGTTCATCAGCGCTGCGCAAAGATTGGAGTGACCGCCACCGATTGCTTCCCTCCTCTTGTCCGGTGGGAGGGAAGCGATCAAGTGGGTTCAGAACACCGGCTGATTTGCTGGATCGTCCGGGTCCGCGGCAGGTGCGGGAATGGGTGTCGCGGGCGAGTGAATGCCGCATTCGACCTTGTCCCAGCCGCGCCAACGTCCAGCGCGTGGATCTTCGCCCGGCAGCACCTTGGACGTGCAGGGTTCGCAACCGATCGACAGGTAGCCCTGCGCTTCCAGCGGATGGCGGGGCAGGCCCTGCTCCGCGAAATAGGCTTCCAGATCGGTCTTTGTCCAATCACCCAGCGGATTGATCTTCAGCCGTCCGTCCTCGATTTCGAAACGGGGCAGGTTCTGCCGCGTAACTGACTGGAACGCTTTACGTCCGGAAATCCAGGCGTCCAGCCCTTCCTTGGCGCGTCGCAGCGGCTCGACCTTGCGGATATCGCAGCAGCCGTCGGGATCGTAGGACCAGCGAAGGCCGGTCGCGTCCTTCTTCGCCAGCACATCGGGCTGGGGGACCACCGTTCGGCTGTCGACAAAGCCCAGCGTCCTGATCAGCGTTTCGCGATAGTCCAGCGTTTCTCGAAACATCTTGAGCGTATCGACGAAAATGACCGGCACCGTCCTGTCGGCCTTTGCTACCAGGTCGAGCAGCACAGCGCTTTCGGTGCCAAAGGATGACACCACCGCGACATTTCCCGCCAGCCGTTCGGCAAAGACGGTCTTCAGCATCGACAGTGTGTCGATGCCTTCGAAACGCGCGTTCAGCGCGTCCGCATCGGCCTGGGTAAAGGCGGGGCGAGCGTCGATGAAGTCCAGTTCACGAACGGGCAATTGGCGGGCAGGTTCAGCCATTCACATTCTCCAGGTGCCGCTTGGCCCAAATCGGGCGGCGGCCATCGACCGTCTTCTGATAGACGTCGGCATAGTGATTGAGCGCGCGCTCCACGGCGGCATCGTCGAGCGCCTTGTTAGGGTGGAAGCTGTCGAAGCCGCAGCGGCGCATCGCGATCAGTTGGTCCACCAGCACGTCCCCTACGGCGCGCAACTCGCCCTGATAGCCCGCCTCGCGCAGAATCCGCGCCGCAGAATAGCCGCGCCCGTCGCCAAAGGCGGGGAAGTTCACCTCGACCAATGACAGTCGGTCGATATAGGGGAGCAATTCGCGCGCATCTTCCCCGGCCTCGATACGGACGGCGGTCGAGTTGGACTGCCCGGTGAAGGATTCGACCGTGACGGCCGGTTCTTGGCCAGCTTCACCGTCACGGAAAGACAGGAACTCAACCATAGATCACCTCCTTGAAGGGCTTCATGCCGAGACGGCGATAGGTGTCGAGGAAGCGTTCGCCATCCTCGCGCTGCGCGAGATACAGGTTCGTGACCTTCTCGATCGCATCAACCACGCCGTCCTCCGAAAAGCCCGGGCCGGTGATCTGGCCGACGCTGGCATCTTCCGCGCCTGATCCGCCAAGCGACAGCTGGAAATTCTCAACGCCCTTCCGATCGACGCCCAGCACGCCGATATGGCCCGCATGATGGTGGCCGCAGGCGTTAATGCAGCCGCTTATTTTAACCTTCAGTTCGCCCAGTTCCTTCTGCCGGCCAGTGTCGGCAAAACGCTCGGACAGTTTCTGCGCCAGCGGAATCGACCGGGCGTTGGCCAGGCTGCAATAATCAAGGCCAGGGCAGGCGATGATGTCAGTGATGAGGTCCAGGTTGGCCTCGGCGAGTCCTGCCTCCTCCAGCTTTTGCCAGATGGCATAGAGATCGGCCTTCTTGACATGCGGCAGGACAAGGTTCTGGGCGTGGGTCACGCGCAGTTCGTCGAGCGAGTAATGCTCGGCGAGGTCCGCAACAAGTTCGATCTGTTCGGCCGAAGCATCGCCAGGAATGCCGCCGTGCGGCTTCAGGCTGATGTTGACGATCGCATAACCCAGTTGCTTGTGCGCGACCACCTGGCGGTCGACCCATAGCGCGAAGGCCGGGTCAGCGCGATCGATCTCGTCGTTCAACCCCTGCTCATATGCCGGACCGGCGAAGAAATGCCGGATGCGGTCCAGTTCCTCGGTCGGTGGATTGAGGCCCAGTTCCCGCATGTGGGTGAACTCTTCCTCGACCTGCCGCTTATATTCCTCGACGCCCAGCTCATGGACCAGGATCTTGATCCGCGCCTTGTACTTGTTGTCGCGACGGCCATAGCGATTATAGACGCGCAGGCACGCCTCCAGATACGGCACTATCTCATCTTCTGGCACGAAGTCATTGATAAGAGGCGCAATCATAGGCGTCCGGCCCATGCCGCCGCCGGCATAGACTTCCGCGCCCATCTGGCTGTCGCGCCTCACCAGCTTGAGGCCGATATCGTGCAGCCGCATCGCCGCCCGATCTTCTTCCGCCGCGATCACGCAGATCTTGAACTTGCGGGGCAGATAGGTGAATTCGGGGTGGAAGGTCGACCATTGGCGCAGCAGTTCAGCCCAGGGCCGCGGATCCGCCACTTCGTCAGCCGCGACGCCGGCATATTGATCTGAAGAGATGTTGCGGATGCAATTCCCACTGGTCTGGATAGCATGCATCTCCACCGTCGCCAGTTCGGCGAGAATGTCGGGTGCGTCCGCCAGCTTGATCCAGTTATATTGCAGGTTCGTGCGCGTGGTGAAGTGGCCATAGCCCCGATCATATTTGCCCGCGATCTCGCCCAGCTTCCGCATCTGCCGCGCGTTGAGCGTGCCATAGGGGATCGCGACGCGCAGCATATAGGCGTGCAGCTGGAGATAGAGGCCGTTCATCAGCCGCAGCGGCTTGAACTGGTCCTCCGTCAGCTGCCCGGCCAGGCGGCGCTGAACCTGGTCGCGAAATTCCTCGACGCGGGCGTCGACGATGGTCTGGTCGTAGCTGTCATAACGATACATGGTCAGATCACCCAATTGCCGGCATCGGCGTCATTCGGTTTAAGTGTCAGGTCTGGCCGCACGGTCGGTCCCAGCGCGCGGATGCGGTCCTTGATATGCGCCGGCCGCACGCCTTCCTCCGTTACGGTGGCGTCGATTACATAGGCGCCAACGACGCGCAGCGCGGCTTCTTCCGCTCGCGCCAGATCGTCGCCCTTGTCGCCTACGTCGACTGAATCGCCGACCTGTCGCGACCAGCCGTCGCCTGCCCACCAGATCACGTCCCCGGTGCTGAGGTCATTGCCGGTCAAAATCTTCACGAAAGCATCTCCGCCCCATTGTCCCATTGCGCCGGCAAGCTCGCCAGCACATCCTGCGCCAGCGCATAGGCCGCAACATCGCCCACCACAATCAGGGCGGGACTTTTTACCTTCTCCCGCTCCATCATGTCGCCAAGGTCGGCGAGCAGGGTGCGCAGCGTGCGCATGTCGGCGCGCGTGCCATTTTCCAGCACGGCAACCGGAATGGCCGGAGCCACACCATTGGCGATCAGCTTGTCGGCAATCTCGCCGGCCGTCGCCACGCCCATGTAGATGACGAGGGTCCGCCCCGCGCCAGCCAGCCCGGACCAGTCCTGGTCAGTCAATCCCTTGCACTGGCCCGCCACGAAAGTGACAGCACTTGCCGCATCGCGATGGGTGAGGGGGAGCTGAGCGCGCGCGGCGCAGCCGATCGCCGCGCTGATGCCGGGGACGATCTCTATTGGCACGCCCGCGGCGCGGCAAGCCTCCATTTCCTCACCGCCTCGTCCGAAGATAAAGGGATCGCCACCCTTCAGCCGTACCACCGTTCGCCCGGCCAAGGCCATCTCCACCAGCAGGGCGTTGATCCTGTCCTGCGGCATCGAGTGGCGGCTGCGTTGCTTGGCAACAGAAATGCATTCGGCTTCCGGCGAAGCCATCGCAAGGATGTCGGCCGACACCAGCCCATCATGAACGATAACCTCCGCCCGCGCGATCAGTCGCGCGGCGCGAAGAGTCAGCAGTTCCGGATCGCCCGGACCCGCGCCGACCAGAAAGACGGTGGCAGGTGCTTGTTGGGTCATGTTCGGCAAATGGCGAAAAGGCCCAAGCATTTCAATTCAGAATGGTTTGGCCGTCGCGTAGGAAAATTTGGGGGAGTGGAAAGTTCGGTCCTGGGAAAGAGGGCAAGCCGCTCTCAATCCCCCATCGTGCTGGTATCAACCTCTTTCAGTCCGACGCCGATCGACGCGCGCGGCTGCTCGATTTCGGACGAGGAAACCGGATATGCGCAATAGTCGGCGGCATAATAGGCGCTCGGGCGATGATTGCCTGAAATCCCGACGCCACCGAACGGGGCAGAGGAGGAAGCGCCGTTTGTCGGGCGGTTCCAATTGACGATACCCGCGCGGATGTTCGACCAGAACTGATTATATTGTTCAGGAGAACCGCCGATCAGCGATGCCGACAGGCCGTAGCGCGTGTTGTTTGCCTCCGCGATCGCCGCCGGAAAATCGGACACGCGGATCACCTGCAAGATTGGCCCGAACAGTTCGACATCGGGCCGCTCCGTCATGGCGGTTACGTCGATGATCGCGGGTGACAGGTACGGCCCGTCCGCGGCCGGGCGGACCAGATGCTTGATCGGTCGGCCACCGTGGCTCATGAGGTAGAGGAAGCTTTCCGTCAATTGGTCGGCCGCGTGGTGATCGATCACCGGGCCCATGAAAGGGGCCGGGTCGGCATGAGGATGGTCGACAATCAGCCGGTCGGCGATCTTCTTGACCTCCCCGATCAAGAGGTCGGCTAGCTCTTCCTTCACGATCAGCCGCCGCGCCGCCGTGCAGCGTTGCCCGCTCGACAGGAAGGCGGACTGCACCACCAGCGCCGCCGCGCTGCCGATGTCCCCCGTATCCCACACGATGACAGGATTATTGCCGCCCATCTCCAGTGCCAAGATCTTGCCGGGGTCTGCCGCGAACTGCCGATTGATCGCGATCCCCGTAGGTGCGGACCCGGTGAAGAGGATGCCGTCGACCTGCGCGTGCGCTGCCAGCGTCTTGCCTGTGTCAGGGCCTCCCAGCACCAGCCGCAGCGCGTCCTCGGGCACCCCGGCCTCGTGCAAGAAGCGCACCAGCATCTCGCCTACGGCTGGCGTCTTTTCGGAAGGCTTGAACAAAACGCCATTGCCCGCCAGCAGCGCAGGGACGATATGCCCGTTGGGCAGATGCGCCGGGAAGTTATAGGGGCCCAGCACCGCCATGACGCCGTGCGGCTTGTGCCGTACGGACTGACGCGCGCCCAACGCTGCTTCCAGCCGTCGCTGCCCGGTGCGCTCCGAATAGGCGCTGACGGAAATGTCCACCTTGTTCATGACCGCCGCGACTTCGGTGCGCGCGTCCCATAGCGGCTTGCCGGTTTCTCGCGCGATCAGGTCGGCAAGCGCGTCCTCGTTGGCGCGCACGACATTGACGAAGCGGCGCAGCGTTTCGATGCGATAAGAAACGGGTTTGGCGGCCCAGTTTGGCCAGGCGGCCTGAACCCGTGCGACCTCCGCCTCCACGTCACTGGCAGATCCCTGCCACAAAAGAGCACCAGTGGCGGGTTCTGTCGAAGTCAGGGTGGCGGACATTGCACCGATATGGTGGAAAATCGCGCGTTAGGGAAGGGGCGGCGGGCTGCCCAGCGCTTCACCCATCCGCCGCATCGACCCGACCTTGGCATGCAACGGCGCCCAATCATCTCGCTCTGCGATTGCGTTCCAGATCGCCTCCACTTCGTCGATATGCATGGAGCAGGGCGCCGCATCGCTCCAATAGGGATGATCCGTCCCCCCGGCTGCCTCGAACCCTGCAATCGCATCGCGGAAGTCGCCCCAGACGTCGCCCGAATAGTCTGCGCCCTCGCGGTGGTCGCCTCCGCGCCAATCATGGAAAAAGCGATCGATCGGTGTTTCGCTCGCGATCAAGCCGCGAACTGCCGCCGCGACCATCGGCGAAGCATCGGCCGAAGGCACCACGCCGAGCCGCCAGCAGAACCGCTGAGCCAGCGCGTCGCCATAAAGCTGGGGGAAGCGCTCCAGCTGGGCGATCAGCGGCTCGGCTTCGGCCACCGGGCGTAGCGATACGGCAAGCTGCGCCACGTCCCAATGGATCGCCTCTGCCTGCCGACCGAAGGCATACAGTCCCGCATGGTCGAAATAAGCGGCGGTGAACGCCGGATCCCACAAGGGCGTAAAACGCCACGGGCCGTAGTCGAAGCTTTCGCCCGTGACATTGATATTGTCGCTGTTCAGCACGCCATGAACGAAGCCTGCAACCATGTAACTGGCGGCCAGATCCGCCGTCCTCTCGACCACGCGCCCCAGCAGGCGCTCGGGCGGATTGTCCCCCGGCGCCTCGTCATAGAGCTTCGTCAGTGCATAGTCGGTCAGTCGCTCCAGTAGTGGCTTGTTGTCGAAATAGGCTGCGCGTTGGAAAGACCCGATGCGGATGTGGGAATGGCTGAGCCGAACCATGACGGCCCCGCGAGTGGGGGAAGGCTCGTCATTACGCTCCAGCGCCTCGCCTGTTTCGATGATGGAGAAGGTTTTGGAGGTGTTGACGCCCAGCGCCTCCAACATCTCCGTTGCCAAAATTTCTCGCACCCCGCCTTTGAGCGTCAGCCGGCCATCGCCGAAGCGGCTGTAGGGCGTCCGGCCGGACCCCTTGGTGCCCAGGTCCATCAGGCGGCCATCGCCGTCCCGCATCTGTCCGAACAGGAAGCCGCGCCCGTCACCTATGTCGGGGTTATAGGCCCGGAATTGGTGGCCATGATAGCGCAGAGCCAGCGGCCCCGGCAAAGTGCCGGGCAGGGGATCAAACCGCCCGAAATGGCGCACCCAATCCTCGTTCGATAGCCCGGCCAGCCCGATGCTCGACGCCGCGCGATCGTTGCGATAGCGGAGGATCGTCTGCGGAAAGTCTGCTGCCGTGACGTCATCGGCAAAGTCGGGTTGCAGCGCGGTGATTTCCGTTGCTGGACTGTAACTGACAGCTTGCGAGGATTTGCTCATGCGGCGATATGGGGGAGCCGGGCAGGAAGTTGCAATGTCTTCCCGCAATCGCACGGGGCTGAGCCTGTCGAAGCCCTTCACCTAACTGCAGGATCCGCGACCGTTGAGCAGCTACACCGACGAATATTGGTGGTCTCCCGATGGCCTCAGGCTCCACTATCGCAATTATGGTGGAGGCGCTGACGGTCGCCCGCCCTTGCTATGCCTTCCAGGCCTTACTCGAAACGCCCGCGACTTCGAACCTCTAGCCGCCAGGCTGGCGGGCGACTGGAGGCTCATCTGCCCAGACCTGCGGGGGCGGGCGGAAAGCGCGCAGTCCAAAGACGCGATGACCTATGTCCCGCTGACCTATCTGCAGGATATCAGCCGGCTGTTGGCGGACCTGGCCATTACCCGCTTCGTCGCGATCGGTACTTCGCTCGGCGGTCTTATCACCATGCTGATCGCGGCCACGCACCGCGAGTGGCTGGCCGGCTCCCTTTTGAACGACGTGGGGCCCACGCTTGAGGAAGCAGGGCTTGCGCGCATCCGCTCCTATGTCGGCGTTGGCCAGTCGCACCCCAGCTGGGTTCATGCCGCCCGCGCCCTGGAGGAAGCCAACCGTACCATCTACCCCGGTTATGGACTGGAGCAGTGGCTTGCCATGGCGAAGCGCCTCTACCGTCTCAACAGCGGCGGTCGGGTTGTACTGGACTATGATATGCGTATCGCCGAACCGCTGCGGGTGGCCGGGGGCGAGGCCGGCGTCGACATGTGGCCCGCGATGGCCGCTTTCCGCAATATTCCGACGCTTGTCCTGCGCGGAGAACTGTCCGACATTCTGAGTGATGAGACGGCGCGCCGCATGGTCGTGGAGGTGGGGGACGCTGCCGAACTGGTTACGGTGCCCGACGTCGGCCACACGCCCGTCCTTGACGAGCCAACTGCGGCCGCAGCGGTCGATCGTCTGCTTAAGCGGGTCCTCCATGGGTGACCTCGACGGGCGACCGCCCCGACTGCTGCATGTCCACGGCAGCTTTTCGCTGGGCGGCAAGGAATCCCGGGCGATCCGGCTGATGAACCTGTGGGGTGACCGCGCTGAGCATGCGATCGTCAGCGCCGCCCCCCAGGCGATGGACGCCCGCGCCGCGCTCGACCCCGTGCTTCGCGTCAGCTTTCCCGATTCACCGCCGCTGACCGGCCGCCCCAGCCCGGCTCGGTTTCGGGCGCTCGGACGTTTCCTGTCGGGATTCGACTTGATCCTCACCTATAATTGGGGCGCGATGGACGCTGTCATGTCCCACCGCTTCTGCGCTTCTTCCATGCGCCTGCCCCCGCTCGTGCATCATGAGGACGGTTTCAACGCTGACGAGGCCCAAGGCCTGAAGCTCAAGCGCAACCTTTATCGCCGCTTCGCCCTTCAGCGCGCAGCAGCGGTGGTCGTCCCGTCCATCCGTTTGGATCAGATCGCGCGGAACGTCTGGCGCCAGCCCGCGCGCAGGGTTCACCTGATCCGCAACGGCGTCGATGTCGCGCGCTACGGGGGGCAGCCTGCGCCAGACGCCTTGCCCGGGCTAGACCCGTCCCCCGGCAAGTTGCTCGTCGGCACTCTTGCGGGCCTTCGCCCGGTCAAGAACATACCTCGCCTGATCCGCGCCGTCGCGCCTCACCGCGATCGCCTCCAGCTTGTCGTGGTAGGCGACGGACCGGAGCGAGAGGCGATAGCGGCCGAAGCTGCATCACAGGGACTGGACGATATCCAGATGATGGGCTTCCATCCGGAGCCCTGGCGCTATCTGGGCCTGTTCGACATCTTCGCCCTGTCGTCAGACAGCGAACAATTCCCGATATCGCTGGTGGAGGCTATGGCTGCCGGCTTACCCGTCGCGGCGACCGACGTGGGCGATGTCGCACATATGGTTGCGCCGGAAAACCAACCCTTTGTGGTGGAGGATGACGCTGCCCTCAGCCAGGCGTTGGGGACGCTCGCTGCCGACTCCGATCTACGTGATCGGTTGGGCCGGGCGAACCGGCTTCGTGCTCGGCGCGACTTCGATGAGGCCGCCATGGTCGACGCATATGCAAGGCTTTATGGGCAGGCACTATCCAGCCCCCACATTTTGCGGTAGGGCGCGCGGAAATTCGTCATCGACGACGAAAGCTGCTATAGGGGCTGCTTAGTTTTGTCGGGACCGAGCAGATTTGCGCGGGAGATTGCGTTGTTCAAGGGTTTGAAACCCATAGTCTATGGCGGCCGTGAGGTGTGGCCGCTCGTCGAAGGCGGAAAGGGCGTTGCCGTTTCCAACCATGCGAGTTCCGGCGCCTGGGCCGCAGCCGGCGGCATAGGCACTGTTTCGGCGGTGAACGCGGATAGCTACGACAGCTTTGGCGATGTCATTCCGCAAATCTATCATGGCCGCACCCGCCGCGACCGGCATGAGGAGTTAATTGCCTACGCCATCGACGGCGCGGTGGAGCAGGTCAAGCGCGCCTTTGAAATTGCTGGGGGCAAGGGCGCGATCAACATCAACGTCCTGTGGGAAATGGGCGGTGCCCAGCGGGTGCTGCACGGCGTTCTTGAAAAGACCAAGGGCATGGTGGCGGGCGTCACCTGCGGCGCGGG
The DNA here is from genome assembly GCF_037860795.1 of Sphingobium mellinum. Taxonomy (NCBI): domain Bacteria; kingdom Pseudomonadati; phylum Pseudomonadota; class Alphaproteobacteria; order Sphingomonadales; family Sphingobiaceae; genus Sphingobium; species Sphingobium mellinum. The sequence continues at coordinate 170,267 of NZ_JBANRK010000001.1, read as the reverse complement.
CATGCCGTATAAGCTGTCGGAGATCGCCGCATCCTATGGCGTCAACTATCTGCCGATCGTCAGTTCTGGCCGAGCCTTCCGCGCCTTGTGGAAACGAGCTTATTCGAAGGCGTCGGAATGGCTCGCGGCGGTGGTCTATGAAGATCCCTGGTTGGCCGGCGGGCATAATGGCCTGTCCAACGCCGAGGATCCGCGCCAGCCGCAGGATCCCTATCCGCGTGTGAAGGACCTTCGCGCCACAATGCGTGAAGGCGGCATTTCCGACGACGTGCCGATCGTCATGGCCGGCGGCGTCTGGCATCTCAAGGACTGGAACGACTGGATCGACAATCCGGAACTGGGCGCCATTGCTTTCCAGTTCGGCACCCGTCCGTTGCTGACCCAGGAAAGCCCCATTCCGCAATTGTGGAAGGAAAGGCTTACGCAACTGGAGCCGGGCGACGTGCTGCTGCACCGGTTCTCGCCCACTGGCTTCTATAGCTCGGCGATTCGCAATCCCTTCCTACGCCAACTCGAAGCGCGTTCCGAACGGCAGATCCCGTTCAGCACCGAGCAGGCGGGCGATCATACGCACCAGTTGGACGCGGGCGTGAAGGGCAAGAATTTCTGGGTGACCCGCGGCGACTTGCTGCGCGCACGTGAATGGGTCGGCCAGGGCTTTACCTCTGCGCTCAAGACTCCTGATAATACGCTGGTCTTTGTCACGGAAGAGGAAAAGGCCGAGATCCGCAAGGATCAGACGGACTGCATGGGCTGTCTCAGCCAGTGCGCTTTCTCAAGCTGGATGGATAGCGAAACGAACTCGACCGGCCGCCTTGCCGACCCTCGGAGCTTCTGCATCCAGAAGTCGCTGCAGGAGGCGGTGCATGGCGGGGAGCTTGACAAGAACCTGCTTTTTGCCGGGCACGGCGCTTATAAGTTCAAGCAAGATCCCTTTTATTCCAACGGCTTTGTGCCCACGGTAAAGCAATTGGTCGATCGCATCCTGACGGGCGACTGATGGCGGATATCAAAGGTTTGGCCGTGTTGCGTTATGCCACGCCCCACTTTGACGTGATACGGCCGGGGCAGTTCGTGCTCTGTGCCGTTTCAGGCGAGCGCATCGATATAGATGATCTCAAATATTGGAGCGCCGAGTTCCAGGAGGCCTATCGCGGGCCGGTTGAGGCAACCCACTCATTTCTGCGCCATCGGAGCGTTATCGCGGGTTGATGCTGCCCTTCCTGGGCTGTTCATCATTGGCCTGTGGCACGGTTATGGGAGCCATGGTGAGCTTCAAGACCGGGTGTGCGCGGCTCGCCGCTCCAAAATGGCATTTTATCGCAGCAGAGCTGTTCCTTTTTGGGCACGGCTGGTTTATTATGGACCTAAGGCGGCGGAGATCGTCTTTGTTGGGAAGGATGTCAGTATGTCGCGGATCGACGTTTTTGGCGATCGCATATGTGTAGCCACCAGCCTTTTGATCGTGGGCTGGTTCATCTACAACGTAGCCTTCTAGGCCGCGTTCGAGCCTTTTGCCTCTCGGAAGATTGCTTCTGAGCCAATTCTTCTTTCGGTATAGCTGCGTTTGGCATTCGCCAATATAAGAGCTATTCGCACAACAGGCGCAGTTTCCGACTGTCGCACTCTGGTCTGCCGAAGGAAGGATCTCTCCCCTTGAAAACGCGTGCTGCCGTCGCTTTCGAAGCGAAGAAGCCCCTCGAAATCATCGAACTTGACCTTGATGGTCCCAAGGCGGGTGAAGTGCTGGTCGAAATCATGGCGACCGGCATCTGCCACACCGATGCTTACACGCTCGATGGCTATGATAGCGAAGGTATCTTTCCCTCGATACTGGGACATGAAGGCGCCGGCATCGTGCGCGAGGTCGGCGCAGGCGTCACATCCGTGAAGCCGGGAGACCATGTGATCCCGCTCTACACGCCCGAATGTCGCCAGTGCAAAAGTTGCCTTTCGGGCAAGACAAACCTGTGCACCGCTATTCGCGCTACGCAGGGACAGGGATTGATGCCTGATGGCACGACCCGCTTTTCCTACAAGGGACAGCCCATCTACCATTATATGGGCTGTTCTACCTTCTCCAATTTCACCGTCCTGCCCGAAATCGCGGTGGCGAAGATCCGGAAGGACGCGCCGTTCGAGAAGAGTTGCTATGTGGGCTGCGGCGTCACCACAGGGGTAGGGGCTGTGGTCAAGACGGCGAAGGTCACGCCGGGGTCAAACGTCATTGTTTTTGGCCTTGGGGGCATCGGTCTCAACGTCATTCAGGGCGCGAAGATGGTCGGCGCGGACATGATCGTGGGCGTCGACATCAACGACAGCAAGGAAGAATGGGGTCGTCGGTTCGGCATGACCCACTTCGTGAACCCGGCCAAGGTGGAAGGCGACATCGTCCAGCATCTGGTCCGGTTGACCGATGGGGGTGCGGATTACACTTTTGACTGCACCGGGAATACCGGCGTGATGCGCACAGCCCTTGAAGCCTGTCACCGCGGCTGGGGCGAAAGCATCATCATTGGAGTCGCCGAGGCTGGCAAGGAAATCAGCACTCGCCCATTCCAGTTGGTCACCGGCCGTGTATGGAAGGGCAGTGCCTTCGGTGGCGCGAAGGGCCGGACCGACGTGCCCAAGATCGTCGACTGGTACATGAATGGCAAAATTCAGATCGACCCGATGATCACCCATGTTCTTAGCCTTGAGGAAATCAACAAGGGCTTCGAACTCATGCATGCAGGGGAAAGCATCCGCAGCGTCGTGGTCTTTTGATGGACACAGTCTCTGAAAATCGCGCTTTCGGTGGAACCCAGGGTGTATACGTCCACGAGTCGGCGCAGACGGGGACGGAGATGACCTTCTCCGTGTTCGTACCCCCAAATAAGGCAGGGGCGAAGTTGTCCGTGGTCTGGTATCTGTCGGGCCTCACCTGCACCTGCGCCAATGTCACCGAGAAAGGCGATTTTCGCGCGGCCTGCGCTGAACTCGGCCTCATCTTCGTCGCGCCAGACACGTCCCCGCGTGGCGAAGGGGTGGCGGATGATCCGGACGGTGCATGGGACTTTGGCCTCGGCGCCGGCTTCTACGTCGACGCGACCCAATCCCCTTTCGCCCGTCACTACCGGATGTGGAGCTATGTCACGGAAGAACTGCCGGCGCTGATTGCCGATCATTTCCCGGCCGATATGGCGCGCCAGTCGATCATGGGGCACAGCATGGGCGGCCACGGCGCGCTGACAATCGGGCTGCGCTTTCCTGACCGCTTCAAGGCGGTATCTGCTTTTGCCCCGATCGTTGCGCCGTCCGAGGTGCCGTGGGGGCAGAAGGCTTTGGCGGGTTATCTGGGGGATGATCGCCAAGCGTGGCGCCAGCATGACGCCGTCGCATTGATCGAAGATGGTGCCAGGCTGCCTGACCTGCTCGTGGATCAAGGTGCGGCCGACGGCTTTCTGCAAGAACAACTTCGTCCCGAACGGCTGGCGGACGTCTGCAAGGCAACGGGCCAAAAGCTGACGCTGCGGATGCAGCCGGGTTATGATCACAGCTATTATTTCATATCCACCTTCATGCCGGATCATCTGCAGTGGCACGCCGCCCGGCTTTGACCTTCCTTGGCCAAGCGCAGGTCCGCAGCTCTAAAGCAAAGCTTTCTTTTCAATCTCAACACGATCCGTAGATAAGGTCGCGAGCCGCGAGGCTCCGCGGCTTTTGAAGGATGACAGCTTGCTCCGCGTAACCAACGGCTAAAGCGCACGACCCGACGCGACGACGCAAGGTTTCGTGTTCCTCCGCTTAAGGAGAAGACGATGACCCGCAATTCCAGCCGCCCGCTCCGCCAGCGCTCTTCAGACAGCCGCGAGCACATTTACCTCCCTCATTCCTCCTGGTCGCGCGCGCCCGCCGCCGGCACTACGGCGCCTTTGGCTCCGGAGGATTTCTGGCGGCGCCTCGGACTCTGATCAGCGGAAAACGACGGTCTTTCCGCCGTTCAGCAGCACCCGGCGGTCGGCGATCCAGCCTACCGCGCGGGCCAGGACCTGCGCTTCGATGTCGCGGCCGATCCGGATCATGTCCTCAGCCGTGGCGCGATGATCGACTCGCTCGACCGCCTGCTCGATGATAGGCCCTTCATCCAGGTCAGCGGTTACGAAGTGCGCCGTCGCGCCGATCAGCTTGACGCCACGCTCATGCGCCCGGTGATAGGGGCGGGCGCCCTTGAAGCCGGGCAGAAAGCTGTGATGAATATTCACGCAGCGTCCCTCCAGCCACTCAACGAGATTTCCCGACAGAACCTGCATGTAGCGGGCGAGGATGAGATAGTCCGACCGCGTGCGCTCGAATATCTCGATCAGGGCACTTTCCTGCGTTGCCTTGTCGCCATTGGGCGGCAATTCGTGATAGGGGATGCCGTGCCATTCGGTGATGCGGCGCATGTCGGGATGGTTGGACACAACCCCCATGATGTCGATCCCCAGCGTGCCTGTCTGCCAGCGGTGCAGCAGATCTGCCAAGCAATGTGACCCCTTGGACACAGCTATCAGCATCCGTGGCTTTTCCGCTGCGAGTGTAAGGCGCCAGTCCATGGCGAAACGCGTGCCGACGTGACCGAATTCTGCCCGCAACTGGTCGGTGTCGACCATATGCTCGTCGGTCGCCTCGAAAGCGACGCGCATGAAGAAGCGGCCCGCTTCCCGGTCGGCATATTGCTGGCTGTCTGTGATGAAACCGCCGCGTTCGGCCAGAAACTGGCTGACGGCAGCAACAATGCCGACGCGGTCGCCGCATACGAGCGTCAACACCCAGGATGGGACGACCGGATTGTTCAAAACACCCCTCCGCATAAAGCCGGAAAAGCCGTTGCCCTATGCGCCAGGCATGATCAAGCCGTTAACTGCCTTGCTCGAGCGGCGCGCTGGTCATCGCAAAAATTCCGATAGCATTGCCCGTATCGCGCCAGTGCCAAGGGGGCTGGCCGTGACGGAGCTACATCTTGCGCGGGATGCAGGCAGCTCCGGCCGCCTTGATCGCGCTGCAAAGGCGGGCGGCGTCAGCGTTGTTCGCCACAGGACCGACTTGCAGCCGGGTCATCGCGCCGCCCTTTACCAGGAACAACTGGTAGCCAGAAAGCCCGGTCACCTTGCCGCTCAGCTGGCTCCAGAGCGCGCGGGCCCGGCCTTCCTCGCTGAATGCGCCTAATTGCACGCGCCATCCTCCCTGTGACGACGGGTGAGGCACGGCCGGCTTGGCGCCGGCAGTCTTTGGAGCGAGAGGCTTGGGCTCCGGCTTCTCGACCTCAGATTTGGCTTCCGGCTTGGGCTTCGCCGCGGGGTTGACGACAGCGACTTTCGGGGGCGCAGGCCGTGCGGGCGAGTTCTTGTCTGCAACCGACGCCTTTACCTTCGGCACCGCTGCCGGATCCGATCGCGCGTTGCGCATCGGCGGTCCCTTGTCCGCGCGGCCGTCTCCATCGTCCAAAGCAATGGCCTTCTGGCCCATCTCCCGTGCCATGGTAATGCCCTGCTCGCGCTGGTCATTGGGAATATATTTGTCCATCTGCTTGAGGCTGGCTGTCGCCTGCGCCAGTCCCGCGTCGGAGGCACGCGTCATTAACGCGTAGGCACGAACCCAGTTTTTGGGCGCGATATCCCCGTTAAACAGGGCCGTGCCGACTATATATTGCGCCCGCGGCTCGCCCCGCGTTGCGGAGCGCTGCAGATAGGGCAAAGAACCAGCCCGATCGCCCTGTTGGAACAGCAGCAACCCCAAATTGTCCTCGGCACGAACATGGCCCTGCGCGGCGGCCTTGCGATACCAGATGATCGCAGCGGGGATGTCCGCCTTCACGCCCCGGCCCAGCTTGAACGCCTGGCCCATGTTGAATTGGGCGTCCGGATCGCCCGCCTCCGCGAGCGGCCGCCATTGCGCTACCGCCTTGTCATAGTCGCCCTGTTGCCAGGCATCGACACCGGTCTTCACATCGGCCAACGCCGGTTGCGCGATCGAAAGGACCGCGCCTGCAGCCAGAACGCCCCAGATCTGCTTCATTGCATATGCTCCCAAGGACAGCTTTGCGGCAGCTATGATTGAACAAGGTTAACGCCAACTTAGCATTACCGAAGGCGAAGTAGATAGTCCCTCACAACCAGGGCATCACCACAAGGTCGCAGCTCCATTAACCAATTCTTAGGCGGCGGCATGGCAATTCATTATGGAATTGGATTTTCTGGGGGAAATTGCGTGCGCATACTCGCATTGGCATCGCAGAAGGGCGGGTCCGGCAAGACCACCCTGTCGGGACATCTCGCCGTGCAAGCGCAGATGGCGGGCGCCGGGCCGGTCGTGCTGATCGACATCGATCCGCAGGGCTCGCTCGCTGACTGGTGGAACGAGCGAGAGGCTGAATATCCCGCCTTCGCCCAGACGACGGTGGCGCGCCTCGCCGCAGACCTGGAAATTCTGCGCCAACAGGGCTTCAAGCTCGCCGTCATCGACACGCCGCCGGCGATTACCATGGCGATCCAGAGCGTCATCTCCGTGGCCGAACTGATCGTCGTGCCGACTCGTCCCAGCCCGCATGATCTGCGCGCTGTCGGGGCAACCGTGGACCTGTGCGAACGGGCCGGGAAGCCGCTGATCTTCGTCGTGAACGCCGCGACCCCCAAGGCGCGCATCACCTCCGAAGCCGCTGTCGCGCTGTCGCAGCATGGTACGGTGGCACCGGTCACGCTGCATCATCGCACAGACTTCGCGGCCTCCATGATTGATGGCCGCACGGTCATGGAGGTCGACCCCAAAGGCCGCTCCGCCAATGAAGTGACGCAGCTCTGGTCCTATATCTCTGATCGCCTGGAAAAGAATTTCCGGCGGACCGTGTTCTCCGTGCCCCACGGCACCGCCGGTACAGCGGTGGCCGGCCGTCCTGCAAGCGGCGGCTTCGGTCGCCGGGTCGTTGGCCAGTAAGGCGGAGGGAAAGATCATGGCCGAACCCAAACCTCTTGCCTCGCTGACGTCCGGCCTGCTCGCCCGCAAAGGCGCTGCCCAGCCGGCCATGCGCCGTCCCGTCATGGGATTTGGTCGTCCAGCGGGCAATGCACTGCTTCAGGATGATCTGGGCTGGAACGACATGGGCTTTGATGTGACGGAGCCTGAACCCGTGCCGGCCGAGCCGCGCGCGGTTGTCGGCTTGACGCCGATGACGATGCCGCCCGCCGCGGCTCCGGTTCCGCCTGTGGTCGTGGAGCGTGAGGACCTGGCCGAGCGCCTATCGGACGTCGTCAAGACGGTCGCCCCCGTTACTCGGGCAATCAAGGGTCGCAAGGCTGCGTTCACGCTCCGCATCGATGCGGAGCGCCATTTAAAGCTGCGCCTGGCCTGCGCTGTTGCGGGCCGCTCAGCTCAGCAGATGGTCACGCAGGCGCTCGACGCGCTGCTTGATGGCCTGCCGGAAATCGAAAGGCTGGCGCAGCAATTGCCGCGCGCCGTTGAAGAATAAGGGAAGGGAAACAGACATGAAGCGCTCGGCTTTCGCCAAGGCGGCGGTTTCGTCACTGATCGTGAGCATGACGCTGGCCGCCTGCACCAGCACATCTGTCCGGCCCTCCAGCATCGCAGAGGCGGGGCGTTCGGCGGACGCTACTGAAAAGGCGCTGGCTGTTGGCGATGGCGCGCGCGCAGTCATCTCGGCCGAAGCAGCGGTTCAGACCGCGCCTCAGGACGCGACCGCCCGGCAACTGCTGGGCCGCGCCTATATCGCGAGCGGACGGTTCATCTCTGCCGAAACGGCGTTGACTGATGCCATGACGCTGCGCAATCGCGACGCCCGTACCATCGTAAGCCTCGCCCTCGTAAAGGTGGCGCTGGGCAAGAATGATGCGGCTAGGGAGCTTCTCGCGGCGAATGCGGACGTTGTGCCGGCCGGCGATTATGGCCTCGCCATGGCGATGGCCGGCGACCCCGCCGAAGGTGTGCGTATCCTGTCCGAAGCTATTCATGATCAGTCCGCAACCGCGCGTACGCGGCAGAACCTGGCCTATGCCTATGCGCTCGCCGGGCGCTGGAAGGACGCCCGCTTGCTGGCGGGGCTCGATCTTGATCCGCTAGTTGCCAATCAGCGCATCTCGCAATGGGCCCAGACCGCTGCGCCGGCGATGGCGACAGAGCGCGTGGCCGTGCTCATGGGCGTGACGATGAACCCGGCCGATGGGGGGCAACCCACGGCGTTGGCGCTTGCGCCACAGGCTCCGCCCGCCGCGCTGGCAGAGGCCAGCGCGGGCGCTCAGCCGGAGCCGGCAGCCGAAGTCGCCTCGTTGGAAACCCCCGGCGCCGCGCCGGTTGAAACCGAATATGCATCCGCAGCTCAGAACGCACCGGCGCCGACATTCAGCGCGCCGGTGGCACCCCTGCGAGCCGAAGTCATTCGCGACCGCGCGGCGGTTCGCGCCGCCGCGCCTCGGCGCGTCCAGGCGTCCCTGCGCCTGGATGGCCGGGGATCGAGCAATTGGGTGGTCCAGCTCGGTGCCTATGACAATGGTGAGATCGCGAAGGAAAAATATTTTGCCATGGCTCGCCGGAGCAGGCTGCTCGGAAACCTCCCGGTGGTGACCAGCCAGGTCTCCGTCAACGGCACAACCTATGCACGCCTGGCGGTCAGTGGCTTTAGCGGTCGCGCCGAGGCAGTGGCGCTCTGCCATGATTTGCGCGCTCGCCATGGCCAGTGCTTCGTGCGCGAAAATGCGCCGGACGCAACTCCGCAGCGCTGGGCGATGGCCGCAAAACCTCGCCAGTTCGCCTCGCGCTGACGACGGGCTTCCCCACGCCGCGCGTTGGTGCTGCGGCGACAGCGGACTTATCGGCGTGCGATACCCCCTCGCCGATATTTTCAATCCGCGCGGTGCGCTTCGTGCGCTGATCACCCATACCCGATAGACTGCTGGCTGGGCCTCGTCGAAGGCTGACGGTCGATAGAAGCTCTGAACACGACGCAGCAGCCGGCGGGACGGGCGGTCTCGAACAAAGATCCCTCGGTGTGCTGTCTGCGCTTATCAGCGATCGGCCGACCTCCCGGGGTCTCTTATGACCCCGGGACCCGCGCGAAGGGAATGGCTGGGAGGCACAGATCTACCATCGCGTGCGCCCAACCCACCGTCACAGCAATGCTGTTGATTTTCTAAGAAAATTTGGCTCCCCGAGTAGGATTCGAACCTACGGCCATTCGATTAACAGTCGAATGCTCTACCGCTGAGCTATCGGGGAGCAGCCCAGCTCTCGCTGGGCAGGCCGCGCCTATAGCAGCGGGATTCTTTGGATGGCAAGGGCAGAGTGGAAGATTTTTTCAGGCAATGAACTGTTCGGCGGCGATGCGGTCGTCCAGCGTATGTTCCGGGTCGAAAAGCAGCGTCAGCGGTGTCGCCCGGTCGATTTTTACTTCCACCTGCGCCACGTCGCGCACTTCGCGCTGGTCCGCGACCGCGCTGACCGGGCGCTTGACGGGATCAAGCACGGTAAAACGAATTACCGTATTCTCGGGCAGGATCGCGCCGCGCCAGCGTCGCGGCCGAAAGGGGCTGATCGGCGTCAGCGCCACCAGGCTCGAACCCAGCGGGAGGATAGGGCCGTGCGCGGACAGATTATAGGCGGTCGAACCTGCCGGAGTCGCCACCAGGACACCATCGCACACCAGTTCGGTGAGGGCGATGCGGCCATCGACCTGGACTTCGAGCTTCGCCGTCTGGCGGGTTTCGCGCAGCAGCGAAACCTCGTTGATCGCTGGAATCGAAAAATGCTCTCCGTCCACCGTTTCGACGGTCATGCGCAGCGGGTTCACCTTATAGTGTTTCGCAGTCTCGATCCGCTGGTCCAGGCGTTCCAGCCGCCATTCGTTCATCAGGAAGCCGACAGTGCCCAGGTTCATGCCGAACACGGGCAGGATGCGCCGGCCTTCCAGCATGGAATGAAGCGTCTGGAGCATGAAGCCGTCGCCGCCCAGCGCCACTACGATATCTGCCTGCTCGATCGGCACGAAGTCGTAGGCGGCGCGAAGCCTTTCCTCCGCCGCCTTCGCTGGCTGGGTCGGGGAGGCAAACAGCGCCCGCCGCAGTTCCTCGGTCATCCGCCGGTTACGCTCATATGGCGTCTTACGGCCGGTCGTTCGCCTGCGCCGATACGGAAATCATGCCGCTCGGGTTTCAGCCGCATCGCCTTGTCGATTAGCGGCTGGACCGCCGCCAAACCGCCGCTGCGAAAGGCGCCCTTCAGGTCGACATGGTCCTCATGACCCAGGCACATGTAGATCTTGCCCTCGCATGTCATGCGGATGCGGTTGCAATCTGCGCAGAAGTTGCGGGTGAGGGGCGTGATCAGGCCGAGCCGCGCGTCTAAACCCGCGACACGATAATAGCGCGCGGGGCCGCCGGTGCGATCAGCGACGGTATCGACGCTGTGATGTTCCCTCAAACGCTCCATCACCGACGTCAGCGGCAGGTAGTGATCGGTCCGCGCGTCGCCGGTCTCGCCGAGCGGCATTGTCTCTATGAGCGTCAGGTCGAAGCCCTGGCTGTCGCACCAGCGCAGCATTGAAGGGATTTCATCCTCATTGATGCCTTTCAGCGCAACCATGTTGATCTTGATCTTCAGACCGGCCGTCCGCGCTGCCTCCAGCCCGTCCAGCACCAGTCGGATGTCGCCCCGGCGCGTCACGTGGGCAAAGCGCTCGGGGTTCAGGCTGTCGAGGCTGACATTGATCCGCCGAACCCCGGCGTCGAACAACGCCTGCGCCTGGGGCGCTAGTTGCGTGCCGTTGGTGGTGAGTGTGACCTCGTCAAGGCCCGCGCCCAGATGGCGTCCAATGCGGCGGACGAGGTCAATAATGTCGCGCCGTACCAGCGGTTCCCCGCCGGTCAGCCGAATCTTGGTGATCCCGCGCGCGATGAACAAATCCGCGAGCAGCGCGACCTCCTCCAGCGTCAGAAGTTCGTTGCGGGGCAGGAAGGTCATCCGCTCCGCCATGCAATAGCGGCAGCGCAGGTCACAGCGATCCGTCACCGAAATTCGCAAATAGCTGATCCGGCGACCGAAAGCGTCGGTTAGCGCAGCGTGCTGGGGATCAATGCTGTCCACGATGATTAGCTAGGCCATGCACCCGCACTGCGCAAGCGCCAGCGGTTGCGACATCGTGAACCGCTCGCTAACGGTTGAAGGCTAGGGTACGGCGAAGCGCGACCCCGGGGGAGTATCAGGCGTGAGCGGTGAAACCGCATTAGACGGACAGCGCAGCCTCTTCATCCTTTCTCCAGGAGACCGGGACAGCCTGTCGCAGGTCGTGCGTCAGGTCGGCTGGCGCGCGATTGCTGCCCGCCGTCCGGCCGACGCGGCGCAACGTTTCCTGCATAGCGATGCTCAGATCGCACTTGTCGATATGCGCGGCACTCGGGAGGGCGATACGCGGCTTATCGTATCGCTTGGCCCGGCGGTGGACGCTGGCGGGGGCGCCCTGGTCGCGCTGGTCGATCATCAGGCTCTCACCGCTGTTCCGCTGCTGCTGGAAGCCGGCGCGACCCATTTCATTGCCGCTCCCTTCTCCGACGAGGAGATGCGCGCGACGCTTGCGTCTGCCCAGCGTCTGGTGGACCGGCTTGGGGGAGGGGCAACGCACAGCCGCCGTGCTCAACGCATCCGCCGGGGCGACGCCCTGTTCTGGGAACAGGATGCCAGCGGCCTTATCCGCCTCAGCGACAATCTGGCGCGTCATCTGCAACTCGACCGCCCGACCATTTCGCCCGCTGCGTTCGTGCGCCGACTGCCGCGTTCTGAGCGCCGCTCCGTCATCGCTACCCTGCGCGGCATGATGCGCTCGGGCAGGGCCGAAGCCTTTGCCCACCTTGCTCCCGGAGGGACCGAGGATCGGCTTGTCCATCATTTGCGGCTTGTCGACGGGATCGTCGCGGCCGATGTCGAATGGCTGTCTGGGTCGCACGGGCAGGAAGCTGTCGGACGGGACGACCTGACGGGCGTTCGCTCGCGTCAGGCAGCTCTCGAATGGATCGAGGCGCGCTCGGGCCTCGCTACAACGGTGCTGCTGCTCTCCATCAGCCAGTTCGATCGGATGAACGCCGCTTATGGGCAGGTCGTCGGCGATGCTCTGCTTGGTCGCATCGCGCGACGCATCGAACGTATGACCGACGAAGTCGCGCATGACGCCATGGTTGCGCGAATCGCCGGCACTGAATTTCTGATCGGGCTGACCGCCGAAGCCGCCGCCGCCGATCGCGCCACCTTGCTCGCGCGCCAGCTGATCGGGGCGGTCGGACGGCCTTTCAGCGCCGGGGACCATCTGATCCGACTGACCGCCCGCTGCGGCATCGCGCAGTCCCGCCCCGAAGACGACGCCACGGCCCTGCTCCGTCGCGCCGGAACAGCGCTGGCCGATGCACGGGCTGGAGCCGGTGAGGGGATCCGTATTTTCTCGGCGGAAAAGCGCAGCCGTCAGGTCGACGCCGACCAGCTTGAAACCGACCTGCGCCTTGCGCTCCATCGCGGCGAGATCGGCATTGTCTTTCAACCGCAATATCCCGCCAGCGGCCGAGCGATGGTCGGAGTGGAAGCGCTCGCCCGCTGGAATCATCCCCATTACGGTCCCTTGGGCGCGGGCATGTTGTTCGCCACGGCCGAACGCTCCGATTATATGCTGCCCCTCTCCGCCCATATCCAGGGCGAGGCGCTGCGTCAGGCTGCCGCTTGGCCGGCCGCCCTGTCCCATTTGCGCCTTTCAATCAACGTCACCGCGGATGACATTGCTCAGCCCGGCTTCATGCCGCAGTTCCTGAACCTGGTCGACATCAGCGGCTTCCCCCGATCGCGCCTGACAGTTGAGATTACCGAAAGCGGCCTGATCGAGGATGTCGACAACGCCACCGTGCTCCTCGCGGCACTGCGTGCCGAAGGGCTCGCCGTCGCTGTCGACGATTTTGGCACCGGCTATTCCAGTCTTGCCTATTTGAAGAGCCTGCCGCTCGACTATCTGAAGATCGACAGCGGACTGGCGCAGGACATTGCCGGCACCGCCCGCGACCGCATCATCGTGCGCGGCGTGATCCATATGGCGAAGTCGCTCGGTCTGCGCGTCATCGCCGAAGGGGTGGAAACCGAACAACAGCTGGACCTGCTGACCCGCGAGGGCTGCGATTATTATCAAGGCTTTTTGCGTTCGGCCGGCGTGTCCTCGGCCGAACTGGTTGCCCTGGCGCTGAAGCCCTGAGCCCGTCAGCCGCCGCTGCTCAACCCGCCGCCTTCGCCAGCCCCTTCGACAGTTGCAGCGCGCCGTTGAGCCGCGCCGCCGGATCGGCCCAGGCCCGGTTCAGCACCAGCTTGCTGTCCGGCCGCAGGCGCGCGACGCCATTCAGTCGCTGGATATAGGCGACCAGCCCCTCGGGCCGGGGGAAACGGTCTTCAAAGAAACTGACAAGCGCGCCCTTGGGTCCGACATCGATCTTCGCGATGTTCGCGGCGACGCAATTTTGTTTGATCTCGATGATCTTCAACAGGTTCTGCGTCGCTGACGGCAGCTTCCCGAACCGATCGATCAGTTCGGCGGCAAACGCTTCCAGCCCTTGCCGGTCCTCCACCTCGTTCAGGCGGCGGTAAAGACCCATGCGCAGGTCCAGATCCGGCACATAGTCCTCCGGGATGAGGATAGGCGCATCGACGGTCATCTGCGGCGAGAAGCTGTCCCGCTTTTCGATTCCCGCGCCGCCGGCCTTCGCCTCCAGGATCGCGTCTTCCAGCATCGACTGGTAGAGTTCGAAGCCCACTTCCCTGATGTGGCCCGACTGTTCGTCGCCTACCAGATTGCCAGCACCGCGAATGTCCAGGTCGTGGCTCGCCAGCTGGAACCCGGCACCCAGCGTATCCAGATCGGACAGCACCTTCAGCCGCTTTTCCGCAGTATCGGTAATGACCCGGTTGGCAGGCGTCGTCAAATAGGCATAGGCCCGCGTCTTCGACCGGCCCACCCTTCCGCGCAACTGGTAGAGCTGTGCCAGCCCAAAGCGGTCGGCGCGGTGGATGATGAGGGTGTTGGCAGACGGAATGTCCAACCCGCTTTCAACGATCGTGGTGGACAGCAGCACATCATAGCGCTTGTCGTAGAATGCGGACATGCGCTCTTCGACCTCGCTCGCCGCCATCTGGCCATGGGCGACGACCGGGCGCACTTCGGGGACCTCGATGCGCAGGAATTCCTCGATCTCGGTCAGGTCGGAAATGCGCGGGACCACGACGAAGCTCTGTCCACCGCGATAATGTTCCCGCAGCAGCGCTTCGCGGATCACCACTCCGTCCCACGGCATGACATAGGTCCGCACCGCCAGACGATCGACTGGCGGTGTCTGTATCACCGACAGCTCACGCAAGCCGGACATCGCCATCTGCAATGTGCGGGGGATCGGCGTTGCCGTCAGCGTCAGCACATGAACATCGGTCTTCAGCGACTTCAGACGTTCCTTGTGCGTCACGCCGAACCGTTGTTCCTCGTCCACGATGACCAGGCCCAGCCGCTTGAACTCGAGCCCCTTCGCCAGCAGCGCATGGGTGCCGACCACGATGTCTACCGTCCCGTCGGCGAGGCCCGCCTTCACCGCCTTCGCTTCCTTGTCCGGCACCAGCCGCGACAGACGGCCGATTTTTACCGGGAAGCCCCGGAAGCGTTCCTCGAAATTCATGTGATGCTGCCGGGCGAGCAGGGTAGTTGGGCAGATCACCACCACCTGCATCCCCGCCAGGGCCGCGACAAAAGCAGCGCGCAAGGCAACCTCTGTCTTGCCAAAGCCGACATCGCCGCACACCAGCCGGTCCATCGGCTTGCCCGCGCCCAGGTCATCGATCACGTCGCCAATGGCGCGGTCCTGATCGTCAGTCTCCTGATAGGGAAAGCGATCGACAAAGGCCGGATATCCGGCGCTGTCGGGCTCTGCTACAGTCGCCGACCGCAGCGCGCGCTCGGCTGCGGTCTTGAGCAGTTCACCCGCAATCTCGCGGATGCGCTCCTTCATCCTGGCCTTGCGCCGCTGCCAAGCCTCGCCGCCCAGCTTGTCCAGGCTTACGCCCTCGCTGTCGGAACCATAGCGGGACAGGACCTCCAGATTTTCGACTGGCACATACAGCTTGTCACCGCCCGCATATTCCAGCGCGACGCAGTCGTGCGCCGCCTTGGCCACCGGGATCTGGGTCAGCCCTTCGTAGCGGCCGATACCATGGTCCATATGGACGACCAGATCGCCCGGCGACAAGGTCGCCAGTTCGGCCAGGAAGGCGTCGGAACTCTTCTTGCGCCTGGCCCGCCGCACCAGACGGTCGCCCAGCATGTCCTGCTCGGTCAGCACCGCCACGTCGGGCGCGGTGAAGCCATGGTCGAGCGGCAGGACGGTCAGCACCGTGCTGCCATTGGCCGCGATGCCCAGCGCTTCCTGCCAGCTGTCCGCCGCCGCGATGCGTTTCAATCCATGATCGACCAACAGGCCCGACAACCGTTCCCGCGCGCCCACCGAATAGCTGGCGATCACCACCTTCTTCTTCGTGCGTTGCAGGAATGCGATATGCTGGCCTACCGCTTCATAGACATTGGCGTTCTGCGCCCGCTCCGGCGCGAAATCGCGCGGGCCGTCGACTTCGAAATCGACGACCGTGGCGCTCTCCGGCTCGTGGAAGGGCGTGGTGGCATGCATCGGCCAATCGCGCGCGATCCCATGCCATTCCTCCGCATCCAGATAGAGTGCCTTGGGCTCCAGCGGGCGGTACGCGCCCGGATCCGACGACTTCGCCTGCAGGCGGTTGGCGTGATAATCGCGGATCGCCTCGAACCGTGCTTCGGTCGCTCCGACGATGCCATGGTCGAGCACGATGATCGCATCATCGCCCAGATGATCGGTCATCGGCACCAGCCGTTCCTCGAACAGCGGCAGCCAATGTTCCATGCCCGCCAGCCGCCGCCCGTCACTCACTGCCTGATAGAGCGGGTCGCCGGTCGCGGTCGCGCCGAAAATCTCGCGATACCGGCTGCGAAACCGCTTGATCGTTTCCTCATCCAGCAGCGCTTCCGACGCTGGCAGCAGGGTGAAACCCTCGACGCTGCCACTGGTGCGCTGATCGGCCGGGTCGAAACGGCGCACCGTTTCGATCTCGTCCCCGAAGAAATCAAGCCGCAACGGCTGTTCCTCGCCACCGGGGAACAGGTCGACGATGCCGCCCCGAATGGCGAACTCGCCCCGGTCGTGCACCGTGTCCGTTCGCACATAGCCGTTGGACTGCAACATCTCCGCCAGCCGTGAAATCGCGATCCGCTCTTTGGGGGCGAGCTTCGCCACCAGCTGCCGCACGCGGAAAGGTGTCAAAGTGCGCTGGGTCAGCGCGTTGATGGTGGTTAGGACAAGCTGCGGCCCCTTGGGCTTCGCCTGCAACGCATGAAGTCCCGCCAGCCGCGCGGAGGCCGTGCGTAGCGACGGACTGGCCCGGTCATAGGGCAGGCAGTCCCAGGCCGGTATCTCGACAATCTCTATCTCCGGCGCGAAATAATGCGCGGTATCCGCCACTGCCCGCATCAACTGCTCGTCCGGCGCGACGAAGATCGCGCGCGCCGCCGCCGCCCGGGCAATGTCCGCCAGCAGCCAGGGCTGGAAGCCCCCCGGCACGCCCGACAGGGTGATCGGGGATGAGGCTTTGAGGATTTTCAGGAGATCGGTCATAGAAGGTTCGTCATTCCCGTGTCGGGGGCAGCGCGGGGCGGCGGGTCACTTCTTTCCGATTTCGACGAAATCCAGGCGGGCGAACTTGTCCCACATCGGCCCTTGCCATTCCTTCGGCACCGGCAATGTGCCGAGCGCCCACGCCATTATGTCCGCGTCCTGTTCATCCATGAAGCGTTCGAACCAGGCGATTTCCGCCTCGCTCCATTCGTCGTGATGGCGGTCGAAAAAGCCCCCAACGGCCAGGTCGGCTTCCTTGATGCCACGATGCCACGCCCGGAACTGCAGGCGGCGGATACGGGGGTCTTCGTTCACAATTTGTTCCTTGCGCGGACATGCTGACGTCGCCGATCGGATGTTTGCGCATCGTCTCGGCTGGGCTAGATGCGGTCAGATAGACATGCGCCCGGATATCCTCAACCCACTCTTCGCCGAAATAGAGGCACTCAAGGGCGTCGGCCCGGCGCTGGCCAGGCCGCTGGAGCGGCTGGGCCTCGCCCGCGCGATCGACGTTGCCTTCCATTTGCCGGTTAGTTTCATCGATCGGCGGATGGCGGATGAGCTGAATTTGTCCGATTCGGGCCGAATCATCGGCATCACGTTGACGCCGACCGATTATCGCGCTTCGGGCAGTGCGCGCGCGCCGTTTCGCGTGATGGCGCAGGATCGCCAAGGCAACAGCGTCGCCCTCGTCTATTTCGGCCGCAACAGCGCCTGGCCGCGCAAGCTGCTGCCGCTGGGCGAACCCAAATTCGTGTCGGGCAAGCTGGAGGCTTATGGCGACAATCTCCAGATCGTGCATCCCGACCATGTCCTCCCGCCCGAGGAAGCCGCCACGATCCCGGCACGCGAGCCCGTCTATGGGCTCTCCGAGGGGCTGACCAACAATCGCCTGCGCGACCTTGTTGGCCAGTCGCTCGCCCGCGCGCCCGATCTTCCCGAATGGATCGAACCCAGCCTTTTCGCGCGCAAGGGCTGGCCGTCCTGGCGCGAGGCGTTGACCCGCGCCCATGCCGATCCGTCCGACCTCGTCGCGCGCGAACGGCTCGCCTATGACGAGATTTTCGCCGGCCAACTCGCGCTCATGCTGGTTCGCCAATCCTCGCGCAAGCGGCGGGGCGTCCCCATCGCCGGCGATGGTCGCCTGCGCGATCTGCTGAAACTACCCTTTGAGCCCACGGGCGCGCAGCGCCGTGCGATCGGGGAAATAGACGGCGACATGGCGCAACCTGTTCCCATGCTCCGGCTGCTGCAAGGCGATGTCGGATCGGGCAAGACGCTCGTCGCGCTCATGGCCCTGCTCAACACGGTGGAAGCTGGTGCGCAGGGGGCTTTGCTGGCGCCTACCGAGATCCTCGCGCGCCAGCATCATGAAACGCTGCGCAAGATGGCATCGGGCCTACCCGTCACCATCGCCATTCTAACCGGTCGGGAAAAGGGCAGGGCGCGCGAATCCACGCTGATGGGCCTCGCCGACGGCAGTATCGACATCCTCGTCGGCACCCACGCCATTTTCCAGGAAGCGGTGCGCTACAGGAATCTTGCCCTGGCCGTGATCGACGAACAGCATCGCTTCGGCGTTGCACAGCGCATGATGCTCGCGGCCAAGGCAGACCGCACGCCGCATCTTCTGGTGATGACCGCAACGCCCATCCCACGCACCCTGACGCTCACCTATTATGGCGAAATGGACGTGTCCCGGCTGGATGAAATGCCGCCCGGCCGCCAGCCGATCCAGACGGTGGTCATGGCGGCGAACCGGCTCGATGAGGTGGTGGAGGCGCTGGCCCGCCATATCGATGGGGGGGGGCAAGCCTATTGGGTCTGCCCGCTGGTCGAGGAAAGCGAGACCAGCGATCTTGCAGCTGCCGAAGCGCGCGCCGAAATGCTCAAAAGCCGGTTTGCCGACCTGGTCGGCCTTGTCCACGGCCGTATGAAGGGGCCGGACAAGGACGCAGCCATGGAAGCCTTCGCCATGGGCCGCACGAAAATTCTCGTTGCTACCACGGTCATCGAAGTCGGCGTCGACGTTCCCAATGCCAACCTCATCATCATAGAGGGCGCCGATCGCTTTGGGCTCGCGCAACTCCACCAGCTCCGCGGCCGGGTGGGCCGCGGCCAGAACCACAGCGTCTGTATTCTTTTGCGCGGCGGCGCACTGTCGGAAACCTCCCGGGCCCGTCTGGCGCTGATGCGGGAAACCAACGATGGCTTTCGCATCGCCGAGGAAGACCTGCGCCTGCGCGGTGCCGGCGAAATCCTGGGCACCCGTCAGTCCGGCGAAGCACAGCTCAAGCTCGCCACCCCTGAGCATCTTTCCGCACTGCTCGAATGCGCACGGGACGATGCCCATCTCCTTATTGACCGCGACGGCGGTCTGCACGACGCGCGCGGTCAGGCCGCACGCACCTGTCTTTACCTCTTTGAACGTGATGCCGCGGTAGGGCTGCTCCGCAGCGGTTGAGTCCGGATGATCCCGCCCGTCGGCAAATTTCCGCGATGGGCTGATGCTGCGGCAGCAAAATCATCCCACATTCTTATCGTTGCCAGTTCATGCAATGGGACTTCAGCCTGCACCCCATCACCGCGATGGCGGCCTCCGACCTGCGCCGCGAAGTGCGCGAGGCGATGATGAAATTCCTGCGGATGCGATGCCGCAGGCGCTCGTTCGTTCGCGCCAACGCATCGATGCAGGAGAGGGTTTCGAAAAGGTCTTTACCAGGCCGTCTGGCGCGGCGGGATGAGCGCGAGCATCGCGTCATAGATGCGCGCTTCGATCGGCACGCGAAACTCCACGCCGATGCGGCTGTCTTCGGCCCAGCGGACCTCGGCCTGCACATCCTTGGCAATGGGCAGCCACACCGACACCCGCTCGCCGATCAAAAGCTCCGCCTCGGTGCGGCACATCAATCCCAGTGCGGAAATGTTGATGATGCGCACGCCATGGGACTGGCCACGTGCGCTGAGGTGACTGACGAAATCGACTAAAATGCGAGGAGCACGTCGCTGATTGACGGAGGGTTCCCGCGACTTGGCGACATGGGCGAGGCTGGCAAGAACCGAAGGCATGGACCAAGACT
Organism: Sphingobium mellinum; assembly: GCF_037860795.1. Lineage (NCBI taxonomy): Bacteria > Pseudomonadati > Pseudomonadota > Alphaproteobacteria > Sphingomonadales > Sphingobiaceae > Sphingobium > Sphingobium mellinum. The sequence continues at coordinate 150,460 of NZ_JBANRK010000001.1, read as the reverse complement.
AAAGCTTCGATCCTGCAATCTTCCCTAACGAACAGCGTTAATTCACCGTTAGGCTTTAACAATTTCAGGCAGTTACTAATCCATGTTTCTTTGCGCCGAAGCTTAGCTTGTCGCCAGGCTTCAATGTCAGGGCGGGATCGCTCACCACTTCACCATTCACGCGGATCGCACCTTCCGCCAGCTTGCGCCGCACTTCCTTGTTGGACGAGGCAAAGCCAAGAGCGGTCGTGCCCTGCACGACATTCAGCCCTTCTGTCCCCAGGCTGATCGTCGGCAGATTGGCGTCCGAAGCGCCTTCCTCAAAGGTCCTGCGCGCCGTTTCCGCCGCCAGTGCAGCCGCCTCGGCGCCCCGGCACAGCGCCGTCGCCTCATTGGCCAGGATCTTCTTGGCTTCGTTGATCTCCGCGCCCTGCAGCGCGGCCAGCCGTTTGACTTCGTCCATCGGCAGGTCGGTAAACAGTCGCAGTCGATTCGCCACATCAACGTCGGCACTATTCCGCCAGAACTGCCAGTAGTCGTAGCTAGACAGCTGATCCTCGTTCAACCACACCGCGCCGCCCACGGTCTTGCCCATCTTGGTGCCGTCCGCGTTGGTCAGCAGCGGCGTGGTGAGACCGAACACGTGCGTTCCATCGGCGCGGCGGGCAAGCTCCACCCCGTTGACGATATTGCCCCACTGGTCCGACCCGCCCATCTGCAATCGGCAGCCCGAACGCCGCGACAGTTCCAGGAAATCATAGGCCTGAAAGATCATGTAGTTGAATTCGAGGAAGCTCAATGACTGCTCCCGGTCCAGCCGCAGCTTCACTGAATCGAAACTCAGCATCCGGTTGACCGAAAAATGCTGGCCGATGTCGCGCAGGAAAGGGATATATTCCAGCCGGTCGAGCCACTCCGCATTGTCCAGCATGATGGCATCGGTCGGCCCGTCGCCGAACGTGAGGAACCGCTCGAACACTCGCTTGATGCTCGCGACATTCTCCGCGATCGTGTCCGGTGCCAGCAGCTTGCGCGCCTCGTCCTTGAAGCTCGGGTCGCCGATCTTGCCGGTGCCTCCGCCCATCAGGACGATTGGCTTGTGCCCTGCCTTCTGCAACTGCCGCAGCATCATGATCGACACCAAATGGCCGACATGCAGCGACGGGGCGGTAGGATCGAAACCGATATAACCGGGCACGATCTGCTCGTCGGCGAGGGCGTCGAGCCCTTCCGCATCGGTCAGCTGGTGAATGTAGCCCCGCGTTTCGAGCAGGCGAAGCAGGTCGGACTTGTAGCTGGTCATGATGGCGCGCCCTCTAGCATCGCGGAATGGGAACGTCACTCCCCGTCATCCCGACCTTGTCGCGACGCCATTCTTCTTCTTTAACAGGGTAAGGCCTCAACGCGGGACATGGTAGAATAAGAAATGAGCAAAATGCTGGCAATCGGCCTCATGTCAGGCACGTCGCGCGACGGGATCGACGCCGCCTTGATCGAAACCGACGGCGAAGGCCATGCCCGGGCCGTCACTTTCCACGCGATGCCCTATCATGAAGGGTTTCGCGTCCGTCTGGCCGAAGCCTGCCAGCGTGCCATGGCCATGGACAAGCCCGGCTTCGAACCATTGATTCATTCTGTCGAGGAGGAACTGACCGAACTGCATGTCGAGGCCGTTTCCGACCTGCTCGCCCGCAGCGGCCATGTCGCGCAGGACATAGCCGTCATCGGCTTTCATGGCCACACGGTTGCCCATCGTCCCGAGCGACGCTGGACCTGGCAGATTGGCGATGCGCCTGCCCTTGCCGGAGCCTTTGGCATTCGCATCGTTGCCGACCTGCGCAGCGCCGACGTCGTCGCCGGAGGGCAGGGCGCACCGCTGCTTCCCGTCTATCACCGCGCGCTGGCGCATGATCTGGCCAAGCCGGTCGCCATCCTGAACCTGGGCGGGGTGGCCAACATCACCGCGATCGCGCAGGACGGCAGCATCACGGCCTTCGACACCGGCATGGCGAGCGGCCTCATCGACAACTGGATGCGGACGCATAGCGCTCGCGGATTCGATGAAAATGGCGCGACGGCGGCGCAGGGCCGCGTGGATCAGCAGCGCCTTGCCGCCATGCTGGCCGATCCCTGGTTCGACATGCCGCCGCCCAAAAGTATCGATCGCGAAGCCTTCACTATCGACGCGGTCCGCGGGCTAAGCCTCGAAGATGGCGCCGCGACACTCACCGCCTTTACAGCCGCTGCCATCGCCCGGGGGCTCGATCATCTTCCCGGCCACCCCGACCATATTTATGTGGCGGGTGGCGGTCGCCACAACGCCACGCTCATGCAGATGCTGGCCACCCATACGCGCACGCAGGTTCGCCCCGTGGACGAACTCGGCTGGGATGGCGATGCGCTCGAAGCGCAGGGCTTTGCCTATATGGCGGTTCGTCACCTCAAACAGCTGCCGATCAGCTTTCCCGGCACGACCGGCGCTCCCCGGCCCATGACCGGGGGCGTTCTCTTCGAACCGGAAGTTGGGGATTGAATGTCAGGCCGCCTCGCCCGGCCTTTAACGCAGCTTGTCGATCTTGCCGTGCAGATCGGCGATTTTGGTCTCGGACCACAGTTCGTTTCGTAATCTGGCAGCGCTTCCAGCCAGTCCTTGGCGGCCTGCCGATTCTGACTCATCATGTTGATCGGAGCCTGCAACGCCGCCGGTATGGATAGTATCAGATTGAGGAAGATATAGGGAAGGGATCAGCTACGCGATCGGCAATTCGCCCCAAAGCCGCCCTCGTCGATCGGACGAAGATCAAAAATCGGTCATGTAATGGAGGGCGTGCCGGTCACCGTTTTCGCGTCAGCTCCCGCATGGCGTCATCAATCCCCTCGACCGTCAGCGGATACATGCGATCACTCATGATATCGCGGATGATCGTGGTGGACTGGCTATACTCCCAGTAGGCCTGCGTCGCCGGATTGAGCCACACTGCCGCCGGGTAGGTATGCAGCAACCTTCCGAGCCACACCGCGCCGCTTTCGTCGTTCATATGCTCTACCGATCCGCCGGGCTGCAGGATCTCATAGGGGCTCATGGCCGCATCGCCGACGATCACGACCTTATAGTCATGGCCATATTTGTGCAGGATGTCCCAGGTTGGAATACGCTCCGAAAAGCGACGGCGATTGTCCTTCCACACCCCTTCGTAGAGGCAGTTGTGGAAGTAGAAGAATTCCATGTTCTTGAATTCGCTGGTCGCGGCCGAAAACAGTTCCTCGCACAGCGTGATGAACGGGTCCATCGATCCACCCACGTCCAGGAACAGCAACAGCTTGACCGCATTGTGTCGTTCAGGCCGCATGCGGATGTCCAGCCATCCCTGCCGCGCGGTTCCGCGGATCGTACCCTCCAGATCCAGTTCGTCGGCCGCGCCCTCCCGCGCGAAGCGACGGAGCCGGCGCAGCGCGAGCTTGATGTTGCGGGTGCCCAGTTCCTTGCTGCTGTCCAGATTGGCGAACTCGCGCTTTTCCCACACCTTGATGGCGCGCTTGTGCCGGCTCTCCCCCCCGATCCGCACGCCTTCGGGGTTGTAGCCGCCATTGCCGAAGGGCGACGTGCCGCCCGTGCCGATCCATTTGCTGCCGCCTTCGTGGCGTCCCTTCTGTTCCTCCAGCCGCTTTTTCAGCGTGGCCATGATCTCGTCCCAGTCCCCGAGCGACTTGATCCTCTCCATCTCCTCGGGGCTGAGATATTTCTCGGCTACCAGTTTCAGCCAGTCTTCCGGTATCGCCGCCTCGATGCTTTCAGAGCCCAGCACGCCTCGAAATACGCGGGCGAACACCTGGTCGAACCGGTCCAGCAGCCCCTCGTCCTTCACATAGGTGGCGCGCGCCAGATAATAGAAATCCTCCGGCCGCTGCCCGATCACCTCGCGATCAAGCGCTTCCAGCAACAGCAAATGCTCCTTGATGCTGGCCGGAATGCCGGCCGCGCGAAGGGCGTCGAGAAAGTTGAGCATCATGATGCGCCCTTGTCCGACAGCCGTCGCAAGGATGCAAGTTGCCTGACCCCCGTTGGCGGAATGTTAAGTGTTGCATTGCATCGTTAATTTGGCAGTATTCATGCGCAGCGCTGGGGGCGAACAACCATTGGAAAACGAGCATTTGTTGACTGACCTAGGCGAGCGGTCGGGAGACATCGCGTTGCAATGCAGCGAAACGGCTGGATATCTGGGGGAGCTGACTCGGCGTATCCGCGCCGATTCCGCTCGTCTGGGCGAGCTGCGATCCAACATGGAGACGCTCGCCGCCAGCCAGAATGAAAGCGTTGTTGCCGCTCAGGAGCTCAGCCTCACCGCCCGCCGCGCCGGACGCATCATCGCTGAAGGGCATGAAGCGATCACCCTCTCACTCGAGCAGGTGGCCAGCCTTGTGGCCCATGTCACAGGCCTTGAAGGCCATCTCCGCAGTTTCCTCGACGTGATCGAAACGGTCGGCGGCATTTCCGATCAGCTCGGCGCGATCGCTCGTCAGACCCGTCTGCTGGGCGTCAACGCCGCCATCGAAGCGGCGCGCGGCGGAGAGGCGACCCAGGGCTTCGCCGTCGTCGCCGATGAAATTCGCCGGCTTGCAGGGCAAGCGGGCGACTCCGCCGCCTCGGTCGGGCAGAAGCTCGGCCAATTGGACCGAGATGCGCGCCAGTTGATCAGCGGGGTCGAAGCAAATATCGTCCGCGGTCATGACGTCAGCGCGCATATCGACACGCTGCGAACTTCCATGGCGGAAATCGCTTCACTGGTGACGCAGTTCGGTGACCGCTCCCATGCCATCGTCACCTGCACCGATGAAGCCGACGCGGACGTCGGTGCATTGCGGCAGGGTCTCACGATCTTCAGCGAGGCGGCCGTCGAAAGCGCGAGCCGGGTCGAAACCGCCCGCGCTCAGCTGGAGCAGTTGGAGGGCATGGCGAACGACATGCTCAACACAGCTGCCCATAGCGGCCACCGCACCCGCAACAGCCGCTATCTTGCTCTGGCGGAAGAAGGGGCGGATGAAGTCACCGCACTGATCGGCGAGGCGCTCGACAGCGGCGCGCTCAGCATGGCCGACCTGTTCGACACCCACTATCGCCCCATAGCGGGATCGGACCCGGTCCAGTATGAAAATGGCTTCACCTCTTTCGCCGACCGGATGATCCGGCCGCTGCTCGATCGCCGTACCGGGCAGGACCGGTCGATCGTCGGTTGCTGCCTGATCGACATGAACGGCTACCTCCCAACCCATATCAGCGCGCGCAGCGAGCCTCAGAGACCCGGATCGGCTCGCTGGAACATGGAACATGCGCGCAACCGCCAAATCTTCATGGACAGCCAGACCCGTCGCGCGCTCGATGGAGAGGGGGACTTCTTCCTCTTCACCTACCGGCAGGATCTGGGCGAAGGTCGCTACCGCGCGCTACGCAGCGTATTCGTGCCGCTGCTGTTCGCTGGCCGGCGCTGGGGTCTGTATGAGGTCGGCTATCTGATCTGACGGCCGCCTCTGATCAGCGAGCCGTCGCGCCTCCCGCCCGCGTGGTGACCTCGCCATTGGCGGCATATACCGCCGTCGCCCGCGCCTGCGCCGTTTGCGGGTCCTTCCCGTCCAGTATCTCCGCGATCTGCGGAGCGCCCGGCACCTTTTCGTACGTGCCGAACAATTCCGTCTGACCGATCGCGTGGATGGAAAGTTGATAGCCATGGCCCGCCGCTGACGGATCGAACGCCAAAATAGTCCCCGCGTCATCGACCGGCACGATCACCGCGCTGCCCTGGACGCCGGGCTGCTGCAGCACGTCATAGCTTCCGCTCGTGGCCAGCACCCGATCCCGGATACAGAGTGGACCATCGCCGTCGCGTGGCAGCGTCGCAGTGCTAGTCACAGGGGCAGGGGCACCCGTATCGTCCGCGCCCTGGCGGGGGCAAGCCGCGAATTGGGCAGGTCTGGTGGTCCGTATGTCCCGCGGTTGATCGAATCGCAGGTTGTTGAGCATGCCATCCAGTCCCGCCAGCACATCCTGCCGCCGCTCAGCCGGCCCGGTCACGCGCAGCTTGACGATCCAACGTCCTGCATGGACGAAGGCGGCGGCGGTGGTCAGCGCACCATCCGCCGCATCGTCATAGACGGCACGAATGGCGCTCTTCGGCCGCCCGGCAAGCGCCACGGCCTCATAGCTCGTGCGCCGGGTCTTTGCGCCAAAACGTTCCATGACGGCTTTGTCGGTCATATAGGCAGCAATCGAAGCGTCGGCATAGCTCGGCAGATATACGTACAGCGTCGCCTGTATCACGCCATCGTCGGACAGATATTGGGCATAATTGTCGACACTTTTGCCGCCGTTGGACGCTTCGCCGCTCTTTGACAGGGAAAGGCCGGCAACCGTCTGTGGCAAGCTGATCCCGGCGGCGTCCGCGCGTATTGCGCTTTCCAGAGGCGTCCAGGCGCCCGAGGCCTCAGCTGCGCGCGCCAGAACAGGCGTCCCGAGCGCGAGGACGACCGACATTACAGACAACGCGCGATTGAGCATTGGCATCCTTCCCCGACTTCACACCGTCTTTGCGCGGCTTGAATGTTCGTTGAGGAAAGTGGAGCGGAAATGCAGGCAGAGCGCAAGCGTCCAATTCAGGCCACAGGCGGAATCTGCGCCGGATAGTGTGGCAGATCGGGATCAAAATGCGCCCAATCTGGCGCAGCCTCGGTCCAGATTATGGCCTGTGGCCCCAAAATGGCCGGGTCATCAAGCGCACCCGCCCGAATAAACGTCAGATGCGGACGCGATTCGGCAATGCTGAAGAGCGGTGTTCCGCACTCGGGGCAAAAGCCCCTTCGCATGCGATTGCCGCTATCTGCGACATTATCATGCCATTTTACCGCGCCGCTGGTGGTGACCTTGTCGGACGGGAAGCAGACATTCACGGTGCCCGACCCACCGCCCAGATATTGGCAGAGCCGGCACCAGCACATCCGGGCCGCCATCGGCTCCGCCTCGATGCTGATCCGGACCGCGCCGCAAAGGCATCCTGCCTGATGGCTCATCGATGGACGCCTAGCGTCCCTGCCGCCGGGCCATGAAGGCCAGCCGCTCGAACATCATGATATCCTGCTCATTCTTCAGCAGCGCGCCGTGCAGCGGTGGGATTGCCTTGGTCGGGTCGCGATCCTGCAATATCTCAAGCGGCATGTCCTCATTCAGGATCAGCTTCAGCCAATCGAGCAGTTCGCTGGTCGAAGGCTTCTTCTTGAGCCCCGGCACGTCGCGGATCTCATAGAATATCTCCAGCGCGCGGCTGACCAGGATCTTCCGAATGCCGGGGAAATGCACGTCGATTATGGCCTGCATAGTCTCACGGTCCGGGAATTTGATATAGTGGAAGAAGCAGCGGCGCAGGAAGGCGTCGGGCAGTTCCTTCTCATTGTTGGACGTGATGACGACCACCGGCCGCTCCTGGGCTGCGACCGTTTCGCCCGTCTCATAGACATGGAAGGCCATGCGATCGAGTTCTTGCAACAGGTCGTTGGGAAATTCGATGTCGGCCTTGTCGATCTCGTCGATCAGCAGGACGGGCAGGGTGGGGGAGGTGAAGGCCTCCCAAAGCTTGCCCCTGCGGATATAGTTCGAAATCTCATGGACGCGCGGGTCGCCCAACTGTCCGTCCCGCAACCGGGCGACGGCATCATATTCATAAAGCCCCTGATGGGCCTTGGTCGTGGATTTGACGTTCCATTCGATCAACGGCGCGTTGAGGGCCTTGGCGATTTCCTGCGCCAGCACGGTTTTGCCGGTGCCCGGTTCGCCCTTCACCAGCAGCGGGCGGCGGAGCAGCACGGCCGCGTTTACCGCGACCTTCAGGTCGTCGGTGGCAACATAATCTTGCGTACCTTCAAAGCGCATGTGGTCCGTCCGCTTCCTTTTGCTGTCGTGGCAGTAAGGAAAGCGGATCATGCCCGCAATGCGTTTATGCTCTACCGTGCGAGGCGACGGATCTCGGCGCGGGCCTGCAGCAGGTCCCAAAGCCCCCGATGCTGGTTCAACAGCTGCCGGGCGCCGAACTGCATCGCGCGATCGGTCGCATCATCTCCGCCGATCGCGTGCGCGACAGCCAGCGTCGTTTTCCACTCGGGCAGGTCGCAGCCATGGGGTTCGGTGCCGACGCGAATTGCAGCAACGTCGAGGGCGTGGCGAACGGCGCGCCAGTCAAGCACGAGAGCGATGGCCGCGCCCATGGCGCAGCCGCGTCGGTCCGACTGGGCAAGCATGTCGAGGGCATGGCGCTGCTGGCTTACGGTCGTCTCGCAGTCGCTCTGTCCTGCCGTGCTGGGCGCCGGACCGAGCGCCACGGTCACCTGGGTCAGATAGGCGCGTTCTCGTGCGAAGGCGTCGGCGGCGCGGACCAGCCAATCGCGCGCGGCATTGTCGGCGGATCGAGTCGCCGCATGGTCGACCACGCCCGGATGACGGCCATGAAGCACGCAGAGATAATGGGCCGCGTCGGCAAGGTCGGGCAACGTCAGCACCGCATCGCGGCCGATCCCGGCGCGCGCGCTGCTCGCGTGATCATGGTTGGCGGTCCCGTCTGCGGTGACGAGCGTCTCCAGGATCCGGGATATGTCGCCCGCTGACTGGCGTGCTGCTGCTTCGTTCATCTTAACCCCTGGATGGCCTCCGCAAGCGCCGATTGCGGTCGTCTCCGCGACTTTAAGGGCAGGCGGTAAAAGAGGGGTTTACGCCCAGAAAAAAGGCGGCCCGCAAGCCGCCCTTTTGCATGGAAACGGCCCGCCGCCCGGCTATTGATCCAGGAAGCTGCGCATCTTGCGGCTGCGGCTCGGGTGCTTGAGCTTGCGCAGCGCCTTCGCCTCGATCTGACGGATGCGTTCGCGGGTCACGCTGAACTGCTGGCCCACTTCCTCCAGAGTGTGGTCGGTGTTCATGCCGATGCCGAAACGCATGCGCAGCACGCGTTCCTCGCGCGGCGTCAGGGACGCCAGGACGCGAGTCACTGTTTCCTTGAGGTTTGCCTGAATCGCGGCATCCACCGGGATGATCGCATTCTTGTCCTCGATGAAATCGCCCAGGTGCGAATCTTCCTCGTCGCCGATCGGCGTTTCAAGGCTGATCGGCTCCTTGGCGATCTTCATCACCTTGCGGACCTTTTCCAGCGGCATGGACAGGCGCTCGGCCATTTCCTCCGGGGTCGGTTCGCGGCCTTGTTCGTGCAGGAACTGGCGGCTGGTGCGTACCAGCTTGTTGATCGTCTCGATCATGTGGACCGGAATACGGATGGTCCGGGCCTGATCCGCGATCGAACGGGTGATCGCTTGCCGGATCCACCAGGTCGCATAGGTGCTGAACTTGTAGCCGCGGCGATATTCGAATTTATCCACCGCCTTCATCAGGCCGATATTGCCTTCCTGAATGAGATCAAGGAATTGCAGGCCACGGTTCGTATATTTTTTAGCGATGGAAATGACGAGCCGCAGGTTGGCCTCCACCATCTCCTTCTTTGCGATGCGCGCCTCGCGCTCGCCCTTCTGCACCATGTTCACGATGCGGCGGAATTCAGACAGGGACATGCCGGTCGCCTGCGCGATTTCGCTCACTTCGTTGCGGATGCGATCGACCGCGCGCGCTTCGGCTGCGGCGAAGGCCGACCATTTCTTGTCCAGGCCGCTGACCTTGTCGAGCCAGCCATCGTCCAGTTCATGATTCACGTAGCGGTCGAGGAAATCCTTGCGGCTCACCTTGTGCCGCTCGGCCAGTCGCAGCATCTGCCCACCCAACGCTGTCAGGCGCCGATTATAGGCATAGAGCTGGTCGACCAGATATTCGATTTTCTGCTGGTGGAACTGGACGCTTTCGACCTCGGCGGTCAGCTGCTCGCGCAGATCCTGATACTGGTCTTCCTGACTCTGGCTCAGGCTGTCGCCGCTTCCCATCGCGGCCATGCGGGCTTCCTGCGCCTTGGAAAAAGCGCGAAAAATCTCCGTGATGGTCGCGAACTTCTCAAGCGCCATGGGCTTGAGCGTCTCTTCCATCTGCGCGAGCGAGAGGGTGTTGTCCTCCTCATCCTCTTCCTCGACGCGACGAGTGCGGCGCTCGGTCAGATCATCCTCATCCTCATTGGAATCGGCAGGCTCTTCCTCAGGCTCCTCCTCATCCTTGAAGCTCGGGCCCGCGGTCTTCTCGCTGATCTCGCCGTCATCATCCTCGGCACCCTCTTCCAGATTTTCCGGGGCAGGGTCCTTGGACAGCATCGCGTCGAGATCCAGGATCTCACGCAGCTGCATCTCGCCATTATTGAGCGCGGTTGACCATTCGATGATCGCGTTGAAGGTCGTGGGGCTTTCGCACAGCCCCAGGATCATGGTGTCCCGGCCAGCCTCGATTCGCTTGGCGATAGCGATCTCGCCCTCGCGGCTGAGCAGTTCCACCGCGCCCATCTCGCGCAGGTACATGCGCACCGGGTCGTCGGTGCGATCGACCGTCTCCTTCTTCTTCTCGGCTACCGGGCGCGGGGAGCCATCCTCTTCGGCGCCATCTTCGGTGGCATCGTCGTCGCTGTCGTCGCGCTGATCGTCGCCATCCTCGCTGGCCTCCTCATTCTCGACGATGTTGACGCCCATTTCATTCAGGGCAGCCATGATGTCCTCGATCTGCTCGGAGGACATCTGGTCCTGCGGCAGGGCATCGTTCAGCTCGTCATAGGTGATGTAGCCGCGCTTCTTCGCGCGGGCGATCAGCTTCTTGACCGACGCCTCGTTGAGATCGATCAGCGGTGCGTCACCTGTATCCACATCCTCGCCCGGACCCTTGCCTGTCGCCTTGCTCGCCATTTATTCGCCTTGCATTCCATCCCGACGGGATGATCCATCATATACTGTCGTCGGACTGCGCCAGTTCCGCCAGGCGGCTATCATGATCCATCTTCAGCCGATAGACCCGCTGCTGTTCAGCGAAGGTTTCCTCGTTGAGGTCTTCCTTCGCCCGTCTGGTGGCTTCCGCCAGTGCCGCTTCCAACTCCGGTCCTTGCGCCATCACCCGAATGGCCTCCTCCAGGTCGCGCAGTACGCGACTCGTGTCGGCGGTCGTCCTGTGGGGGGTGAATGTGAACGTGTCGGCCCGGAGCATCCCCTTCGCCATATTATACACTTCACCTTGGCCCAATATGGTAAGGAGGCCATCACTTTCAACTGTTTCTTGCGCGAAGGACGCCGCGATCATCGCCTGCAGCAGCGCGGCCATCACTGGGTCCCCTATCCGCAGCGCCGCCAGCGTCTCGCGATGGGCCGCAATCTGGTCGGGATGCCGCAGCAGGCTGGCCAGGATCGCGCGCAGCAGGCGCTGCTCCATGCCGCTGACGCCGATCGCCCGCGCCTCCGTTCCGGCGGGGGGAAGGGGAGGTTTCCAGTTGCCGCGCCGGTCCCGCTGCCAGCCGGCGCGCGGCCCGCTGCCTCGCTGGAAGCTCGTCCGCTCCCCCGTCGCGGATCGGGCGAAGAACAGCGCGTCGTAGCGCTGGCGGAAAAGCTGCACATAATGAGCCCGCACGTCGGGATGGGCGATGGTATCGGTGATTGCCGACAGCCGCTGCTTGAGCGCCGCGCGCTGCTCGGGCGTATCGAGCGGCGCCGCGTTCAGCTCATGCGCCCACAGCCGTTCCGCCAGTGGCTCTGCGGCGTCCAGGACGTCCTCCATGGCGCCCCGCCCTTCCGCCCGGATCAGGTCGTCGGGATCCTGCCCGCCCGGCAGGGTGGCGAAGGCCAGGCTCATGCCCGGGCGCAGCATGGGCAAGGCGCGGGCGGCGGCGCGCATCGCTGCTTTCTGCCCGGCAGCGTCCCCGTCGAAGCACAGGATCGGCACGTCCGCCATCTTCCAGAGCCGCTCGATCTGATGTTCGGTCAGCGCCGTGCCCAGCGGCGCCACCGCCTCCTCGAACCCGGCCTGGGCAAGGGCGATGACATCCATATAGCCTTCGACCACGATCACCCGGCCGCTGTGCCGGCTGGCTGGAGAAGCCCGGTCGATATTATAGAGCGTGCGCCCCTTGTCGAAGAGCGGCGTGTCGGGCGAATTCAGATATTTGGGCTCGCCAGCGCCCAGGATGCGCCCGCCAAAGGCGATCACCCGTCCGCGAATGTCGCGGATCGGCAGCATCAGCCGCCCGCGAAACCGATCATAGCTCTCCCGCTTGCGCTCGGAACCGTTGCCGGCCTCGATCCCTTCGGGATCGATCAGCAACCCGGCCTCGATCAGCAACGGCTCGCCCAAGTCGGCCAGCGCCGTCTTCAACCGGCCGCGCCCATCCGGGGAATAGCCAAACCCGAACGTTCGGCGGGTCGCGTCGCCAATCCCTCGCCGGTGCAGATAATCGCGCGCGCCTGAGCCGTCTACCCCGCCAAGCTGCTCCTCGAAAAAGCGCTGTGCCGACGCCATCACGTCGTGCAGCCCCTTGGCCTGCTCGGCCCGCCTGGCCGCGCGCGGATCGGGGGCGGGAACGTCCATGCCCGCCGACTGTGCCAGTTCCTTCACCGCCTCCATGAAGGGCAGTCCGCGATGATCGGTCATCCACCGGATCGCGTCGCCATGCGCGCCGCAACCGAAGCAGTGATAGAAACCCTTCTCGTCGTTGATCGTGAAGCTGGGCGTCTTTTCATTATGAAAGGGGCAGCAGGCCTTATATTCGCGCCCCGCCTTCTGCACCTTCACCGTCCGCCCGATCAGGGTGGACAGCGACGTCTGCATGCGCAGCTCGTCAAGAAAGGCGGGAGATAGGCTCATAAGCCCCTGGCATCAGGAAAGAACCGCCTTCACCAGTCCGCTCGCCTTGCTCATGTCGATGACCGCTCCGTGGCGCTCCTTCAGCACAGCCATCACCTTGCCCATGTCCTTGACGCTGTCCGCGCCCACTTCGGCCTTGATCGCTTCGATCGCTGCCCTGGTGTCTTCCTCGGAAAGCTGCTGCGGCAGGAAGCTTTCGATCACGCCCAGCTCCGCCTGCTCCTTCGCGGCCAGCTCGTCGCGTCCGCCGCTCTTGAACATCTCAATCGATTCGCGCCGCTGCTTGGCCATTTTCTGCAGCACCTCGACCACGACCGTATCATCATCGGGCACGGCCGAAGCGGTCCGCAGTTCGATGTCGCGATCCTTCAGCTTCGCCAGGATCAAGCGCACCGCAGCCAGCCGTTCCTTGTTCCCGGCCTTCATGGCTTCCACCTGAGCGCTTTTTACCGTGTCGCGAATCATGGCGATGCGAATCCTGTGCTACGGGAAAAAGCCCGATATAATGCGAAAAGAGATTTTTGACAGTGGTTGACCGCGAGGGGCGCAAGGCATAGGTGACCGGCCGTTTAACCCGCTGCAGACGGGCTCCCGCAAAAGCATAAGAAGGACCGTAAGACCATGGCTGACGCCAAGACCCTCATTGTGCCCAAAGGAGCGACAGGGGTATTGGTTTTCGCCGATGGCTCCGCTGTGTTCGGGCGCGGTTTCGGCGCGACCGGCGAAGCAGTCGGCGAACTGTGCTTCAACACGGCAATGACCGGCTATCAGGAGGTGATGACCGACCCCAGCTATGCCGGGCAGATCGTCACCTTCACTTTCCCCCATATCGGCAATGTCGGCACCAATCTGGACGATGTGGAGGCGGAAAACCCCTTCGCACTGGGCTGCGTCGTCCGTCAGGACGTGACTGAGCCCAGCAATTTCCGCAATGTCGAATCCTTCGACCAGTGGATGAAACAGAATGGCCGCATCGGCCTTGCCGGCGTCGACACCCGCGCGCTGACCCGCATGATCCGCCTCAAGGGCGCGCCCAATGTGGTGATCGCCCATGATCCCGAAGGCAGGTTCGACCTTGCAGCGCTCGCCGCCAAGGCTGCGGCGTGGCCGGGCCTTGAAGGCATGGATCTCGCCATCGAAGTCTCGGGTAAGGAACGCCTCTGGAAGGATGGCGTCTGGAAGCTCGGCTTCGGCTATGGCGTTAATGAAGCCACTGAAGAACGCCCCCACGTCGTCGCGATCGACTATGGCGCGAAGAACAATATCTTCCGCAATCTGGTGAAGGCCGGCGCCCGCGTCACCGTGCTGCCCGCCACAGCCACCTTCGATCAGGTGATGGAGCAGCAGCCCGACGGCGTCTTCCTCTCCAACGGCCCCGGCGATCCGGCCGCGACCGGAGAATATGCCGTGCCCGTGATCCGCAAGGTTCTGGAAGCCGACAAGCCCGTCTTCGGCATTTGCCTCGGCCATCAGATGCTGGCGATCGCTGCTGGCGCCAGGACGATCAAGATGCATCAGGGCCATCGCGGCGCCAACCACCCGGTCAAGCGCCTGTCGGACGGTCTAGTCGAGATCACCTCGATGAACCACGGCTTCGCGGTCGACGCCGACACGCTGCCCGCCAATGTGAAGCCGACCCATGTGTCGCTCTTCGACGGCAGCAATTGCGGCATCGAACTGATCGACAGGAAGGCTTTTTCGGTCCAGTATCACCCCGAAGCTTCGCCGGGCCCGCAGGACAGCTTCTACCTGTTCCAGCGCTTCGTCGAGGGGCTTAAGTGAGCCTCAACCTGCCCCCGGTTGACGAAGCCCGCCTCGCGCAGGAGTGGGAGGCGGACAAGGCCGTTCTCGCCAATCTGGCCGAGAATGGCGACAAGCCGCGCATTCCGCGCCCGGTCGATGTCAGCTTCCGCGGGAGCGAGAAGGATTTCGAGCGCGTGCTGACGATCGCCAGCCAGTTCGGCTTTGTCGAACTCGACCGCGAAGAGGATGAGGAGGGCGATCTCTACCTGTTCCTCGAAACCGAGCAGGCGGTCGACGAAGCGTCCATCCGCGCGCTGACGAAGAAGTGCCTCCAGATCGAAATCCTCTGCGGCGTCGAATATGACGGCTGGGGTTGCGAGGCCCGGACAGGGGCGGTGCATTGATGGTCGAAGTGACTGATTTCGAGGATGGAGAATATTTAGGGGTCGTTGATCCACGCGATGAAATGCTTGGTGATTTCGATGGCGCAGATCCGGAACCCATCGGTGTCGCTCGGATGATCGGTTCGGATTTCTGCTGGATGGACCCCGGATTAGAGCAACTACTCATTAGTGAAATGATCTCCTACGGTTGGCTAATCGAAAACGCCGATAGGAGCATTGGCTTGACGGACAGCGGTCGCTCGTTTGTCAAAGCACGCCTTGAGAGACAGCCCGCTTGGAGCGATTATTTTATCAGGCCGGATGCTCCGCCTCTTCCTCCGATGAGCGCTCGATTGGAGATTGCTTATCGAGCTTCAGTGCAACGTTATCCCGACAACCGCTCATGGCAGCGGGTTAAGGAAGAAATTCTAGATGCCTAAAAGAACCGACATCTCCTCCATCCTCATCATCGGCGCTGGCCCGATCATCATCGGCCAGGCTTGCGAGTTCGACTATTCAGGCACGCAGGCGGTGAAGGCGCTCAAGGAAGAGGGCTATCGCATCATCCTGGTGAATTCCAACCCGGCCACCATCATGACCGACCCGGAATTTGCCGACGCGACCTATGTCGAGCCGATCACGCCCGAAATTGTGGCGAAGATCATCGAAAAGGAACGCCCCGACGCGGTGCTGCCGACCATGGGAGGCCAGACCGCGCTGAACACCGCGCTTGCCCTATTCAATGACGGCACGCTGGAGAAATATGGCGTCAAGATGATCGGTGCCGACGCCGAAGCCATCGACAAGGCCGAGGACCGCCTGAAGTTCCGCGACGCGATGGACAAGATCGGTCTGGAATCCGCCCGCTCGCGCATCGCGCACACGATGGAAGAGGCGATGGAGGCGCTGGAATTCACTGGCTTGCCGTCCATCATCCGCCCCAGCTTCACGCTCGGCGGCACGGGCGGTGGCGTTGCCTATAACAAGGAAGAGTTCAAGCGGATCGTCGGCGAAGGGCTCGACGCTTCGCCCACTACCGAAGTGCTGATCGAGGAATCCCTCCTCGGCTGGAAAGAATATGAGATGGAGGTCGTGCGGGACCGCAACGACAACGCCATCATCATCTGCTCGATCGAAAATGTCGATCCGATGGGCGTCCACACCGGCGACTCCATCACCGTCGCGCCCGCGCTGACGCTGACCGACAAGGAATATCAGATCATGCGCAACGCCAGCATCGCGGTGCTGCGTGAAATCGGCGTGGAAACAGGCGGTTCGAACGTGCAGTTCGCGGTCAATCCGAAGGACGGCCGTCTGATCGTCATCGAAATGAACCCGCGCGTGTCGCGCTCCTCGGCCCTGGCGTCGAAGGCGACCGGCTTCCCGATCGCCAAGGTCGCGGCGAAGCTCGCCGTCGGCTACACGCTCGACGAGATCGAGAACGATATCACCGGCGCGACCCCGGCGAGCTTCGAGCCGACCATCGACTATGTCGTGACCAAGATCCCGCGCTTCGCCTTCGAAAAGTTCAAGGGGAGCGAACCGCTGCTCGGCACCGCGATGAAGTCGGTGGGCGAGGTGATGGCGATCGGCCGCAACATCCATGAATCGATGCAGAAGGCGCTGCGCGGCCTCGAAACCGGCCTGTGCGGCTTCAACGAAGTCGAACATCTGGTCGGTGCGCCCAAGGATGACATCATCGCGGCGCTGGCGCAGCCGACGCCGGATCGCCTGCTGGTTGCCGCGCAGGCGCTTCGCGAAGGCCTCACCGTCGCGGAAATCCACAGCATCGCCAAGTTCGACCCCTGGTTCCTGGAGCGGATCAAGGAAATCGTCGATGCCGAAGCGGAAATCCTCGGCAACGGCCTGCCCCAGGACGCGGACGGCATGCGCCGCCTCAAGTCGATGGGTTTTTCCGACCAGCGTCTTGCCAATCTGGCGCTTCGGTCGGCCAATTTGCGTGACGGCGGCATCGCGCGCGGATCGGGCCTGATCCACGAAACGGTCAAGGCGATGACGGGCGCCGTGACCGAAGCCGAAGTGCGCAAGCTGCGGCACAAGCTGGGCGTCCGCCCCGTCTTCAAGCGCATCGACACCTGCGCCGCCGAGTTCGAGGCGAAGACGCCGTACATGTATTCGACCTACGAGGCCCCGCTCTTTGGCGAACCGGAAAATGAGGCGCAGCCCAGCGACCGCAACAAGGTCGTGATCCTGGGGGGCGGCCCCAACCGGATCGGGCAGGGGATCGAGTTCGACTATTGCTGCGTCCACGCCTGCTTCGCGCTCAGCGAAGTCGGCTATGAGACGATCATGATCAACTGCAACCCGGAAACCGTGTCGACCGATTATGACACGTCCGACCGCCTCTATTTCGAGCCGCTGACCGCCGAGGACGTGCTGGAGATACTGAGCGTCGAAATGTCGAACGGGACGCTGGCCGGGGTCATCGTCCAGTTCGGCGGCCAGACGCCGCTCAAGCTTGCTCAGGCGCTGGAGGATGCCGGCATCCCGATCCTCGGTACGTCGCCCGACGCCATCGACCTTGCCGAAGACCGTGAGCGCTTCGCCGCGTTGGTCGACAAGGTGAAGCTCCGTCAGCCCGCCAACGGCATCGCCCGCAGCCGGGAGGAGGCGATCGCGGTAGCCAATCGCATCGGCTATCCGGTGCTCATGCGCCCGTCCTATGTCCTTGGCGGCCGCGCCATGGAGATTGTCGACGGTCAGGCACAGCTGGAGGAATATATCGCCACCGCCGTCCAGGTATCGGGCGACTCGCCCGTGCTGATCGACCAATATCTGCGCGACGCGGTCGAGGTAGACGTGGATGCGCTCTGCGACGGCGATGATGTCGTGGTTGCGGGCGTGCTCCAGCATATCGAGGAAGCGGGCGTGCATTCGGGCGATAGCGCCTGCTCGCTGCCGCCATACAGCCTGTCGAAAGAGGTGATCGCGGAAATCGAGCGTCAGACCGACATCCTTGCCCGCGCGCTCAGCGTCAGGGGCCTCATGAACATCCAGTTCGCGGTAAAGGACAGCATTGTTTACCTTATTGAGGTCAATCCCCGCGCCAGCCGCACCGTCCCCTTCGTCGCCAAGGCGATCGGCACCCCCATCGCCAAGATCGCCAGCCGGGTCATGGCCGGGGAGAAGCTCCGCAACCTTCCAAAAATCGACCGCAATTCTATGACTCATATTGCAGTTAAGGAAGCCGTCTTCCCCTTCGCTCGCTTCCCCGGCGTCGATCCGGTCCTCTCGCCGGAGATGAAGAGCACTGGCGAAGTCATGGGCATAGACAGTAATTTCGCCACGGCCTTCGCCAAATCTCAGCTGGGCGCCGGAACCGTCCTCCCCACCGGCGGGACGGCCTTCATATCCGTCAAGGACAGCGACAAACCGGTGGTCCTGCCGGCGGTGCGCAAGCTGACCGCCATGGGCTTTTCCATCCTCGCGACCGGCGGCACCGCACGCTATCTCGAAGAAAGCGGCATCGCGGTCGAAACGGTCAACAAGGTCGCGCAGGGGCGCCCGCACATCGTTGACCGGATCACCGATGGCGGCGTCGACCTGATCGTCAATACGACCGAAGGGTGGCAGTCGCTCAAGGACAGCAAGGCCATCCGCACCAGCGCCTTGCGCGCCAAGGTGGCGAGCTTCACCACGGCCGCCGCCAGCGTCGCGGCAGCGGACGCGATCGAGGCTCTACGTGGTCACGCCCTTGAAGTGCGATCGCTACAGTCTTATTATCCTAGGCCGCAAGCCTGACCCCCTGCATCAGGAACCATGCTGCGGGCAGCCCCACGGTCGGGGCGGCCAAAGGGAAGTTTTGACAAAGGATCTGCGATAATGGCGACCGTGGAAAAGATGCCGATGCTGCAGGTGGGCTATGACAAGCTGACCGCGCAACTCCGCGAACTCAAGGCCGAAAGGCCGCAGATCGTGGACGCCATCGAAGAAGCCAGGGCGCATGGCGATCTTTCGGAAAATGCGGAATATCACGCGGCCAAGGAACGCCAGGGGCAGGTTGAGGCGACCATAGCTGACCTGGAAGACAAGCTGTCGCGCGCGCAAGTCATCGATCCGGCTACCTTATCGGGCGACAAGGTTATTTTCGGCGCCACCGTCACCTTGCTGGACGAAGGCGACAAGCCGGTCAAATATCAGATCGTGGGCCAAGCCGAGGCCGATGCAAAGATCGGGATGATCAGCTATAACAGCCCGCTGGGTCGCGCGCTGATTGGCCGGCAGGTGGGCGAGGAAATCGAGGTGTCCGTCCCGTCCGGCGACAAATTCTACCTGGTCGACAAGATCGAATTCCTCTGAAACGCCGGTGAAACTGCCTGCTGGGCACATGACCAACGCGATCGCGGCCATAACCTTTGCCGCGTTCTTGTTGCTGTTTCTGACGGGCCAGGTCGATAATGCGGCAATCGTGGCTGGCTTCATACCCGCACGGATTGGCGAGCCTGACTTGTTGGCCGGAATGGTGGCGGTGCCCGCTTGGCTGACGCCGCTCAGCTGTACCCTCATTCATGCCGGTTGGCTTCATATCGGGTTCAATCTGTTGATGCTGGTCTTTTGCGGTCGGCAGGTCGAACAGGTGCTACAGAAGGGTGCTCTATTCACGCTCTATTTAGCCGGTGCGTATGGCGCGGCTGCCGCGCAATGGGCGCTCAGCCCGTCGTCGACCGGGCCGATGGTGGGCGCCAGTGGCGCCATCTCGGCGGTCGTGGCGACCTATTCCCTGCTTTACGGCCAACGGTCGGTTCGCCGGATTGGACCCTTTTCTGCGCATTTTCTGCGCATCCTGTGGCTGGCGATCGGCTGGATCGTGCTACAGTTGATGATCGGCGTGGCCACTGCGAAGGGCTTTAGCGATTTGGGGCAGATCGCCATCGCGGCGCACATCGGCGGGTTCGTCGTAGGGTTGGTGCTCACGCGTCCTCTGCTGCGGTGGCGTTTCCGCAAGTCACCGCAGATATCGGGCTGACCGGTCAGTGCCTCTCGGGAAGGTCGGGCTCCAGCAGGCGATGCAGATGAACGATCACGTAGCGCATTTCGGCATCGTCGACCGTGCGTTGGGCCGCGCCTCGCCAGGCATTTTCAGCTGACGCATAATCGGGAAAGACCCCGACAATCTCGATCGAACCCAGATCTTCGAATTCGAGTGTTTGCGGGTCCTTGACGCGACCGCCCATCACCAGGTGGAGTTTGCTCATGATATCTCGGTTCTCCGGAGGAAGGAGCGACAGGTTAGCAACGCGGTCGCTTGCCTCCAAGGGGAACTGACCTGGGTCAGATGCTTTCGCGGCCGAAGCGATTACCTTTTCGGCAACCGCGATTTCAGAGCATCGCCGACGGAATCGATCTTCGCGGCGACGAGCGAGACCAGATCATCGGCAATGCGGGACGCAGTGCCGCTGATATCGGCCGATGTTGCCGCCTCTCGCGCGGAGGTTACGGCATGGCTGGCCCCCTCCTTCGCCTGGTGGAGCACCTCGCCGGCATTGGCCTTTACGCTCTCGGCACCGTCGGCGGCGGCTGCCCGCGCCGCCAGCGCGGCTTCGACGACGCGCGCTCCAGCCGTTGTTGCAATCCCGGGCAGGGCCCTCAGCGCGGCCCGGCTCTTGGGAAACATCCAGGCGATCAGCGCGCCCGCTGCAACGGCTCCGGCGACGGCGGTAACTGGGTGTTGCTGGACAATCTCATTGGCCCGAGTCGCGACGCGCTGGGTGCGGTCGCGTACCTCTCCGTAAGCGTCGCTTGCCCGATCCCTGCTTGTCTGTATCAGATCACCCGCGCTTTCCCGTGCCTTGCCGGTGGTGTCCCGGAACCTGTCTGATGCGGTTCCGGCGATGTCGTTTGCGGCTTCCCGCACGCGAGTGATCTGGGCACGGATGTCAGCCATCATCATTCTCCGATATTTCTGGGGTGCGATTGCGAATCCGAACGTATGCACGTCGAAAAAGTGCCGATACAGGCCGTCGGAAAAGGTAGAGGAGCAAAGCCGCACCAGCCGCGCCATAAGCAATTGGGCGCTCGTTGACGCTGGCAGCCAATTGGGCGCCGCCATTCTTCAAACCGGCGGTCGCTTTCTGCTTGATGTCCTGCTTCAGCCTGGCGGGGGCTATGCGGGCCTTGGCCGCCGCGACGCTGGATCGGAAGGCGGCCTTCTTCCGTTCCGCGTCCACAACCGCTTGGGCATAGCTTTCCTGCTGGGTCATGAAAGAATGGCCTTCCTCATTTTCGTGATCCGCCCCTTCGCGACCAGCAGGAGGATCAGGGCGACGAGTAGCGATGCACCGAACACGGCGCAGGCCGCCCAGCCAGCACCCAGATGAGGCGCGAGTGCGATCGTCAGCCCGACAAGGAACGCGACGAGCCCGGCGAAGACAAGCAGGACTCCGGCCGCGCCGAAGATAACGGCGTCTCGCACCGCCGTGCCTGCGATCCCAGCGCGCAGCTTCTGCCGTTTGATTTCCGCATCCGCATAGGCGCGCCCATCGGTATAGAGCCGGGCGAACACGTCCCTGACACTTCCCGTTTGTTCGGGCTCGGACTCGCCCTGAGGATCAGCGGGTTCTGCTCTGATGGTGGTATCTTCAGTCAAAATCCCCTCCCCCCGAGCGGGGCCCGCCTCACTATCAAGGTGAAGACCATTCAGGCCTTGTCATCCGAACCCTTGGCAAGGCGCATAAGGACAAAGCCGACGACCGCTGCTGCGCCGATCGCGACCGCAGGGCTCTTGCGAACAAAGTCGCGGGCTTCGGCCATCAATTGGTCAACGTCCTTGCTGTCCAGCGTATCGGCGGCACCTGCGACCGTTTGGGCGGCTTGGCGGGCATAATCGCCATATTGCGGGCCAAGCTTCGCATCGACGGTGCCGGCGGTTTCGCTGATCAGTTTAGCCAGGCTCTGCATTGCCGATCCGGTCTTGTCCTTAGCCGCGTCGGCCGCAGACTTTGCGGTCTTGGCGGCTTGCTCCTTGAGTGGATCGATATGGGTTTTCCAGTCCACCGAGTTGAATTTGTCCGCTGCTGTCTTGGCGGCTTTTTCCACTTGCGCCCTAAGGGGAGCGATCTGTGCCGAGAGACCATGCATCCCTGCGCCGTTGGGGGCATCCGGCGCGGTAGAGGCGGATGATACGGGAGTAGCAGGCGACGCCTTTACGGGCTTCGTCTTCGCTTGTTTGTCTGTGGATTCCTTCTTCGCTCGCTTGACGGGCGGGGTTTCCGGGGTGTCGGCCATCGTCCTATGTCTCCTCATCAGGTGGGTCGCCAAGCGGGGCAGACGGTTGTCGTCCTAATGCTTCGCGGTGGACCACAGTTCCGTTGCCGTTACCATTTTGAGCATCGGCATTTTTGACAGGCATGCAAGCCCCCGCATTGCCATTCCTGCACGTGCTGGCTAAGCGGTGCGCGCCTCAGGCGTATCGCGCTATTTCCAGGGAGTCACCCATGACCGCCATTCTAGACATTCACGCTCGGCAGATCCTCGACAGCCGGGGCAATCCCACCGTCGAAGTCGACGTCATGCTGGAGGATGGCAGCTTCGGACGCGCAGCAGTGCCGTCGGGTGCTTCCACCGGCGCCTATGAGGCGGTTGAAAAGCGCGATGGGGACAAGAGCAAGTATCTCGGGAAGGGTGTGCTTGCGGCTGTTGCCGCCGTCAATGACGAAATCGCCGAGCAACTGATCGGGATCGACGCGGAGGACCAGGCCGACGTGGACGCGGCGATGATCGCCCTCGACGGGACGGAGAACAAGGGGCGTCTGGGAGCCAATGCCATCCTTGGCGTCAGCCTGGCGACCGCGAAAGCCGCCGCCGATGCGCGCGGCCTGCCGCTCTATCGCTATGTCGGCGGCGTGTCGGCGCATGTGCTGCCCGTGCCGATGATGAACATCATCAACGGCGGCGAACATGCCGACAACCCGATCGACTTCCAGGAATTCATGATCATGCCGGTGGGGGCAGAGAGCCTGGCCGACGCCGTCCGGGTGGGGGCGGAAATCTTTCACACGCTCAAGAAGGGCCTTCATGACAAGGGCCTCGCCACGGCGGTGGGCGACGAAGGGGGGTTCGCGCCCAACCTCTCGTCGACCACTGACGCACTCGACTTCATTCTCGCCTCGATCGAAAAGGCGGGGTACAAGCCGGGTGACGATGTCATGCTGGCGCTGGACTGCGCCTCGACCGAATTCTTCAAGAACGGCAAATATGAGATGGTTGGCGAGGGCAAGAGCCTGACCTCCACCGAGATGGCCGATTATCTGGCCGACCTGGTTGCGCGTTATCCGATCAAGTCGATCGAGGACGGCATGGCCGAGGATGATTTCGAAGGCTGGAAGATCCTGACCGACAAGATCGGCGGCAAGTGCCAGCTGGTTGGCGACGATCTGTTCGTCACCAATCCCAAGCGCCTGGAAATGGGCATCGGCAAGGGGCTGGCCAACTCGCTGCTGGTGAAGGTGAATCAGATCGGTTCGCTGACCGAAACCCTGGCCGCCGTCGATATGGCGCACCGGGCCCGCTACACTGCCGTCATGTCGCATCGGTCGGGGGAAACGGAGGATGCGACCATAGCCGACCTCGCGGTGGCGACCAATTGTGGGCAGATCAAGACTGGGTCGCTGGCCCGTTCCGACCGGCTTGCCAAATATAATCAGCTGATCCGCATCGAAGAGGAATTGGGCGACGTTGCTGTTTATGCGGGACGTTCGATCTTCCGCTGACACGTCAATTTCGCAGTCGGCCGCAAGTTAATCAGATTTCGCTTGCGGCTGACGCGGCCCTGTGATTCAACCGACCCATGGCGCACATCGCGAAGCTCCGCACGTTGTTGTTTTCGGCTTTCGGCCCGGCGATAGCGGTGCTTCTTCTTCTGTTCTTTGCCGGCTATGTCGTGCTTGGCTCCAATGGCGTGCTGGCTTGGGGCGACTATACGCGTCAGTTGCATCGCGCGCAGGCAGAATTGAAGCAGGTCGAGGCGCAGCGTAACCAGCTCCGCAATCGGGTGGACCTGCTCAACCCGCGCCGCGTCGATCCGGACCTCAGTGACGAACTGATCCGGCGGCAGTTGGGCGTCCTTCATCATGACGAAGTCATTGTTCCGCTGAACTGAAGCGGTGTTCCATGAGTGATTGCGCCGGCTTTGGCGGGCGGTGCGACGTTGCATCGAGGCGCCTTCTGTCGCTATACGTGGACTTC
This sequence comes from Sphingobium mellinum, assembly GCF_037860795.1. Classification (NCBI taxonomy): domain Bacteria; kingdom Pseudomonadati; phylum Pseudomonadota; class Alphaproteobacteria; order Sphingomonadales; family Sphingobiaceae; genus Sphingobium; species Sphingobium mellinum. Next base: position 126,355 of record NZ_JBANRK010000001.1, on the reverse strand, counting down.
CTTCCATCCAAGCCCACGCAAAAGGATAAAAGCCTTGGCGAAATCAACGACGCCGCGCCCTTCACGCGCAAAGGCGAAGGCCCCCAGTTCCGCTGGCGCGGACCACAACCAGCCTCGCCCCGAAGCTCCCACGGATTACAAGGCGTCGAAGGAGGAATTGCTGCAATTCTATCGGCAGATGGTGCTGATCCGCCGGTTCGAGGAAAAGGCCGGCCAACTCTACGGCCTTGGCCTGATCGGCGGCTTCTGCCACCTTTATATCGGTCAGGAAGCAGTGGCCGTCGGGATCCAGTCCGCGCTTCAGCCCGGTAAGGACAGTGTCATCACCGGCTATCGCGATCACGGCCATATGCTTGCCTATGGCATCGATCCCAATGTGATCATGGCGGAATTGACCGGGCGCGACGCCGGCATTTCCAAGGGCAAAGGTGGGTCGATGCATATGTTCAGCGTCGAACATAAGTTCTACGGTGGTCACGGCATCGTCGGCGCTCAGGTTTCGCTGGGGGCAGGGCTTGGCTTCGCCCATAAATATAATGACGATGGTGGCGTGTGCGTCGTCTATTTCGGCGATGGCGCGGCCAACCAGGGGCAGGTGTACGAAAGCTTCAACATGGCCGAGCTATGGAAGCTCCCGATTATTTTCGTCATCGAGAATAATCAGTATGCGATGGGTACGAGCGTTAATCGTTCGTCCGCCGAAGATCAGCTGTACCGGCGCGGTGAAAGCTTCCGCATCCCAGGCATTCAGGTGAACGGCATGGACGTGCTGGCCGTGCGCGGCGCCGCGGAAGAGGCTTTGAAGTGGGTAAAGGCGGGTAATGGTCCGATCCTGCTGGAGATGAAAACCTATCGCTATCGGGGGCATTCCATGTCCGACCCGGCGAAATACCGGTCGCGCGAGGAAGTGCAGGCGATGCGCGAGAAGTCCGACGCAATCGAGGGCGTGAAGACATATCTCACCGAACTGGGTGTCACCGAAGACGAGCTCAAGAAGATCGACCAGGACATCCGCAAGATCGTGAGCGACGCCGCCGACTTCGCCGAATCCTCTCCCGAGCCGGACATGTCTGAACTCTACACCGACGTGCTGGCGGAGCAATATTGATGGGTATCGAAATCAAGATGCCGGCGCTTTCCCCGACGATGGAGGAAGGAACGCTGGCCAAATGGCTTGTGAAGGAAGGCGACGAAGTGCGATCGGGTGACATTATTGCCGAAATCGAAACGGACAAGGCGACGATGGAATTCGAAGCAGTTGATGAAGGCAAGATCGGATCGATCATGATCCCGGAGGGCACGGAAGGCGTCAAGGTCGGCACCGTGATTGCGACGATGGCTGGCGACGGCGAGATGGCGCCCGCAGCCCCCAAGCGCGACGAGAGCGAGTCACCGGCCAGGCCGGAAGCGGCGCCTCATCCGGTAAAGGCGCAAAGCGGCACGACGAAGCCTGCGACCGAGGCTAGGCCGTTGGCGCAGGACCCGGACCTTCCCGTCGGCACGGAGAGGGTCAAGACCACCGTTCGTGAAGCACTGCGCGACGCGATGGCGGAAGAAATGCGCAGGGATGAGCGCGTTTTCATCATGGGCGAGGAAGTCGCAGAATATCAGGGCGCATACAAGGTCACCCAGGGTTTGCTGGATGAGTTCGGGGCAAAGCGCGTCATCGACACTCCGATCACCGAATATGGCTTTGCCGGTATCGGCGCGGGCGCGGCCATGGGCGGCTTGCGTCCCGTCGTTGAGTTCATGACGTTCAACTTTGCGATGCAGGCGATCGACCACATCATCAACTCGGCTGCCAAGACCAACTATATGTCGGGTGGCCAGATGCGTTGCCCGATCGTTTTCCGCGGCCCCAATGGCGCGGCCAGCCGTGTCGCGGCCCAGCACAGCCAGAATTACGGCCCATGGTATGCTTCCGTCCCGGGGCTGATCGTCATTGCGCCCTATGATGCCGCCGATGCCAAGGGGCTGCTGAAGGCAGCCATCCGGTCCGAAGATCCAGTCGTGTTTCTGGAGAACGAACTGGTTTATGGCCGCAGCTTCGATGTTCCCAAGGTGGAAGACTATGTCCTGCCGATCGGCAAGGCGCGGATCGTCCGTCCGGGTGCCGACATGACCCTGGTCAGCTATTCGATCGGCGTTGGGATCGCGCTTGAGGCGGCCGAGGCGCTGGCGGCCGAGGGGATCGAGGCCGAGGTCATCGACCTCCGTACCCTCCGCCCGCTCGACACCGCGACAGTGCTCAACAGCCTCAAGAAGACCAATCGTCTGGTCGTGGTGGAAGAAGGCTGGCCGGTCTGCTCGATCGCGTCGGAAATCTCCGCTGTCGTCATGGAGCAGGGCTTCGATGACCTGGACGCCCCGGTGCTGCGCGTCACGAATGAAGACGTGCCGCTCCCTTACGCGGCAAATCTCGAGAAGCTCGCGCTGGTGGACGCGTCCCGCGTGGTCGCGGCTGCGAAGAAGGTCTGTTATCGTTCGTAAATCGGTGGCCCTGGGATAGCTGAAAGTTCGACGGCTTCCGCCGCACGCTCTTACGTCGAGGTGCAAGTTGAAGGCGTGACATTTTCTGTATTGTATAGCTGAGTAATGTCTCGGCTGTCCCGGACATTGAACGCCGACAGTTCGGTAATGTCCCGAAGAGGTAGCGAGATAAGCGGCATCAGCCGCTTATACGTATAGTGAACTTCCACCACCATCACAGCCGTTCCTGCAGCGGCAGTGATTTCCTGGCCAGTTGGCCCCATGCCGGCGAAGCCCGTTCCTGTCGCACCAGTGCCTTCCGGCCCGTAGGCAGAATGATAGGCATCACCACCAAAACACCGCTGCCACTTGATAGTTTGACCCCCGTCGGCATTCCGTTGCAGACTGGACAATACGATCTTGCCATTCTGCCCCAAGTTAAGATTTTCCGCCTGCAAGTCCGCGCCGATGAATACGTCGTTTATTTCCGCTTCGCTGACCGGCTTGTTGTTGATCGCGCTTTGAGCCCCCATCCTCGACGCATTGTCAGAAACCATGACCGAAAGTTCGCCCACCCGCTTCACTGTCAAAGCATAATTGATCAGTTCCAGTCCTGAAGTCGCAAGCAGGAGGAGCAGGGGGAAGGCCACTGCGAATTCGGTCAGGGCAATGCCGCTATCGCATTGCAGAAGGTCGCGCGTCGTCCTGGTGTTTCGGCGACACCGCTGCTTGAGCCCGCGAAACAGGAAATCGGTCATCGTTCAATCCTCACGAGCATCTGCCGATCAAGGGTTCAGCCTGCTTGTCGAAGGGCTGATTACGCAGGATGGTGCGTGCCGTCATGTCGACCTGCGGGCTCCATCCCAAGAGGTAGGCCATTGGGAAGATTCGGTCATATTGGAGCGTTACAGAATATATGGTGACATCCTTGGCACCACCCTGACCGGCCACTCCGGAATCGGCGTCGCGAAAGCCGTTGCGGTTCGCATCGTCGAAACTTTCGTTATTGTTGCAAATGCCGTCGCCATTGGAGTCAATGAACGCTTCTGCTCGGGACTGCGCGCGGCCATAAGATTTGAAGGCCAGCCGATCGAAGCTCAGCCTTCCCCCGCCGACCAATCGCTTGACTGCCGCTTCTACCGACGCGTCCAACAGCGCGCGATTTGCATCGGTTGCGGTCTCAAGAGCGGAAGCGCGACCGGCAGCTTGAACCTCTCCGGTTAGGATGGCGCGCGCGTAGAAATAATAACCGGTGTCGAACAGAAACATCAACATCAGCACGAGGATGGGCGCGACGAAGGCAAACTCCACCAAGGTGGCTCCGCGCGCGTCGGCCCCTAGGAGCCGTATCCGCCGTGAGAGGCTGGTCACGTTGCAGTTCCCCTTCATCGGGTTAACCGCAGTGAAGCGATTTGCGATGCGATTTGGCTGAAGGCAGCGTTGAGTTCGGCAGCGTTGTTCGCCTGGTAGGCGCGGCCTGGTGATCCGCAGTCGGTGAGCAGTTGCGTCAGCGTAGTGCCGAAGGCGATCACCCAGACGGTAATGTTCTTCTGGTCTTTCGCGACGGAGCAGAGTTCAAGGAGCCGGCTTTCGGTGAGACCGTCTTGTGTTGCGTTGGCAGGAATTCCGCTGGTCGGCGTTCGCCTCCGTGCCGTCACCGATACTCCCCACGCGTCATAAGCCGTATTGCGCGTTTCCGTGTCGCCGTCGGTCATGAAGATGATGTGCCGTGCCACCTTGCCGGTTGCTTCGGCCGCTTGGTTTTCAGCGGCGAAGATGCCGTCGCGGGACATCAGGCGTAGCCCCCACAACATGCCGATGTCATGGTAAGTGTAGCCAACCGGGGCCAGGCTATTGAGATAGGTAGTGAGTGCGGCCGACGTGATCGTGCCCAGCTTGCGTGCTGGTGATGGGCAAGCAACATAGCCAGCAGTGTTGCCGAACGGTGTATAGTAGTTGGTGCTGCTCGTTATAGGATTGTAGATCCAACCCGTGGTGGCCGTGGCGCTGTTGGCGCCGCGCGCATAAACGAGGCCCGGCAAATAGGGCTTCCATTGCGTGTCGGGATCGGCTGAGTTTGGGACTAGGTCTACGTCCATATCATAACGGGGGATGTTCGTTCCCTCATCCGTCCGCCGCGTTTTGCGCTCTTCGATACAGGCGTTCGTCGAATTCCACGTTATCGTGCGGTTGGCGTAGTTATTCGCTACTTGCGCGCTGAAACTTCCACCTGCCATCAGCCCATTGGAGGCGGTCCCTTTCAGCGCAGCAACAGAATAGGGGAAGGATCCATAATTCCAATTGTAGACCGTAGAGGTCGTCGTTGTCGTTGTCTGCTGTCCGGCATCGGGATTGTTCGTCACAGTCTGTGTGACAGTCTGGACAAAATTATTGTAAGTCGTAGCGGTGATGGTGCAACCGGAACTATTCGTCGAAGCTGAATAGGTCGTCCCATTCCGCGTACGTGTCTGCGAGCGCGTCCGGGGAGACGCGGTGGCAGAGGGGCTATAAGCAGACCAGGCACTGTAGACGTCGGTATAGTTGGAATTTGCAGGAGCCACGCAGTTTTCGGCTTGGCCAGGAAAGGTCGAGGTCGTGAAGTTCCCGCTAGTTGTCACTGTGTTCGTGGATGTGAGAGTCGCGGGTTGAGTCGTTGTGGTTGTTGTGGTTGTTGTGGTGGGCGTTCCCGGCGTTCTTGAGTCGTAAACAGGGTTATCCTGTATCCATTCCCGCTTCAGCAACATCCCGACATTAACCGTGGAGGAATAGGGCACGAAGCCATAGCGAATGGTGCTGCCAGCAGGCTTCACAGCTTCCAACTGATTGTAAAAGTTTGTTACGGCGCTCCGAAGGCCCGCAATCTTGGTAGTGCTGCCGCCAGAATCCGGGTCTAGCATCGACCCCGTCGTATCGAGCACGAACATCACGTCGGTATTGGGCAGTTGAAGGTCAGCGGTGCAGTCGGCCGTCACCGTCTTGTCCGGCATCTGGAATAACGACATCAAAGTCATCGGCACCACGACCGACGCATTGCCGGTCACCGCTCCGGCCGAATTTGCAGAATAGGTGATGGTCGCTAACCTCGTGCCATATTTGTTGGCCGGAAAGTTAATCGTGAAGAAACGATTGGCTGTATCCTGCGTGCTGCCTGCGCCCGTGGTCCAGGTGAGCCCCGTCATCGCGCGCCGGCCGGCGAGCGCGCCAGCGTCACAGGCCTGTTGCAGGCGCGTCTTTGTGAGATATAGGCGGCTCATGTCCACCCCACCGCCGATCAGCGCCGCCAACGGGAAAATGGCCGCCGCCACAATGGCCAGCGTGTTCCCCGCCTGATTATGATACAATCGCATCAATATAAACAGCGCGTGCCTGATCTTGTCGCCCATCGTACCACCTATGCTCATCCTGACCTCGATTGCAGGACAATCCGCGCCCATGACGAGGGCGATTATTGGCGTAATACGAGCGCTATTGTTAAAAAGCGGATAATCTATAGCTGTGGATATAGAACTCATGTCTGATGGCTTGGCCGGCGGTTCGCCGCTTTCATCCCTTCTGAGCGCTTATGCCGGCCAGTCTGCGCTCCGGCACCGGCTTCTCTGGATGTTGGACGCTCGTATGGCCGACATCGTCCGCAGGGTATCCGAACCGATGGTCGGACAGATCCGCCTCGCGTGGTGGCGGGAGGCGCTTGCCGACCCCTCAGGGGTGAAGGGTAGGGGGGAGCCGCTCGTCGACGCGATGCGCCAGGCGGAGGTCGCGCCGCCTTTCGGGCTCGCGGCCTGGGTTGACGGGTGGGATGCTTTGATCGGGGAGCCGGATCTGAAAGCCTATGCGTCAGGCAGGGGGGGCGGCTTGTTCCAGGCGCTCGCGGGTGATGAAGATGTGCCGGAATGGCTGTTGGAGACAGGCGCCGTGTGGGCGCTGTGGGATTTGTCCGGCCATGCGCGCGACTCTGCGCTCGCAGATCAAGCGATCGAAGAGGCGCGGCGACGGCTGCTCGACACGAGGCCGCGATGGCCCGCTGCATGGCGGCCGATGCGCATGGCCTATGCATTGGCGCGTCATGACGTTATGCGCGGACGCCGGGCGCCCCGGAGCCTGACGCCACGCCTTTATCTGCGTGTTTTGCGGCTGGGGTTGACGACGGGGTGAAAGGGGACTGACGGTGAAACCTATCCTTGCCGGTGCAGCGGCGGCGATGCTCATGGTGATGGCCGGGCTGTTCTGGTGGCAGGGACGGGCAACGAGCGAGCCCGTTCCTCCCGCTATCGTGGCGCCGCCACCCCCGCCGGCACTCGAAAGCCTACCCGAGGGCGATCCCGATGCGGTCGGAAAGGCGCTGCCCATGCCCGGCGAGGCGGATCCACAGAGTCGGGAGCAGAAACGCTTCGCCCGATATGACCGCAATCGCGACGGCGTCATCACCCGCGTCGAGATGCTGGGCAGCCGCGTCAAGGCGTTCAAGGCGCTGGACAAGGACAAGGATAATCTCCTGTCCTTTGAAGAATGGGCGGTCGCAACATCCGACCGCTTCGGGAAGGCTGACGGCAATGGGGACGGAAAGCTGACCCCGGCCGAGTTCGCCACGACCGCGCCGAAGCGGGCGGCGACGCCGCGTTGCAAATGCTGATCGGTCAGGCCGGTTGCGGTTCACCCAACCATTGACCTAGCGCTGCACGGGCGCGTGATGTCATCGCTTCCTTCCGCTGCTTCTTCCTGACGTCGTCCAGCGGCGGGAAGAGGCCAAAGTTGACGTTCATCGGCTGATAGTCTGCGGTGGAGACATTACCGACGATATGGCCGAGCAGCGCGCCGAGCGCGGTTTCCGGCGGTGGCGACGCCAGAGCCTGCCCGGTCAGTTCCGCCGCTGCAAAGCGTCCGGCGAGCAGCCCGACGGCGGCGCTTTCCACATAGCCTTCGCAGCCCGTCATCTGCCCGGCGAAGCGGATATGCGGCGCGCTCTTAAGCCGCAGCGTGGGATCGAGCAGCTTGGGACTCTGGATGAAGGTATTTCGATGCAGACCGCCGAGCCGCGCGAATTCCGCCTTCTCCAGGCCCGGGATGGTGCGGAACAGTTCGACCTGCGCGCCATGCTTGAGCTTGGTCTGGAAGCCGACCATGTTCCAGAGCGTGCCCGACGCATTGTCCTGCCGTAATTGCACGACGGCGTAGGGCCAGCGTCCGGTTCGCGGGTCGTCGAGGCCCATCGGCTTCATCGGGCCGTGGCGCAGCGTTTCGGGTCCGCGCGACGCCATTACTTCGATCGGCATGCAGCCTTCGAAATAGGGCGTGTTCTTTTCCCATTCCTTGAACTCGGTCTTTTCGCCGTCGAGCAGGCCCTGGACGAAAGCCTGATACTGATCCCGGTTCATGGGGCAGTTGATATAGTCCTTGCCGTCGCCGCCGCCGGGCCCGATCTTGTCCCAGCGGTTGGCCATCCAGCATTTGTCCATGTCGATGCTGTCGAAATGAACGACGGGCGCGATGGCATCGAAGAAGGCGAGGTGATCCATGCCCGCCGCCTGGCCGATGCTGGCGGCGAGCGTCGGTGCGGTGAGGGGGCCGGTCGCGACGATGGTCATCCCATGCTGTGGCAGGATGTCGATCCGTTCGCGGACGATTTCGACATTGGGATGGCTGGACAGGGCGCGGGTTACGCCTTCGGAAAAGAGGTGGCGATCGACGGCCAGGGCAGAGCCGGCGGGCACCTTCGCCGGTTCGGCCTGCGCCATGATGAGCGAGCCGAGCCGGCGCATTTCCTGATGGAGCAGGCCGACGGCATTCTTGTCCGCATCATCGGAGCGGAAGCTGTTCGAACAGACCAGTTCGGCTAGCCCGTCAGTCTGGTGAGCAGGGGTCGTGTCGCCCGCCGCTCCGCGCATTTCGGAGAGGCGGACCTTGACCCCGGCCTGCGCCAGCTGCCAGGTGGCTTCGGAGCCGGCGAGGCCGCCGCCGATGATGTGAACCTGATGCTGCGTCACTGGGTCATGATACCGAAAGCAAGAATGAAGTGGTGAAAAGACAGCGATTTTCGCACATTATCATTTCGATGTCGTAACGATATCAGGCGTGCGCGCTGACGGCGTTGGCGGCCGAGAGGACGGCCTGGACCGAGGCGGTGGCCACGTCCGTGTCGGTGCCGATGCCGAAGATGGTGCGGCCGTCGGGCGTGCGACATTCGACATAGGCTGCCGCGGCGACGTCCGTGCCCGCGCCGATCGCATGTTCGCTATAGTCCGCGATCTCGAGATCGACGCCCAGATCCTCGCGCAGGGCCGCGAGCACCGAGGAAAGCAGGCCATTGCCGCGCCCCGAGATGCTGCGTTCGCCCCCCTTGTGCGCGATCTTGCCCGTGAAAACGCGATCGCCCGCATGGCCGCCTTCATTATAGTCGATGAGGCGGTAGGCCTGGTTGCCGGACAGCCGGTAATGATCCTCGAACGCGGCCCAGATGTCGGCGGCGTTGAGTTCGCGGCTGGTTTCATCGGCCAGCGCCTGGACGACGCGGGAGAAATCGGCCTGCATGCGCTTGGGCAGCTTCAACCCCTTGTCCTGCTGCAGCACCCAGGCGACGCCGCCCTTGCCGGACTGGGAATTGACGCGGATCACGGCTTCGTAATCGCGGCCCAGATCCTTGGGATCGATCGGCAGATAGGGCACATTCCAGATGAGGTCGTTGCGCGCGTCCTGCGCGGCGAAACCCTTTTTGATCGCGTCCTGATGCGAGCCGGAAAAGGCGGTGAAGACCAGTTCCCCGGCGTATGGATGGCGGGGATGGACCGGCAGCTGGTTGCAATATTCGACCGTCTGGATGACTTCGTCGATGTCGGAAAAGTCCAGGCCCGGATTAATGCCCTGCGTGTACATGTTGAGCGCGACCGTTACCAGATCGCAGTTGCCGGTCCGTTCGCCATTGCCGAACAGGCAGCCTTCGACACGGTCGGCGCCGGCCATCAGGCCCAGCTCCGCCGCCGCGACGCCGGTGCCCCGGTCATTATGCGGGTGCAGCGAGATGACGACACTGTCGCGCCGGGAGATGTTGCGGCACATCCATTCGATCTGGTCAGCATAGATGTTGGGGGTCGCCGCCTCTACTGTGGCGGGCAGGTTCAGGATCAGCGGCCGTTCCGGCGTGGGCTGGAGAATGTCCATAACCGCTTCGCAACATTCGAGGCTGAAATCCAGCTCGGCGGTCGAGAATGTCTCCGGCGAATATTCGAAATGCCAGTCGGTGTCCGGCTGCTTCGCCGCATTGTCGCGCAGCAGCCTGGCGGCGTTGATCGCGATGTCCCTGATCTGCGGGCGGTCCATCTGGAACACGATGTTGCGCCAGGCGGGCGACACGGCGTTATAGACGTGGACGATGGCCTTTTTCGCGCCGCGCAGGGATTCGAAAGTGGTGGCGATCAGGTCTTCGCGGGCTTGCGTCAGCACTTGCGGGAACACATCGTCCGGAATCGCGCCGTCGCGCACGAGGCCGGATATGAAGTCGAACTCCGTCGCGCCGGCGCTGGGGAAGCCGACCTCGATTTCCTTGATGCCCACCTTGATCAGCAGATCAAAGAAGCGGCGCTTCTTTTCCGCGTTCATCGGATCGATCAGCGATTGGTTGCCGTCGCGCATGTCGGTCGACAGCCAGCGCGGCGGAGAGGTGATGACCGCGCTCGGCCACTGGCGGTTGGGCAGATCCACCTGCGGGAAGGGGCGGTATTTCTGCGAAGGATCGGTCAGCATCATGACGAAAAAGCTTCTCTGCATTCGAGCGGGCGCAATTCTACACGGTAAAGCCCTGCCCGTGATAACGATTATCTGCTTGATTGTGCCCTTAGGCGTATTGCCGCGTCATTCAAGCGAAGAGCAGCACAAAAGCACGCCTAAGGGCGTGTAAGTCGTAGCAGGGAAGGAAGCGCGCGCTGCATGATGGGTTCGCCTTAACCCTTTTTGGGGTCGCCCGTCCAGTGTTTGTTGAATGAGGGGCGGGCTTGCGGTTTAGATGCAAGCTTTCGTTGTGACGGACTTGGGGTGGGAAGCGGACCGGCGGCTTTTAGCCAACCGGTTTGGAAAGCGGACATGTGCTAGTCGCTTCGCGAGCTATTCCACAAGCGGGATGCAGGGCTGTCTAAACCAAGATGATTCCGTTTCTTCGGAGCACCAAAACCCCTCGAACAAACTGCCGATCTTTAGGCCTTGGAACGCCTCTGCTTTCCCAAGAAGCAGTGTGTAGAAGCTATCCCAGTGGACCCATGCTAGAAGTGAGTGATCGGGAGCAATCAGGCGTTTCACGCCATATTGTGGAAGGTCAGCCATGCCGTCCCACAAATCGCCTTGTTCCAACAAGCTAGTGTCGACCAGGCGTTCATCATCGCCAAATTCATCTCCCACGATCAGCCGGCTAAAACCAGCTCGTCTAAACACTGCGGCGAGGTTGGCTTGCATCAGCGGTTCGAAACGCCCCTCGTTCGGCGGAAATATGCCATGCTGAGAGCAGTAAATGGTGAGACGCTCTGATTTGGCGGCGTCCGCAAAGCCATGCTTGAGGCCGCCGATGCTCGTTCTCAAAGCCTGATCCAAATCGCAGTGGTTAGCGAAATCAGCCTGCTGACAGATCGTTCGCCAGCCGATCTGCCGTCCATATCGCTTTGCCGCACTATCGACCCCTTCGAAACCAATCTCCTTACCAACGCGTCGATTAGCCGCCTCTTCGTCCGCCCACTCCAACAAACCAAGTGCAGCAGGAGCCGCCGAGCCTGAAAGGACAAGCGTTCCGTGTTCGCAGGTCTTCGGGTCGAGCCCTTTTACGGTGAAAAATGGATGGAGGGCGACAAAGCCGTGTGTGTATGCGCCGCTAAACCAAGGTAGGATGGGCGTATCGTCGGGCGGGCCAAACTTATCTCGATCGATCATATCCATGCCCCGTTCTAATCGCATACCGTTACGATGTCAGCTTTCGGGCTAGGACAACTCTACGATGAACGGCACAAAATGGTCGTTTCCGGTCATTCCCCTTCGTCGTGCCGGGCTTGACCCGGCATCCCGCCTACCGTTCCCACACGAACACAGAAAAAGCTGGACCCCGGATCAAGTCCGGGGTCCCGTTAATGCGGGAGCCCGTTCTTGGTCGTTTGGGCACATCCCCCGAACGCATTCACATCAAACGTAAGCCCTCACGGGAAAGTGTGACCCCGGGTCAGCCCCATGGTCACGATACAGGGCGCAACCGGCTTATTTCTGGAACGCCGCGACGATCTTGAGTTCGATGGTGTCACCGACCATCGGCACGCCATAGCCCATGCCGAAATCGCTGCGCTTGATCGCGGTGGTGGCGATGAAGCCGACATTTTCCTTGCCGCCGGCCATCGCCGGAGCCTTGCCGGCGCCGTAGAATTCAGCGTCGAGCGTGACGGGTTTCGTGATGCCCTTGATCGTCAGATTGCCGCTGATCTCCGCGGTGGTCGGGCTATCCACTTTCACGGCGGTGGACACGAAACTGGCCTTGGGGAATTTGGCCGCGTCGAAGAAATCGGGCTTCAGGATATGTTCGTCGAGGGCAGCGATGCCGGTCTTGAGGTTCGCGACGGGCACGTCGACGGCCACTTTGGCCGCAGCGGGGCTTTTGGGGTCGAGCGTCAGGGTGCCGCTGGGCCCGGCGATGATGCCCATATTGTTGGTGAAACCCATATGGTCATAGGCGAAGAGGATCTGCGTGTGGTTGGGATCGATCTGGTAGGTGCCGGCCGTGACGCGTGCCGGGTCCTTTGCGCCTGGCGCCGTCATCGGCATCTGGGCGATGACGACGGTGCCACCGGCGAGCGCGGCAAAAGCCGCAGCGGAAATCAGCAACTTGCGCATGGACGAAGGTCTCCGGAAAACAATTAAGGGACGCCGCGACCATATGCGACGTCCCTTGATTGTTCCAGAGGCGTTACCGGAAACAGTTGTTTGCCGGAAACGACCCGTTGAGGGTCAGTTCTTGTCCTTGTCGACCAGCTTGTTCGCGCCGATCCAGGGCATCATGGCGCGCAGCCTGGCGCCCGTTTCCTCGATCGGGTGGCGCTGCGCCGCGATGCGGCTGGCCTTGAGTTCCGGCTGGCCGGCGCGGTTGTCGAGGACGAAGTCCTTGACGAAGCGGCCCGACTGGATGTCGGCCAATACGCGCTTCATTTCCTTCTTGGTTTCTTCGGTGATGATGCGCGGGCCGGTCTTGATGTCGCCATATTCGGCGGTGTTGCTGATCGAATAGCGCATGTTGGCGATGCCGCCTTCATACATCAGGTCGACGATCAGCTTGAGTTCGTGGAGGCATTCGAAATAGGCCATTTCCGGCGCGTAACCGGCTTCGACCAGGGTTTCGAAACCGGCCTGGACCAGCGCGGTGGCGCCGCCGCACAGCACGGCCTGTTCACCGAACAGGTCGGTTTCGCATTCCTCGCGGAAATTGGTTTCGATGATGCCCGAGCGGCCGCCGCCGACGCCCGAGGCGTAGGACAGGGCGATGTCATGGGCGTTGCCGGTCGAATCCTGATAGACGGCGATCAGGCAGGGCACGCCGCCGCCCTTCACATATTCGCCGCGCACGGTGTGGCCGGGACCCTTGGGCGCGATCATGATCACGTCCACGTCCTTGCGCGGTTCGATCAGGCCGAAATGGATGTTGAGGCCGTGCGCGAAGGCCAGCGCGGCGCCGGGCTTCAGATTGGCGTGAATGTCGTTGTTGTAGATTTCGGCCTGATGCTCGTCGGGCGCAAGGATCATGAGCACATCGGCCCAGGCGGCGGCGTCGGCGTTGGAGAGCACCTTGAAACCGGCGCCTTCGGCCTTCTTCGCGCTGGCAGAACCGGCGCGCAGGGCGATGGCGACTTCGGCGACGCCGCTGTCCCGCAGGTTCTGGGCGTGGGCATGGCCCTGGCTGCCATAACCCAGGATGGCGACCTTCTTGCCCTTGATCAGGCCGATGTCCGCGTCGCGGTCGTAATATACCTTCATTTGACGTTCCTTCTTTCAGTCCGGTGGGCGCCCTGCGGCGCCTTGAGATTGCGGTGAGGGGAACCACCTGCGCATGGGAGAGGGGTGTGCCCTCACCCTCCCATGCTTCGCATGGGTCCCTCCCTCTCCCGCTGGGGGAGAGGGGATTTCTTCAGTTCTGCTCCTTGCCGCGGATCAGGCCAACGACGCCGGTGCGGCCGACTTCGACCAGGCCGATCTGGCGCATCAGGCCGACGAAATTGTCGATCTTGTCCGTGGTTCCGGTGATTTCGAAGATGAAGCTTTCGATCGTCGTGTCGACCACCTTGGCGCGGAAGACGTCGGCAAGGCGCAGCGCCTCGATCCGGTCCTCGCCCGTTCCGGCGACCTTGACCAGCGCCAGTTCGCGTTCGACGAACGGGCCGTTTTCGGTAAGGTCGGTGACCTTGTGGACCGGGACCAGGCGGTCGAGCTGTGCCATGATCTGGTCAATCACCTTGGGCGGGCCGCTGGTGACGATGGTGATGCGGCTGATCGCATGATCGGGGGTGATGTCCGCCACGGTCAGGCTGTCGATGTTATAGCCGCGCGCCGTGAACAGGCCGGCGATGCGCGCGAGGATGCCCGCTTCGTTCGTGACCATCAGCGACAGGACGTGCCGCTCGTTCAGTTCTTCCTGAATATGCATCAGATATCCGTTCCGTTATCCGGTTCTTGCGCGCGCTCGCGGCGCTCAGAAATCATGCCGGTGAAGGCATAGTGCCACGCGCCGTTGTCGCGATGGGCGATGCGGACGGGAAAGCCCGCGATCGCGTCGAACATGCGGCTGAGATGCTCGCCGACATAGCGCGGACTGACCAGGACGCGGCTGACGCGGTGCTCATGGAAGTCGAAGCCTTCATCCAGATGGACTTCCCAATCCTCATTGTCCGCGTCGAAATGGTCGACCGTCCAGCCCTTCAGCTCGGCGGTGCCCGCGATCCGTTCGAAATCGAACGGTTCGCTCACATGAAGGCGCAGCTTGAGGTGAGCGGTCACACCAGCGCCTTTGCCTCATCCGACATGACGCCCGCGATCTGGTTGGGATCGAGCAGCATGTCGGTATGCGCCGCGCCCGAGGGAATCATCGGGAAGCAATTGGACAGCTTCGCCACGCGGCAGTCGACGATCACCGGGCCGGGTGTGTCGATCATCTGGCGGATGCCGGATTCCAGCTCCTGCGGCCCTTCGATGCGGATGCCCGTCCAGCCATAGGCTTCACCGAGCTTCACGAAGTCGGGCAGGCTGTCCGAATAGCTGTTGGAATAGCGGCTTTCATAGGTCAGTTCCTGCCACTGGCGGACCATGCCCATATATTCATTGTTGAGGATGAAGAGCTTGACCGGCAGTCGATACTGGCTGGCGGTGCCCATTTCCTGGATGTTCATCTGGACCGAGGCATCGCCGGCGATGCAGACGACCAGGCTGTCGGGATTGCCGACCTGCGCGCCGATGGCGGCGGGGAAGCCGTAGCCCATGGTGCCAAGGCCGCCCGAGGTCAGCCATTTGTTAGGCGCTTCGAAGCCGAAATGCTGGGCCGCCCACATCTGGTGCTGGCCGACTTCGGTGGTGATGATGACATCCTTCGCCCGGCGCGAGGCCTGGTAGAGCTGGGCAATCGCCTCCTGCGGCATGATCTCTTCCCGGCTTTCGGGATAGGCGAGGCTGTTGCGCGCACGCCACCCTTCGATCCGCGCCCACCATTCGGACAGGTCGGCGGGCCTGTGGCCCTGCGTCTTCCAGCCGGCGATCATGTCCGTCAGCGCGTTGGCGACGTCGGCGACGATGGGCAGGTCGACGTCGACGGTCTTGTTGATCGAGCTGCGGTCGATGTCGATGTGGATCTTCTTCGCATGCGGCGCGAAGGCGTCCAGCCGCCCGGTAACGCGATCGTCGAAGCGGGCGCCGATACAGAGGATCAGGTCCGCCTTGTTCATCGTCCAATTGGCTTCATAGGTGCCGTGCATGCCCAGCATCCCCAGCCATTGCGGCGAGGAGGCGGGGAAGGCGCCCAGGCCCATGAGCGTGGACGTGACGGGCGCGCCCGTCAGCTCCGCCAGTTCACGCAGCAGGATCGACGCCTTGGGCCCCGAATTGATGACTCCCCCGCCGGTATAGAAAACCGGACGCTCGGCCGCAGCGAGCATTTCGACCGCGGTCGCGATGGCCGATGCGTCCGCCTTGGTCTGGGGCTTGTAGCTCGCATGTTCAAAGCCCAGCGGCCGGACATAGGGCGCGGTCGCGATCTGGACATTCTTGGGAATGTCGATGACGACCGGGCCGGGGCGGCCGGTGGTGGCGATGTGGAACGCTTCATGGACGATGCCGGCGAGCTTGCCGGGATCCTTCACCAGATAATTATGCTTGGTGCAGTGGCGCGTGATGCCGACCGTGTCCGCTTCCTGGAACGCGTCGGTGCCGATCAGCTGCGTGGGAACCTGCCCGGTGATGACGATCATCGGAATGGAATCCATCAGCGCGTCGGTGATGCCGGTGACCGCGTTGGTCGCGCCCGGGCCGGACGTGACGAGGACGACGCCGGGCTTGCCGGTCGAGCGGGCATAGCCTTCGGCCATGTGGGTCGCGCCCTGTTCATGACGGACGAGGACGTGGCGGATTTTCGGATGTTCGAAAAGCGCGTCATAAATGGGCAGCACGGCGCCGCCCGGATAACCGAACACAACTTCGACGCCCAGATCGATCAGGCATTCAACCAAAATGTCCGCGCCGCTCTTTTCGGCCACGATGATACCCTTCCGCTAGATGCAGGTTTGGCCATCTGCCCGGGAAGCCGGAGAATGGCAAGGCGGTGCGATTATTCGACACAATATGGCAAGTCAATAGCTATTGTTGTAATTTAATTGCTAAATCAGCGATAATCTTATCATCAATGGTCTGCATTTCGCGCGGCCACTGCGGGGGAGGCTGGCGCGAGAACCAGGTATATTGGCGCTTGGCATATTGGCGGGTGGCGATGCGACCGCGTTCGAGCATGGTGTCGCGATCCACAGCGCCAGCCAGCCAGGCGGCGATTTCGGGCACGCCGATGGCCCGCATGACCGGCAGGTCGGGCGAGAGGCGGCGGGACAGCAGCGACCGCACTTCGTCGACCGCGCCGGCGTCCACCATCTGTTCAAAGCGCCGGTCGCATCGGGCGATCAGCCAGTCGCGCGGCGGCAGGAGGATGAGGGGGGAGAGGGCGATGCGATTGCCGATGCCCCCGCTCTTATACTGCTGCCATTGAGCGAGCGGCTTGCCGGTCGAGCGGACGACTTCCAGCGCGCGGGCGACGCGGGTGGTATCGGCGGGCGCGAGGCGGGCCGCGGCTTGCGGGTCCTCCATGGCCAGGGCGGCGTGCGCCTGTGCCACCGGCAGGGCGCGGACTTCGGCGCGGATCGCGGGATCTATGTCCGGGACTGGCGCAATGCCGTCGAGCAGCGTGCGGAGATAAAGGCCGGTGCCGCCGACCAGGATGGGCAGGCGTCCCTCGCCATGGACCCGGTCGATTTCCTGATGCGCTTCGGCGGCCCAGCGGGCGGCGGTGCATGCCTGGGCGCCATCGACATGGCCAAAGAGGCGGTGCGGCACGCCGGCCATCTCCTCCTCGCTCGGCCGGGCGGAGAGGATGGCGAGGTCGGCGTAGACCTGACTGGCGTCGGCGTTGATGACGACGCCACCACTCGCCTGCGCCAGTCGAACCGCGAGCGCGCTCTTGCCGCTGGCGGTCGGCCCGGCAATAAGCGCGACGCGCGGGCGGGATTCGCCCTTTGATGTTTCGGGCCTTGATGTTTCGGGCCTCGATGTTTCGGGAGTGTCCATGTTCGTCGCGACCTTAGTGGCAAGTGGGGCCTTGAGTCAGGAAGATATTGCCGACGCCGTCGCGCGGCTGGCAACCGCAGGCTGCGCCCCTGTGGATAGCGCCTGGCTGGATGACAGCAAGGCGGCTGACATCTTCTTCGGCAGCGATCCCGCGACGGCGCGCGCGGTGCTGACCGATGTCGGCGACAGGGTGGACGTGATCGTCCAGCCGGCGCAGGGGCGTGAAAAGAAGCTGCTGATCGCCGACATGGATTCTACCATGATCACTGTCGAGTGTATCGACGAGCTGGCCGACTATGCCGGAATCAAGCCGCAGATCGCGGATATCACCGAACGGGCGATGCGCGGCGAACTGGACTTTGCCGGCGCGCTGCATGAACGGGTCGCGCTGCTCAAGGGCCTGGCCGACGAAGCGATCGATCGCTGCCGCGCCGAACGGGTCAGGATCATGCCCGGCGCGCGAGCGCTGGTCCAGACGATGCGGGCGCGCGGCGCCAGGACGCTGTTGGTGTCGGGCGGCTTTACCCGTTTCACCGGGCCGGTGGCGGAAGAGATCGGATTCGAGCGCGCGGTCGCCAATGTGCTGGAGATCGCGGACGGAGCGCTGCTGGGCACGGTGACGATGCCGATCGTCGATGCCTCTCGCAAGCGCGCGGAACTGGAAGCTGCGATCGAGGACGGCATCGACCGCAGCCTGACGCTGGCCGTGGGGGACGGGGCGAACGATATCCCGATGATCCAGGGGGCGGGACTGGGCGTGGCCTATCATGCCAAGCCCAAGACCCGGGAAGCGGCAGCCGCAGAGATCGTGCACGGCGACCTGTCTGTGCTGTTGTACGCCCAGGGCATCGCGTCGGCCGAATGGATCGACGCATAGCGCCGGGGAAGGGCGCGCCATCCTGATTTCGTCGGTTCCGCATTCTACCGCTCGTTAGCCACGCCTCGTCGTCATTTCGATCCGGTAATGGAATCGAATGGACGGGATCATCGTTAACCTCTTGCTGCACTCCGCAGCGCAGATCCGGGCTTATCTGCTTGCACCGGCCCTGATGACGAATGCGTTTTCAGGAGGGTGGCAGGCGCCCGTCTGCCTTGAAAACGCTCAAGCTGGCGCGAGGCTTTGCGCCAAGGGAGAGGCTATGAATATCAAGCTAGTGGCACTTCTCGGCGGCACCGCGCTCGCTCTGGGCGCATGTTCGACGACGAGGGACGAGCCCATTGCACCTGCGCCGCCGGTCGGTCCGGGCGCGATCGCCGGCACTGTCGCCGCGGATCGCAACGGCGATGGCATTGTCGATGGCTATTATTCGCCCGACGGCATGTATCACGAGATCATGGGGCCGCCTTGCCCGCCGCCGCCGCCGCCTCCTCCGCCGCCGTCCCGGCGCGGAGAACGCGGCTGAAACAGTTCGTGTCGAGGGCGCGCCCTGCGAGGCGCGCCCGCCCGCTTTTGTGCCTGCTGACAGCGGGACTGCTGGCTGCCGGCATGTTTCCAGCCCCGGTGATGGCGCAGGCCGTCGCGGGGCAGGAGGCTGTGCGCTCGACCGTCGGCGCCGAGATCCGCGCGCTGGTGGGCGGCAAGCTGCGCGACTTCTATGCGCCGCGCGGCTATTGGCCTTTGTGGGTAGAGGGCGAGCGTCTCGGGCCGCAGGCGGAAAGCCTGCTGACGCTGATCCGCGATGTGCAGGCGGATGGACTGAACCCCCGCGACTATGATCTGCGCGGGCTTGAGCGCATGGTGGCCGAGGCAGACGGCAGCGGCGGCGATCCGCGCGTGCTTGCCCGCGCGGATCTCGCCTTGTCGAAGGCCTTTGCCGGACTGGTGAGCGACATGCGCGAGCCGTCGAAGCGCGTGAAGATGCGCTATCTCGATCCTGAAGTGCAGCCCCGGGACGAGGAGCCGGCCGAGATATTGCGCGCTGCCGCCGTGGCGCCTTCCTTCGCGGATTATGTGGGGCAGATGCAGTGGATGAACCCGCTCTACGGGAAGCTGCGCGCTGCGCGAGCCGGTTTTGCCGAACGCTGGGGCATGATGCCCGAGGTGGCCGTGCCGACCGCCGCGAAGCTGCGACCCGGCGCGAAGGGTGATGCATTGGCGCTGCTCCGCAGGCGGCTGGGCCTGCCAAGCGGAGGGGGCTATGACAAGGCGGTGACGGCGAAGGTCCGCGCCTTTCAGGCCGACCATGGCCTCAGGGCCGACGGCGTTGCGGGAGCGCAGACGATCGAGGCGCTCAATCGGCCATCGCGATGGTATGAGCGCGCGCTGGCGCTCAACATGGATCGGGCGCGTATCCTGCCGGGACCCTGGGTGCGCCACGTGGTGGTGGACGCGGCGTCGGCGCAACTCTGGTATTTCAGCAAGGGGCAGCAGGATGGCGTCATGAAGGTCGTGGTTGGCGCCACCGAGAGCCAGACGCCGATGATGGCCGGCATGGTCCGCTATGCCACGCTCAATCCCTATTGGAACGTGCCCACTGACCTGGTGCAGCGCAAGCTGTCCCACCGGATATTGGAGGGCGCCTCGCTCAGCAGCCTGCGTTATGAGGCGCTGTCGGACTGGAGCGCCAGCGCGCGACGGCTGGACCAGTCGGAGATCGACTGGCAGTCGGTGGCCGACGGGCGGCAGCAGCTGCGGGTCCGGCAGCTTCCGGGCGGCAACAATGCGATGGGGACGGTCAAGTTCATGTTCCCCAACGACCTTGGCATCTACCTGCACGACACGCCGTCGCGCGACCTGCTCGCCAAGCCGGCGCGTCATTTCAGCAATGGGTGTGTCAGGCTGGAGGATGCGCAGCGGTTGGGCAGCTGGTTCTTCGGCAAGCCGCTGAAGGCCGAGACGGACGAACCCGAGCAGCATGTTCCGTTGCCCCAGCCCGTGCCCGTCTACCTTACCTACCTGACGGCGGTGCCGACCGGCCAAGGCGTGCAGTTCCTGCCCGACGTCTATGGCCGGGACGCGATCCGGTCGGCCTTCGAGGACTGATCAGAAACCGGCCATCAGTCCGTCGATCGCGCCCTGCAGGATGTAGCTGGCCGCGAGCTTGTCGACCAGTTCGCCACGGCGCGCGCGGCTGGCGTCGGCTTCCAGCAAGGTGCGCGTGACCGCCTGGGTCGACCAGCGTTCGTCCCAGAGCAGGATCGGCCGGCCCAGGTCAGCGACGTTGCGCGCGAAGGCGCGGCTCGCTTGGCTGCGCGGGCTTTCGCTGCCGTCGAGGTTCAGCGGCAGGCCGACGACCAGACCCTTTACCTGCTGCTGGTCCATGAAGGCGGAAAGGGCGATCTTGTCCTTGCCGAACTTGCCGCGCGCGACGGTGTGGGCGGGGCTGGCGATCGACCAGCCTGCGTCGCACAGCGCCAGCCCGATGGTCTTGGTGCCGACGTCAAGGCCAAGCAGGCGTCCGCCCTCCGGCAGGGCTTCGCGAAAGGCCGCACGGTCGGCGGTCAGCAGGCTGATCGTCACGATTTCAGAAATGCCGCGAGGCGCGTTCGCGCATCGTCGCGCACATCCGCCCAGAACAGGCTGTAGTCGTAGACGTGATAATTGTTTCCCGGCAGCGTGAACGGGCCCATGTCGACCGGCTCGCCGATCAACAGCACCCCGCTGGTGTCGCATCGCGCCGGGACCACGCCCTTGAGCAGACGCGGCGGTTTGCTTTCATCACGGCTGTCGAGCGTGCCCTGGTTCGCGCTGGCGGGCGCGGTGCCGTTGAAGGTCCCGGTGATCGGGTTGGTGCAAAGCATGTGCGTGCCCTTGTGAGGGAGGCCGGTATAGCTGGCAAGGCGTTCGAAGCTTTCTACCAGCGGGGCGGGATCGGCCGGATCGGCATAGCTTTGCCAGCTGACGATACAGTGCGCCTGATCCGGGCGGGCGCAGGCAGGCAGGCCGAACGCGGGCAGATCCGCTTCCACCGACACGGGCCAGCCCACGGCATAGACGGCGGCGATGCGACGCTCGACCGGCTTGCCCGCCACCTGAT
The DNA here is from genome assembly GCF_037860795.1 of Sphingobium mellinum. NCBI lineage: Bacteria > Pseudomonadati > Pseudomonadota > Alphaproteobacteria > Sphingomonadales > Sphingobiaceae > Sphingobium > Sphingobium mellinum. Next base: position 105,089 of record NZ_JBANRK010000001.1, on the reverse strand, counting down.
CGCGCAGCAGCTGGAGCAGATGGCGCGATCCCTGGCTGTGGCCGGCCAGGATCAACGGGCCGGTGGGGTTGGCCTTGAGGAAGGCGGCGAAGGCCTGGGCCACGTCGCGATAGGCGGCGGCGAGCGCCGCGTCGCCGGCGGCCTCGCGCGTGAGGAAGGCGCCGTAATTGGCCTGGCGATAGCGTGGCACCCAGATGTCGCCGACCGCGTTGAAGGTGCTCGCCTGGCCCTGCACGAAGCGCCGGGCGGTGGCGAGCGCGTCCCGATCGTCAAGCCGCATGTTCCAGTGCGCGCCGCCGAAGGTCGTGATGTAGGAGGTGGGATGGATGAAGAAAACCGCCGCCTTCTGTGGGACGGGGGCATCCTTCAGGCCATCGGGCTTCCAGAGGGCCGGGTTGTCCTTCCTGATGTCGGGCCGGGCGATCCACATGGCGGGATCGTCATAGGCATCGGGTTTGAGTGGCTGGAGCGGCGTGAAAGCTTCGCGCGGCACCATGACCGCCCGGATCAGCTGCATCCCCCAGATGCGATATGCGAGCAGCGCCGCCAGCACGAGCACGATCAGGCTGGCGACGAGATACAGGAACTTGCGGGCCAACTATGCTCTCCGTCCGTTCGGCGCGCGCCCAAATGCCGCCTCCCGGGCCGCTTGTCTGGCGCAGCCGCAAGGGCTGCGCAAGTGTGGACTTGAAGCGGGCGTGAGCGGGTGGTAGCGGCGCCCCATGTCGATTGACCTTCAGACCGTAAAGAAGATCGCCTCGCTCTCGCGCATTTCGGTGACGGATGCGGAAGCCGAGGCGATGGTGCCCGAACTCAACAACATCCTTGGCTGGGTTGAGCAACTGGGCGAGGTGGACGTGACCGGCGTCGAGCCGATGACCGCCGTCATCCCCAACACGCTGCGCCTGCGCGAGGATGTCGTCACCGACGGCGGCGTGCGCGACAAGGTGCTGGCGAATGCGCCCCAGGCCGAACATGGCTTCTTTGCGGTGCCCAAGGTGATCGAATAATGCCAAATTCCACAGACAAAAGCGCTCTGACTGACCTGACGGTCGCGGAGATCCGCGACGGCTTCCGCGCGGGCGACTTTTCGGCGCGGGAAGTGGCGAGCGCTTTCAACGCCAATGTCGCTGCCGCCAGGGCGCTGAACGCGTTCATCGTCGAAACGCCGGACAAGGCGCTGGAAGCCGCCGACGCCGCCGACAGGGCCAAGGCCGCGGGCGAGGCGCTCAAGCCGCTGGCGGGCGTGCCCATCGGCATGAAGGACCTGTTCTGCACCGAGGGCGTGCAGACGACCGCCGCCAGTCACATGCTGGAAGGCTTCACGCCGACCTATGAGTCTACCGTTTCGAAGAAGCTGTGGGATGCGGGCGCGGGCATGCTGGGCAAGCTCAACATGGACCAGTTCGCCATGGGCTCGTCCAATGAGACGAGCTATTTCGGCAATGTGATCTCGCCGTGGCGGCGGGGCGGCGGCGACAATGCCGCGCTGGCGCCGGGCGGATCGTCGGGCGGCAGCTCGGCCGCGATCTCCGCGCGGCTCTGTCCGGCGGCGACCGGCACGGATACGGGCGGTTCGATCCGCCAGCCGGCAGCCTTCACCGGCATTTCGGGTATCAAGCCGACCTATGGCCGCTGCTCGCGCTGGGGCATCGTGGCCTTCGCCTCGTCGCTCGACCAGGCCGGGCCGATGGCGCGGACGGTGCGCGACACTGCGATCCTGCTGGAGACGATGGCGGGCTTTGACCCCAAGGATTCGACTTCGCTGGATCTGGCGGTCCCGCACTGGGAAGGCAATTTGTCGAGTGATCTCAAGGGCAAGAAGGTCGGTATTCCCAAGGAATATCGCCCGGACGGCCTGAACGCGGAAATCTCCGCCATGTGGGATCGCGGCATCGAATGGCTGAAGGACGCCGGCGCCGAGGTGGTCGACGTCTCGCTGCCGCATACCCAATATGCGCTGCCGACCTATTATATCATCGCCCCGGCCGAGGCTTCCTCGAACCTCGCCCGTTATGACGGCGTGCGTTACGGCCAGCGCGACCTGCCCGATGGGGCAGGCCTGCAGGACATGTATGCCGCGACACGTGCCGCCGGTTTCGGGCCGGAGGTCAAGCGCCGCATCATGATCGGCACCTATGTGCTGTCGGCGGGCTTCTACGACGCCTATTATACACAAGCGCAGAAGGTCCGGGCGCTGATCGCCCGCGATTTCGAGCAGGCGTTCGAGACGTGCGACCTGCTGCTGACGCCGACCGCACCGAGCGCGTCCTTCGCGCTGGGCGAGAAGCAGGCCGATCCGCTGGCCATGTATCTGAACGACGTTTTCACCGTTCCCGCCTCGCTGGCGGGGCTGCCGGCGATGGCGGTGCCGGGCGGGCTGGATTCTGCGGGGCTGCCGATCGGGTTGCAAGTCATCGGCAAGGCGCTGGACGAGCAGACCGTGCTGAACGCGGGTCTGGCGATCGAAGAGCGCGCAGGGTTCGTCGCGCGGCCGGACAAGTGGTGGTGAGATGGGCAACCTGCTGGAGATAATTCTCTGGTTGCTGCCCGATACGCTGATCTCCATTATCTTTGGAGGCGGCGAAAGAGAACAAGAAACGCGGATCGTCCCTCCGCCTGCCGAGGCTGATGATGATCTTGCTTAGGACTGATAGGTTGAAATGACCGAGACAGCATATCGCATCCAGGGCGCAACCGGCGAGTGGGAGGTCGTGATCGGCCTGGAAGTCCATGCGCAGGTGACGTCGAACGCCAAACTGTTCTCCGGCGCGGCGACGGCATTCGGGGCGGAGCCGAACACGCAAGTCAGCCTGGTCGACGCGGCGATGCCCGGCATGCTGCCCGTGCCGAACCGCGAGTGCATCCGCCAGGCGGTGCGCACCGGCATGGCGATCGACGCGCAGATCAACAAATGGTCGCGTTTCGACCGCAAGAATTATTTCTACGCCGATCTGCCGCAGGGCTATCAGATCAGCCAGCTCTATCACCCCATCGTGGGCGAAGGCGCGATCGACATCGTGCTGGACGAGAAGAACCCGCAGGCGAGCACCAAGCGGATCGGCGTCGAGCGCATCCATGTCGAGCAGGATGCCGGCAAGCTGATGCATGACCAGCATCCGACCCGCTCCTATGTCGACCTCAACCGGTCGGGCGTGGCGCTGATGGAAATCGTGTCGAAGCCGGACATGCGTTCGCCTGTCGAAGCAGGGGCTTATCTGTCGAAGCTGCGGACCATTCTGCGCTATGTGGGATCGTGCGACGGCAATATGGACCAGGGATCGATGCGCGCCGACGTGAACGTGTCAGTCCGCAAGCCGGGTGAGCCGTTCGGCACCCGTACCGAAACGAAGAACGTCAATTCGGTGCGTTTCGTCATGGCGGTCGTCGAACATGAGGCCAGCCGTCAGGTCGATGTGCTGGAGTCCGGCGGCAAGGTCGTGCAGGAAACCCGCCTGTACGATCCGGACAGGAATGAGACGCGGTCGATGCGGTCGAAGGAAGATGCGCATGACTATCGCTACTTCCCCGATCCCGACCTGTTGCCGCTGGAACTGGACGACGAATTCCTGGAGGCATGCCGCCAGTCGCTGCCCGAACTGCCCGACGCCAAGCGCCGCCGTTATGAGGAGCAGCTGGGGCTGTCCGCCTATAATGCCGCGACACTGACCGCTGACGCCGATACCGCTCGATGGTTCGAGGCGCTGCTGGCCGAAGGCGCGCGCATCCAGAAGAAGAGCGAGGCGGAGGTCGCCAAGGCATCGGCCAACTGGCTGCTGTCGGAATTATATGGCGCGCTCAACCGCATCGGCAAAAACCTCGAAGAAAGCCCGGTAAACCCCGAGGAAGGCGCTGAATTGCTGGCGCTGGTGGCCGATGGCACGATCAGCGGCACGATCGCCAAGCAAGTGTTCGAGATCATGCTGGAAACAGGGGGGCGCGCGCCCGACATCGTCGAGGAGAAGGGGTTGAAGCAGACCTCGGACACTGGCGCGATCGAAGCAGCCGTGGCCAAGGTGCTCGCCGACAATGGCGACAAGGTTGAGCAGTATAAGGCGGGCAAGGAAGCCCTGTTCGGCTTCTTCGTCGGCCAGACGATGAAGGCGATGCAGGGCAAGGCCAATCCGCAGGTTGTCAATGAGTTAGTCCGCAACGCGCTTGCATGAATCGAACGTCACCGTCTAAGTCCCTGACCTAAGGCCGAAAGCCCCGTCTTTCGGCAACAGGGGGGTAGACATGACTGCACGCGGGTTGATCGCAGGACTGATGCTGGCGGCTTGTGCGCTGCCGGGCGCCGCAAGGGCGGAAACATTGACCAATGACATGGTCGTCGCGCTGGTGAAGGCGGGGCTGGGCGAAGACGCCGTCATCGCGAAGGTCAAGGCGTCGGCCGGTCATTATGCGCTGGCGACCGACGATCTGATCGCGCTCAAGAAAAATGGCGTGCCGGGTCCGGTGATCGCCGCGATGATCGAGGCGGGGGCGCAGGGTTCGGTTTCAGCCAAGGCGGCCTTGTCTGCGGATTCCCCCGATCCGCTGGTGCCGCATCCTTCGGGCATCTACATGCTGATGGACAGCCCGCCCCAGGCGCGGATGGTCCGGATAGATCCCACCACGTCGAACCAGAGCAAGAGCGGCGGGATATTGGGCTATGCGCTGACGGCGGGCATCGCGTCGCTCAGCATCAAGGCGGTGATCCCCAATATCAGCGCGCGGGTGCGGACCGGGAACGGCCAGCCGACCTTCTACTTCTATTTCGACGAGGCCAATCGCGGTCTGTCGCAGGCGGGCACGTCGTCGTTCTGGCTGTCGGGACCGGCGAGCGCCGTCACATCGCCCAACGAGTTCAGCCTGATCCGGTTCGACGTGAAGAAGGACCGGCGCGAAACGCGGACCGGCAGCATGAACCTGGCGGGCGTCAAGGCAGGCGTGATGGACAAGGACCGAATCGGCTTCGACTATGAGCAGGTGACGCCGGGCGTGTTCAAGGTCGTGCCCAAAGCCGCACTGCCCGCCGGGGAATATGGCTTTCTCTATTCGCTAAGCGCCGGGACGGGGCCGGGCATGTGGGGCGCCGGCACGGGCGGGGCGCGCATCTTCGATTTCGCCGTGCAGCCCTGACGTTTCGTCGCGGCACGCCGGGCGAGAAAGGGACGTCGCCTAGCCCAGCAGGCGGCGCCCCTTTCCCTTGTGCCAGAGCCTCAGGGGGGAGGCATGGTGGCAACTGACGGGCCGGGAGGGTCGTGGGTTGACCCGTCAGTTCCTGATCATGACGTCGCGGCGCGAGATTTGCCGTCGCCCTCGATACGATGGCGACGTGAAAAATTTCGCGGCCTGAGTCTATTTGTCGCGACGCTGGTCGGTCGGCCCGGAAACGGCGCGCATTCTGGTCAAAAAGCCAGATCGATGCCGAACCTGAGCGTCCGCGGGCGCAGGGGCGTCGTATAGTCGCCGCGCAGGTTGAATGGGGTCCCGAGCGAGAAGCGGTTTCCGGCGGCGTCGAACAGATTGTTCAGCGTCAGCGAGAATTGCACCCGGCCGCTGGCGAGGCTGGCGAGGCTGGCGGCCAGCGCCGTGTCGACATAATCGCCCTGGGTGCGGCCCAGGATCGGCCCGACCCCGAGGCGCGACTTGCCCACATAGCGGGCCGATGCGTTGAGGTGGAGGGCCAGATTGTCGCTGAGGTCCGAGCGATGATCGACGGCCAGCCGCCCCCCCAGACCGGCGACATTGGGCAACGCCAGGGATTGGCCCGCGAAGCTGAGCAGCCGGACATAGGGGGCGGGGCGGATCAGGCGGCTGTCGTTGAAGATGATGCTGCTGTCGATCGTCAGTCCCGGCCAAGGGCTGAGGACGGCGCGCGCTTCGAAGGTGTAGATGCGCCCGTCGCCGATATTGGCGGTGGCCGGCAGCCCGATCCGGTCGATCACATCGGCCTGGATATCACGCCAGTCGGTATAGGCGAGGTTGGCGCTGAGCGCGATCCCGTCGCGGCCCGGCATCCCCTTGCGAAAGCCCAATTCCACCGTCGAAGCACGGTCGTTTCTGTAGCGGCCGACATGCTGGTCATCGACGGCAAGACCGCCCGGCCTGAAGCCCTGCTGATATCTGGCATAGAATGTGACGCCCGGCACCGCGTCGCTCAGCAGGGAAACGGACGGGAGGAAGATGGTTTCGTCCCGTTTCGCCTCTTCCTCGGCGGTGGCGATGAGCGCGGCCGGGAGGAAGGGCGTGGGATCGAGCGCCCGGCCGGAAAGACTGCTGTTGGTGAGCCGGCCGCCGAACGTCGCGACCAGACCCGCCATCGGTTCGAACGACGCCTCGCCAAAGAGGGTGGCTTCGTGAATGCGATTTCGCACGCCCGTCGTCGCGGCAGGCAGACCGCCGCCATAAAGCGGGACGCCGGGTATGACCTGCGCCGTCACCGGCTCCGGACCAAAGGAGGTGAGCGACCGGCTGATGTCGGAACGGCTTTCCAGATAGGAGATGCCCACCAGCCAGCCCAGCCCATTGTCCAGGTCGCGCACCAGCCGGTTTTCGGTGGAGAAGATCGAGACGCGATTGCGCTGGCGGAACAGGCTGGACGGCGTGTCCGGCTGGGTCGCGTCGTAGCTTTCGGTCAGGATGTTGCGGACATAGCCGGTGGACGACACGAAGCGCAGGTCGTCCCATTGCCGCTCGACCCGGAAATTGGCGAGCGCATAGTCCGCGGCATAGGGCTGGGCGACGCTGGACGCGCGGGCGAGGCGGCCGACCTGCTTGCTGGCATATTGCGCGTCATCGCCCTTGATCCGCTGGTAAAGACCCGTCAGGTCGATGGTCCAGTCTTCATCGGGCGCATAGCGCAGCGCGGCGCGGCCGCCATAGGTGCGGGTGCGGTTGACGTCATCCAGCTTGCGCTCGACATCGTTGATATAGCCGCCATCTTGCACGCCATAACCAACGATCCGCAGGGCGAGCTTTTCCGGCACGATCGGCACGTTGAGCGTTGCGGCAAGATCGCCGCCGGGGGCGCCGTGCGCCGTGGCGCTGATCCCCATAGAGGCCTGTCCGCCCAGCGCGGCGAGATTGGGCGGATTGGGGATGATGCGGATGATGCCGCCGAGCGATCCCGCGCCGTAAAGCGTGCCCTGGGGGCCTTCCAATATCTCTATGCCCTGCATGTCGTAGAGACGCAGATCGGGATCGGGCGCGGCATAGTTCAGCCGCATGTCGCCCAGATATTGCCCGGTGGTGGCCTGGGTGGGGCCGGCTATCCCGGAATCGGCGATGGCGCGCAGAAACAGCTTGTTGCGGCCGGTGCCGGCATGGGTGGAGCTGAGGCTGACGACGCGCGCGATCAGGCTTGCGGTTCCGGCTGCCGCTTCGGCGCTGGTGAAGCCGTTCTGCCCCATCACCTCGATCATGCCGGGGTAGCGGGGCAGCGGCATGTCGCGCTTCGATCCCGTGACGATGATCTCGGCCAGACCGCCATCCTGATGACGCCGGACCGGCGCCGGCGCAGCGCGGCCGGGGCGCCGCTCGATGCGCCAGGTGGTGCTGTCGATCTGCTGGGTGGCGGCGCGGCCGTGCAGCAGGCGCTTCAGCGCGTCCTGCGTCGATAGGTGGCCGCTGACTGCCGGCGTGGGCAGATTGGCGAGCGACTGGTCGGACATGCCGATGCTCGCGCCAGTCTGGCGGCCGAGCGCTATCACCGCCTCGCCCAGCCTTCCCGCCGCGATGCTGATCGATTGTCTGTCCGCCGCGTGCCCGGGCGATGCGGCCGTCAGGGCGAGGGCGCCGACGAAAAGGGCTTCAGCGTGGCGAGCCATCCCCCTCCTTGAGCAGCCAGCCATCGCCCTGCCGGACTGCGGACAGGCCCATCAGGGGAGCGGCGGCCGCGAAAAAGCGGACCGGGTCGCGCTCCAGCCTGATCGTGCCGGTGAAATGCATGGCGCGGGCGCGAGGCGTGGCGGTGATGCGCACCCCCAGCGAGCGGGCGATATCGCTGCTGATCTGGCTGACGCTGGCGTTGTCATAGGTCAGCCGACCCTGGCGCCAGCTGGCGACGGCCGGGGGCGCGATGTCCATGACGCGAAGCCCGCCCGCGTCCTGGCTGAGCGCGCGGCCGGCTGGCAGGGCGATGGCTTCGCGCCCGGGATTGTAGATGACCTTGCCCTCCGACACGTCGATGCGGGTCGCCGATGCGGTATGGACGATGTTGAAGACAGTGCCGGCGTCCTCGACCAGCGCGTCGCCGACCGTGACGCGGAAGGGATTCCGCGCGTCGTGGTGCACGGTGAAGGCCGCCTCTCCGCCGTCGAGCGCGGCAAAGCGGCTGTTCTTGCGATCAAGGCGCAGCGCCGTGCCGCCATTCATGTCGATCCGGGTTCCGTCGTCGAGCGCGATGCTACGCGTTTCGCCCGGCCGGGTGGCGACGGAATAGATGTCCGTGCGGTCGGGCAGCCCGATCGAGACAGCAGCGACCAAGGCAGCCGCCAGGACGCCACCGCCGATCCAGCGCATCGGCCGCCGTCGGCGGTCGCCGGCATCATTGGCGGGGGAGGGGATCGCAACGGGATTCGCAGGTATGATCGCGGGTAGATCAACGTCGGCGGCCATCAGCGCGTCATAGGCGGACGCATGCGCGGGATCGGCTTCCAGCCACAGGGTGAAAGCGTCCCAATCGGCAAAGTCCGGGTCGCGCGTGGCGATGACCCAGGCGAGCGCCCTCTCGTCGATCATGGCTCTTGCCCCTGTCATCGCATGCCCCATGCCGGGAGAGACGCCGCGAGTCCGCTCATTCCGTATCGAGCCTCTGCCGGAGGGCCATCATCGCGCGATAGGCCTTCTGCAAATCCTTCTCCACGGTGGTGAGGCTGATCCCCAGTTCCTCCGCGATGAGGCGCTGGCCGACCCCTTCGAGGCGGAAGCGGCGGAAGACCAGTTCCACCCGTGGCCCCAGATCCCTGAGCACCGCCTGCGCCTGCTCCAGCGCTTCGGTCAGGATCATGCGGTCGTCGATGGCGACTGCGGCTGTCGGGTCAGCCATGACTCCCCCCGCGCCCTCCGCCCAGTCCTGCTCCCGCCGCGCACGCCGGGCGCCGGAACGATAGCGGTCCAGCATAAGGTTGTTCGCCATGCGGTAGAGATAGGGAAGCGGATCGGCGACGGGTCCGATATCCTTTTCCTGCAACTTCATCCACATGTCTTGCAACAGGTCCTCTCCGTCCGCGCCCGCGCCGCGCGCGCGCAGGAAGCGCAGCAGCGCGGCGCGGTTTGCCAGGAAGGTTGCCGAAAGGCCGGTGGCCATGTCGTTTCAGGTCCGGTGCAGGTCAGGCCGGATGCCATAAAGGGCGACAGGGGGTGTTGGCAATGCGCTGAGGTGGCGGTTAACGAACCGCGCCTCCAATCTTGTCTTGGCACCGATTTCCGCCCAATGCGCTAGATCCGGCGAGGCACCAAAAGATGCTGGAGCAGGTTCAGCATTGGCGTGTTGGCGAATGACAGAGGCGGGATGCAGGCTGAAGGATCAGTTGACGTCAAGGCGGCGGAAGCCGCGGGCATGGACGCGGCGCGGCTGGAGGCGCTCGTCCGGCATCTTGAGCAACGCTATGTCGAGAGCGGCAGGCTGCCGCACCTGTCGCTGCTCGTTTCGCGCGACGAAGAGCCGCTGCTGCGCCATGTGAGCGGGACGGCGCGAGCGACGGGTGAGCCGCTGCGTGACGATGCCCTGTTCCGCATTGCCTCGATGACGAAGCCCGTGACCTCCGTCGCGTTCATGATGCTGGTCGAGCAGGGGCTGGTGACGCTGGACGAGCCGGTCACGACCGTCCTGCCCGAATTTGCGTCCTTGCGGGTGGGATTGCAGGGCAGGCCGCTCGACCGCCCGATGCGGATGATCGACCTGCTGCGCCATACATCGGGCCTCACCTACGGGTTGCAGCGGCACACGGCGATTGATGCGCGCTATCGGGAGCTTGGCCTGGACGAGTTCCAGCAAAAGCGTAGTCCCGACCAGTTCATCGCCGCCCTTGCGGCCCTGCCGCTGGAATTTTCGCCGGGGGAGCGATGGAATTATTCGGTCTCCACCGACGTGATCGGCGTGGTGGTGGAACGGCTGACCGGCGTCGACCTGAACGTTTTTTTCGGGGAGCGCATCTTTGCGCCGCTGGGCATGGAGGACAGCTTCTTCGACCTGCCCGAGGACAAGGTCGAGCGCATGACCGACGCCTGGCAGCTGGGGCCTGACGGGCGCCTGTCGCTTTATGATCGGGGCGCGCGCAGCGGCTGGCGGCGCCCGTCGCGGCTCCGGTCGGGAGGGGGCGGGCTGGTTTCCAGCGTCGCTGACTATCATCGCTTCACGCGGATGCTGCTGCGCGGCGGTGAATTGGAGGGAGCGCGGCTCCTGCAGCCGGAAACGATCGCCCTGATGCGGGAAAACCAGCTGCCGGGCGGACGCGATCTGGCCAGCCTGTCGACGTCGATGTTCAGCGAGGCGGACTATGCCGACGTCGGCTTCGGCCTGGGTTTCGCCACTGACCTGCGCACGCGGGAATATTTTTGGGGCGGAGTGTTTTCGACCTTCTTCTTCATCGATCCGGTCGAGCGGCTGATCGGTCTGCTGATGACCCAGCATCTGCCATCGAGCGTCTATCCCATTCGCCGCGAACTGCGCGACGGCGTTCACGGCGCCATAAGGGACAGGCGCGGCTGATCCAGGGTTGCGGAAGATCATGCTGCGCTGCAAAATTGCTGTTGGAAAGCGGCGCCGGCCTGTGCCATCATCCTTCCTGGATTCAGCAGGGGACCCCAGCCGATGAACCTTCAGGGCAAAGCCACGCTTCCCAAGCCCGCGCCGCGACAAGTCGACCCGGAGGCGCTTGCCCATGAGATCGTCGAAAGGCTGACCTATCGCATCGGCAAGAATGCGACAGCGGCCAAGCCGCATGACTGGCTGCATGCGGTGATCCTGTCGATCCGCGACCGGGTGATCGACGCGTGGATCGCCTCCACGCAGAAGACCTATGAGGAACAGGGGCGGCGGGTCTATTATCTGTCCCTCGAATTCCTGATCGGCCGGCTGATGCGCGACGCCGCGTCCAACATGGAGATGCTGGACGACATGCAGGCGGCGCTGGCCTCGCTCGGCGTCGACATGGACATCATCGCCGCGCTGGAGCCGGACGCGGCGCTGGGCAATGGCGGCCTGGGGCGGCTCGCCGCCTGCTTCATGGAGAGCATGGCGACGGTCGACGTGCCTGCCTATGGCTATGGCATCCGCTATGTGAACGGCATGTTCCGGCAGGAAATTTCGGACGGCTGGCAGGTGGAATTGCCCGAAACATGGCTGACCCACGGCAATCCCTGGGAATTCGAACGGCGCGAGGCGAGCTATGAGATCGGCTTTGGCGGGCGCGTTGACCCGTCGGAGGAAGAGGATGCCAGCCCGCACCAGATGCGCTGGCGACCCGCCGAGCGGGTAATCGCGACCCCCTATGACACGCCGATCGCCGGCTGGCGCGGCAAGCGCATCAACACGCTCCGCCTGTGGGAAGCGCAGCCGATCGATCCGATCCTGCTCGACCGCTTCAATGCCGGCGATCATCTTGGCGCGCTGGCCGAGAGCAACCGGGCCGAAGCGCTGACGCGGGTTCTCTATCCCGCCGACAGTTCTCCGGCCGGGCAGGAATTGCGGCTGCGCCAGGAATATTTCTTCTCGTCCGCGTCGCTGCAGGACATCGTGCGGCGGCACATCCAATATTTCGGTGACATCCGGACCTTGCCGGACAAGGCGGCGATCCAGCTCAACGATACCCATCCGGCCGTAGCGGTCGCGGAAATGATGCGCATCCTGCTCGACGAGCATGGGCTCGACTTCGACGAAGCCTGGGACCTGACGCGGCGCGTCTTCAGCTATACCAACCACACGCTGCTGCCCGAGGCGCTGGAAAGCTGGCCGGTGCCGCTGTTCGAGCGGTTGCTGCCGCGTCACATGCAGATTGTCTATGCGGTCAACAGCCGGCTCTTGGGCGAGGCCCGCCGATCGGGCCATTTCGATGACGGTGCGATCGGCACGATATCGCTGATTGACGAGGGCGGCGAGCGGCGGGTGCGCATGGGCAACCTGGCCTTCGCGGGATCGCACAGCGTCAATGGCGTGTCGGCGCTGCATACCGACCTCATGAAGGAGACCGTCTTCGCGGACCTCCATCGCCTCTACCCCACGCGGATCAACAACAAGACCAATGGCGTCACCTTCCGCCGCTGGCTGATGCAATGCAATCCCGGCCTGACCGGCCTGATCCGCGAGGCGATCGGCGACAAGTTCATGGACGATCCCGAAGCGCTGCGCGAGCTTGACGGCTTTGCCGACGACAAGGGGTTTCAGGAGAAGTTCCTGGCCGTCAAGCGCGCCAACAAGGCAGCGCTGTCCGACCTGTTGCGCCGGCGGATCAATGCGCGGATCGATCCCGCCGCACTGTTCGACATGCACATCAAGCGCATCCACGAATATAAGCGGCAGCTGCTCAACATCATTGAGGCGGTGTCCCTGTACGACCAGATCCGGTCGCATCCGGAGAAGGATTGGGTGCCCAGGGTCAAGCTGTTCGGCGGCAAGGCCGCGCCCAGCTATCATAACGCCAAGCTCATCATAAAGCTGGCCGGCGATGTGGCGCGGGCCGTCAATCATGACCCGGCGGTCCAGGGCCTGCTGAAGGTGCAGTTCGTGCCCAATTACAATGTCTCGATGGCGGAGCTGATGATTCCGGCGGCGGATCTGTCCGAACAGATTTCGACGGCGGGCATGGAAGCGTCGGGCACGGGCAACATGAAGTTCGCCGTCAATGGCGCGCTCACCATCGGGACGCTGGATGGCGCCAACGTCGAGATGCGCGACCATGTAGGCGAGGAGAATATCATCATCTTCGGCCTGACAGCGGCCCAGGTGAACGAGCGTCGCGCGCAGGGCTATGTTCCACGAGAGGTCATCGCGCACAGCCGGGAACTGGGGCAGGCGCTCGACGCGATAGCGGGCGGGGTATTTTCGCCCGACGATCCGAGCCGCTATCGCGAGCTGGTGCAGGGCATCTACGACCATGACTGGTTCATGGTCGCGGCGGATTTCGACAGCTATTCCGCGGCCCAGCGGCGGGTCGATGCGATCTGGCGCGACCCCGCGCAATGGGCTCGACACGCGATCCACAATGTCGCGCGCATGGGATGGTTTTCTTCGGACCGCACCATCCGCGAATATGCCACGGACATATGGAAGGTGCTATGACGCGGTGCTGAGCCCGGATCAGGTCGACCGGCTGGTCGAAGGGCGCGACGACGATCCCTTTGCCACGCTGGGCGTGCATCCGGCGGATGGTTCTTGTGGCAAGGGGGGCTTTGTCGCCTGCCTCCTGTTGCCCGATGCGGTCAGCGTGACCGCGCATCGGCTGGACGGCAAAGTCGCGGGGACGCTCGAGCAGATCGACCGGCGCGGGTTGTTCCGGGGCAAGGTGTCAATCCGCAAGCGGCAACCGCTGCGCTATCAGGCGAGCTATGCCGACGGCAGCGATTACTGGTTTATCGATCCCTATGCGTTCGGGCCGGTGCTGGGGCCGCTCGACGACTATTATTTCGCGGAAGGATCGCACGGGCGCCTGTTCGACAAGATGGGCGCTCACCTGATGACCCATGAAGGCGTGGAGGGCACGAATTTCGCGGTCTGGGCGCCCAATGCCCGGCGGGTAGCGGTGGTCGGCGACTTCAATCGCTGGGACGGGCGGCGGGGGCTGATGCGGCGGCGGCAGGACACGGGCGTCTGGGAGATGTTCCTGCCCGAAGTCGGTCCAGGCGCGCGGTACAAATATGAGATACTGGGCCCAGACGGCGTGTTGCTGCCGCTCAAGGCCGATCCCTTCGCATTCCAGTCCGAGTTGCGGCCTTCGACCGCGTCGATCGTGGCCGCGCCGGCGGATCATGACTGGGGCGATCATCGGCATCGCGAATATTGGGCGAGTGCTGACCCGCGCCGCGAGCCGATATCGATCTACGAGGTCCATGCCGGATCATGGCAGCGCGACGAGCATGGCCAGTTCCTCAGCTGGGAAGAACTGGCGAACCGGCTGATCCCCTATGTCGTGGGCATGGGCTTTACCCATATCGAATTTCTGCCGGTCAGCGAATATCCCTATGATCCGAGCTGGGGGTATCAGACCACCGGCCTCTACGCGCCGACCGCGCGCTTCGGCGACCCGCAAGGCTTTGCGCGCTTCGTCGATGGCGCGCATCGGGCAGGGGTGGGGGTTATTCTAGATTGGGTGCCGGCGCATTTCCCGACCGATGCCCATGGCCTTGCCCGCTTCGATGGCACGGCGCTGTACGAACATGCTGATCCCCGTCAGGGGTTCCATCCCGACTGGAATACGGCGATCTACAATTTCGGGCGGCGGGAGGTCGCGCAGTTCCTCATCAACAACGCGCTGTTCTGGGCCGAGCGCTATCATGTCGATGGCCTGCGCGTCGATGCGGTCGCCTCGATGCTGTACCTGGATTATTCACGCAAGGCGGGAGAGTGGATCCCCAACGCGCAAGGCGGGCGGGAGAATATCGAAGCGGTCGACTTCCTCCAGCAGATGAACAAGGCGCTGTATGGCACGCATGCGGGCGTGATGACCATCGCGGAGGAATCGACCAGCTGGCCCAAGGTGTCGCAGCCGGTGCATGAGGGCGGACTGGGTTTCGGTTTCAAGTGGAATATGGGCTTCATGCACGACACGCTGCGCTACCTGGAGCGCGATCCGGTGCATCGGCGTCATCATCATGACGATATCACCTTCGGCCTGCTCTACGCCTTTACAGAGAATTTCGTCCTGGCGCTCAGCCATGACGAGGTTGTCCATGGCAAGGCGTCGCTGTTGCACAAGATGCCGGGCGACGATTGGCAGAAATTCGCGACATTGCGCGCTTACTACGCCATGATGTGGGGGTATCCGGGTAAGAAGCTGTTGTTCATGGGGCAGGAATTCGCCCAGCGCGACGAATGGAGCGAGGCGCGGTCGCTGGATTGGCAGTTGCTTGACCATGAGCCCCACCAGGGCGTGCAGCGGCTGGTGAGCGACCTCAATCGACTGTATCGCACGCGGTCCGCGCTGCATGCGCGTGATTGCGAGCCGGAGGGGTTCGAATGGGTGTTGGTGGACGGCGCGGCCGATTCGCTCTTCGCCTGGGTGCGGCGCGCGCCCAAGGCGGCGCCTATCGTCGTCATCAGCCATTTCACGCCACTGTTGCGGACGGGCTATCGCATGCGGCTGCCTTCGGCAGGGCGGTGGCGTGAGATCATGAACAGCGACGCGGCCGACTATGGCGGCAGCGGCGCGGGCAATATGGGGTCGGTGTTCGCCGATGAGGAGGGATGGGCGCATGTTACCGTTCCGCCGCTCGGAACGCTGATGCTGGAACTGGATTATCAAGACCGACGGACATGAGCCGGACGGTCGCGGGCAGGAAGGAGAGCAGCCCCATGCAGCCGAGATATCAGCCGATCGCGCGCGATGCCATGGCCTATGTCCTGGCGGGCGGGCGCGGCAGCCGCCTAGGCGAATTGACCGACCGCCGCGCGAAGCCCGCCGTCCATTTCGGCGGTAAGGCGCGGATCATCGATTTCGCGCTGTCCAATGCGCTCAACAGCGGCATCCGGCGCATTGGCGTTGCGACCCAGTACAAGGCGCATTCGCTGATCCGCCACCTGCAGCGCGGCTGGAACTTCCTGCGGCCCGAGCGCAATGAAAGCTTCGACATCCTGCCCGCCAGCCAGCGCGTGTCGGAAAGCCAGTGGTATGAGGGCACGGCCGACGCGGTATTCCAGAATATCGACATCATCGAAAGCTATGCGCCCGAATATATGGTCATCCTGGCGGGCGATCATGTCTACAAGATGGACTATGAGCTGATGCTCCAGCAGCATGTCGACAGTGGCGCCGACGTCACCGTTGGCTGCATGGACGTGCCGGTGAAGGAAGCCACCGGCTTTGGCGTCATGCATGTCGATGAGCAGGACGTCATCACCGACTTTATCGAAAAGCCGAAGAACCCGCCCTCTATTCCGGGGAAGCCGGGGATCGCGCTGGCGTCGATGGGCATTTATGTGTTTCGCACCAGCTTCCTGATCGATCAGGTGCGGCGCGATGCCGACGACGCGGCAAGCAGGCGGGATTTTGGCGGTGACATCATTCCCTATATCGTGCGCAACGGAAAAGCGGTCGCCCACCGCTTTTCAAGCAGTTGCGTGCGCGCGGAAAGCGAACCGGTGCCCTATTGGCGCGACGTCGGGACGATCGACGCCTATTGGCAGGCGAATATCGACCTGACCGAGGTCGTACCGTCGCTCGACCTGTATGATCGCAACTGGCCGCTATGGACCTATTCGGAGGTCACGCCCCCCGCCAAGTTCGTGCATAATGAGGAGGGCCGCAGGGGTTCGGCGACGTCTTCGCTGATTGCCGGAGGCTGCATCGTGTCAGGCTCGGCTCTGCACAAGAGCCTGCTGTTTTCAGGCGTCCGCACGCACAGCTTTTCATCGGTGACCGAAAGCGTCATCATGCCCGACTGCATCATCGGGCGGGGCGCAAGGTTGACCAAATGCGTGCTGGATTCCGGGGTCGTGATTCCCGAGGGGCTGGTCGTCGGCGAGGATTTGCAGCATGATGCGGCACGGTTCCACCGGACTGACAGCGGCATTTGCCTGATCACACAGCATATGATCGAACGGCTGGCGGACTGAGCGACTTGGGCAAGACAAGCCAGATGAAAGTGCTTTCGGTCGCTTCCGAAATCTTTCCGTTGATCAAGACGGGCGGGCTGGCCGACGTGGCCGGCGCCCTGCCCGGCGCGCTGGCGGCGCACGGGGTTGATGTGCGGACGCTGATTCCGGGCTATCCTTCGGTGCTGGCCCGGATCGGCAAGGGGAAAGTCGTGCGGCGCTATGAGGCGCTGTTTGGCGCGGCGGCGTCCGTGCTGGCGGCAAAGGCCGGCGATCTAGACCTGCTGGTGCTGGATGCGCCGGATTTGTTCGCGCGCGAGGGGGGGCCATATGGCGACGTTGCCGGTCGCGACTGGAGCGATAATTGGCGCCGTTTCGCCGCGCTGAGCCGTGTCGGCGCGGAGATCGCGGCGGAGGGCGCGAAAGGTTGGCAGCCTGACCTGGTCCACGCGCATGACTGGCAGGCGGCGATGACGGCCGCCTATATGCGCTTTGGCCCTGCCCACGCGAAGCCCAAGATCGTAACCATCCACAATCTGGCTTTCCAGGGACGGTTCGGCGCCGACATTTTCGCCGGGCTTGGCCTTCCGCCAGAGGCCTGGGGCGTGGACGGCGTCGAATATTATGGCGGCATTGGCTATCTGAAAGCGGGACTGGTGTCGGCCGATGCGATCACCACCGTCAGCCCGAGCTATGCGGACGAGATCCGGTCGCCCGCCCATGGCATGGGGCTGGATGGCCTGATCAACGGCCGGGCCGATCGATTGCACGGGATATTGAACGGCGTCGACACGGAGATCTGGAACCCGGCAGGCGACCCGTTGATCGCCCGGTCCTACACTGCCCGATCGCTGGGCGCGCGGGGCGCCAACCGGCGCGCGCTGGAACAGCATTTCGCGCTGGATCGCGACGATGCGCCGATCTTCATCATCGTCAGCCGCCTGACGTGGCAGAAGGGCATGGACATGGTGGCGGCCGCGATCGACCATCTTGTCGGACTGGGGGGCAAACTCGCGGTGCTGGGGTCGGGCGATCATCCGCTTGAAGGCGCTTTCCTGGCGGCGGCGGATCGGCATCGCGGGCGGGTAGGCACGCATATCGGCTATGACGAGCCGCTGTCGCACCTGATGCAGGCGGGTGGCGACGCCATATTGATCCCGTCGCGCTTTGAACCCTGCGGGCTGACGCAGCTTTATGGCCTGCGCTATGGATGCCTGCCGGTGGTGGCGCGGGTCGGGGGCCTTGCCGACACGGTGATCGACGCCAATGAAGCGGCGCTGGGCGCCGGCGCCGCGACCGGCGTCGTTTTCGCGCCGTCCGATCCGTTGGCGCTGCATGGCGCGATCGCGCGGGCGGTGCGGCTGCATAAGGAGCGTGCGCTATGGCAGGCGATGCAGCGGGCGGGAATGCGAGCAGATTTTTCCTGGACACACAGCGCCGCGCGTTACGCGCGGCTGTTCCGCTCCTTGCTGTCGCAAGAGGCGGCATGACGCGGCTGCTGGGAGCGCAGACCAGCCCCGGCGGCACCCGCTTCCGGGTCCGCGCGCCCGATGCGTCGCAGCTCTGGCTCTGCCTGTTCGACGAGCAGGATCGGGAAAGCCGGCTGGCGATGGCGCAAAATGGCGACTGCTGGGCTATCGAGGTCGCTGGAGTTGGCGCGGGCGCACGCTACGGGTTGCGGGCTGACGGCCTCTATGACCCGGACGCCGGGCTTTGGTTCGACCCGGACAAGCTGCTGCTCGATCCATGCGCCCGCGCGATCGACAAGGCTTTCGTCTACGATGCCGCGCTGGCGGCCCGACGCGGCGAGGGCACTGATACCGCCGCCCTGATGCCCAAAGGCGTTGTAGTCGAAGCGTTGCCGCCCGTCGCGGGCGAGGCTGCTTTCTTCCGGCCGGGCGGGCTGATCTACGAACTGCAGGTGCGCAGCTTTTCGCTGCTGCATCCCGACCTGCCCGAGGAGCAGCGCGGCACGATCGCGGCGCTGGGGCACCCGGCCATCATCGACCATCTGCGGCGATTACATGTCAGCGCCGTGGAACTGATGCCGATCAACGCCTGGATCGACGAGCGTCATCTGGGGTCGCTCGGTCTGCGCAACGCGTGGGGCTATAATCCGGTAAGCTGGTTCGCGCTCGACCCGCGGATCGCGCCGGGCGGCATGGCGGAATTGCGGTCCGCGATCGCGGCATTGCACGACGCGGGGATCGGTGTGCTCATCGACATGGTCTATAATCATGACGGCGAAAGCGATTGTGAAGGCCCCACATTGTCGTTGCGGGGATTGGACGCGCGGGCGGCTTTTCGCCACGCGGCGGACGGACAGCTGATCAACGACACCGGCACGGGCAACAGCATCGATTGCAATCACCCGGCGATGCAGGCGCTGATCCTGGAATCGTTGCGGGATTTCGTCCTTCAGGCGGGGGTGGACGGGTTTCGTTTCGACCTGGCGCCGGCTTTGGGGCGGCTGCCGCATGGGTTTGACGGGCATGCGCCGCTGCTGAGGGCAATGCGCGACGACCCGGTGCTTGCCGACCGGGTGATGATCGCCGAGCCGTGGGATATTGGACCCGGAGGCTATCAGCTGGGGCGCTTTGGCGACGGTTGGCTGGAATGGAACGACCGCTATCGCGACGACATGCGGCGCTTCTGGCGAGGCGATGCCGGCATGCTGGGGGCGTTTGCCACCCGGATCGCGGGCTCTTCCGACCTGTTCGGTGGCGGCGCCGAAACGCGGTCAGTCAATTATCTCGCTGCCCATGATGGCTTCACTCTGGCGGATGTCACAGCCTATGAACAGCGCCATAATGAGGCCAATGGCGAAGCGAACCGTGACGGCCATGGTGAAAATTTCAGTTGGAATAACGGGGTGGAGGGGCAGAGCGACGATCCTGCGGTCACGCAAGCGCGGCGGCGCGATGTGAAGGCCTTGTTGTCCACGCTCTTCTGTTCCCGCGGGACGATCATGCTGACCGCGGGTGACGAGTTCGGCCGATCGCAGCAGGGCAACAACAATGCCTATGCGCATGACAACGCGATCGGCTGGGTCGACTGGCTGGGGCGCGATAGCGATATTGAAGCGCATGCATTTGCGCTGGCCGGGCTGCGAGCGCGGCAGGATGATCTGTCAGCGACCAAGTTGTTGACCGATGATGATGTCGAGTGGCTAGACGAAGCCGGCCATCCGCTAGGCCCGCCGCAGTGGGAAGAGCCGGATCGGCGACGCCTGATTATGCGCTATAGGGCTTCGGGGCTGGCCCTCTGTATTAATGGCGGTGCGCAAGACTGCCGCTTTCGGATTGGGGACCGGGAGATCATGGTTTTCGCCCGCTCGATCCTGCCTGTTCCTGGCGATGGCGACTAGAGGCAGGCCGTGGCGGAGCAGCGTGGCTGGCCATGGTGAGCCCTGCTGGATTCGAACCAGCGACCTACTGATTAAAAGTCAGTTGCTCTACCGACTGAGCTAAGGGCCCGCATGCTTGCGAGTGGGCACGCACTAGAGGGGGCGATGCGGCTGGTCAACCTCTAGCTGGCGGCAAAGCTGTCGCTTTTCTTGATCGGGCGTGGAGCTGGCGGACGGTGAGGCCAGAGACGGGGTCGCGCCATGTGGCGGCGATTGTCCGCAGCGGCGTGAGAACGAAGGCGCGCGTGCGGAAATGCGGGTGGGGGATGCGCAGGGATGGGCTGTTCCAGCGTCCCCCCGACCAAAGGATGATGTCGATGTCCATGCGGCGGGCGCCCCAGCGGCGGTGACGCCGGCGGCCCAGACGCTTTTCGATCATCTGGAGCGCGTGCAGCATCGCTTCGGGGCCCAGCGCGCTTTCGATGACGAGTGCGCCGTTGGCGAAGTCGCGCAGCGATGGGCCTATCGCCAAGGTCGTGATGACGGGTGCGATTGCCTGGACCTTGCCCAGCTGTGCGATCAGAATCGCGGCCTCGGCCAACAGGCGGCGGGGCGGGCGGGAGGCTGACTGCGCCCGGTTGGACCCCAGGGCGAGGGCATAACGGTGAAGAGCGCTTGTGTTTGCCATCGGCCAGCGCCTACTGCGTCGCCATGACGCTGCAAAGCCCCCTCGCGCAGAGCGAGCCGCCCCGTGACTGCCCGCACTGTCCGCGCCTTGTCGCCTTGCGGGAGCAGTGCCGCGCGGAGCATCCCGAGTGGTGGAATGCGCCGGTGCCGTCCTTTGGCGATCCGCAGGCCCGGATCGCGCTGGTCGGGCTGGCGCCGGGGCGTAATGGCGCGAACCGGACCGGACGCCCCTTCACCGGCGATTTCGCAGGGGAATTGCTATATGCGACGCTCGCCAAATTCGGCCTGGCGGAGGGGCGGTATGAGGCGCGGGCCGATGACGAGCTGGTGCTGAGCGGCGTGATCATCGTCAATGCCGTTCGATGCCTGCCGCCGCAGAACAAGCCGCTGCCCGAGGAAGTTCGCAATTGCCGCGCCTTTCTGGAGCCAGCCCTCGCAGCCTTGCCGCGTGCCCGCGTTTTCGTCGCGCTGGGCCAGATCGCGCACCAGTCGACGGTCAAGGCGCTGGGCGGCAAGCTGCCCAAGGCGCGTTTCGATCATCTTGCCGAACATCGCATGCCCAGCGGCAAGGTCGTGATCGATAGCTATCATTGTTCGCGCTACAACCAGAATACGGGGCGGCTGACCGCCGAGATGTTCGAGGCCGTGTTCGCCCGTGCCGTCACGCTCGCCGGTCAGATGTCCTGAGCGATCCGGGCGTAAAGCTCGGGCCGACGGTCGCGGAAGAAGCCCATGCCGGCACGGTGCTTGCGTGCCTGCGCCAGATCGAGCGTCGCCACCAGCGCGCCGCTGTCCCTCGCGTCGGCGTCCGCGAGGAAATCGCCCCATTCATCGGTGATGAAGCTGTGGCCGTAAAATGTCTGGCCATCCTCTTCGCCGATGCGGTTGGCCGCGATCACGGGCGTGCAGTTGCTGACCGCGTGGCCCAGCATCGCGCGGCGCCACATCCGGCTTGTATCGAGCTCGGCATCATAGGGCTCCGACCCGATTGCTGTCGGATAGAAGAGCATTTCCGCGCCCATCAGCGCCATGACGCGCGCGGCTTCGGGATACCATTGGTCCCAGCAGATGCCGACGCCGATCGTGCCATATTTGGTGGCCCACACCTTGAAGCCCGAATTGCCGGGCCGGAAATAATATTTCTCTTCATAGCCGGGGCCATCGGGAATGTGGCTCTTGCGGTAGACGCCCATGACCTCACCTTCATCGTCGATCATGGCGAGCGAATTATAATGATGCTGGCCGTCACGCTCGAAGAAGCTGGTGGGGATGTAGACGCCTTCCGCCCTGGCGAGCTTGCGCATTTCCTGGACGGCGGGATGCTGGTCCAGCGGCTGAGCGGTCGCGAACAGCGCCTCGTCCTCCACCTTGCAGAAATAGGGGCCTTCGAACAGTTCGGGCGGCAGGACGATCTTTGCCCCGCGCGCGGCGGCCTTCACGACATGGCCGGCGACCATGTCGATATTGTCGGCCATGTCGTCGGAAAAGGCGAGCTGAAGGGCGGCAACGGTGACTTTGGTCATTTCGATCAGGGTCCCTAGAGGCGAATGCCCATGCGCGTGGCGATGGCGACGGTGAGGAGATAGAGAAGGATCGTCAGCACGCAACCGACGATCAGCGCCGGCGCGAAGCAAATGCCCCGCCGCAGCAGAAGGGGGATCAGCAGGAACATCGGCAGCGACGGGATGACATAGAAGAAGGTCGCCTCCGCATGGCGCGCCATATTCTCCGCGTCAGGCTTGTCGTTCCACAGCCAGATCATCCCCAGCACCGAGATCAGCGGCAGCGATGCGATCAGCGCTCCGAGCCCCGGGAAGCGGCGCGAGACCACCGAGACGATGGCGACGAGGATGCCGGACAGCAGCGCCCGCAGCGCAAGCATCGCGGTCATCAGCCGGCCGGCATCTGCTGGCTGCAACAATGGAAGCTGCCCCCGCCGGACAATATGGCATCGCTTCGCAGGGGGACGACGTCCCGGCCGGGGAAAAAGGGCCGGAGGGCGTCGAGCGCGGCCTGGTCATTGGGCTGGCCATAGATGGGCACGATCACGGCGGCGTTGCCGATGGCGAAGTTCATGTAGCTCGCCGGGATCACCTCGCCATCCACCGTCACGCGGCCGGGGGAGGGCATGGATACGACCTCTACCCCGAACGCTTTTGCGCGCGCGCGCGCGTCGGCGTAAATGGCGGCGTTGGGATCATCGTCGCTACTCGCCTCCGGCAGCGCGAGCACCCCCGGCGCCACGAAGCGGGCGAGATTGTCGACATGCCCATCGGTATGATCGTTGATAAGGCCTTCGCCCAGCCACAGCATGTTGGACAGGCCGAGCGAACCGGCGAGCAGCGTTTCGATCTTGCCGCGGTCGAGCTCGGGATTGCGGTTGGGGTTGAGCAGGCACTGTTCGGTCGTCACGAACAGGCCGGTTCCGTCGGTATCGACCGCGCCGCCTTCGAATATCCAGTGCTGGGTCGATGTCGTGAGGCCGGTGGCAGCCGCCAGCCGGGCGCCGACATCTTCGTCTCCGGGCATCTGATATTTGCCGCCCCAGCCGTTGAAGCCGAAGTCCACCAGAGCGCGCTCATGACCGCGCATCACGGCGATGGGTGCTGTATCGCGCAGCCACACGTCGCCGAGAGGCTCCACCAGGATGGTGATGCCGGGATCAACCAGAGCGCGCGCCGTTTCCGCGTCCGCTTCGTTCGCCACCACGAGCCGAACCTCTTCGCCCCTCCCGCCGGCGTACAGCGCATTGGCAAATGCCGTGATCTGCCGACGCGCGTCGTCGAAGGCGCCGGGCCATTCGGCGGGATTGGTGGGAAAGCCGATCCAGGTCCATTCATGCGGCGCCCATTCTGCGGGCATGCGGAAGGTCATGGGCGTTGCTCCTGTGCTGGCGATCCTGAAGGCGCGCTCTACAAGATTGTGGCCTGCATGACAGCGGCAATTAACGGGGCCAATCCACCTTTGTCGCCCCGGTTGAGCGGCGAAGGGAGGAACAGGGCCGTCGTGCCTTGGCAGGGCCAGGATCGGTTTCCCTCACTTCCCGGTCCGGCTCCGGTCCCGGATGGCGCGAAATTCATCGCCAGGCATCCAGTTCGGCCAATCGGTCGTGTTCGCAAGCGCGCGACCGACGTCATAATAGAGTTTCAGGTCCGCCTTGACCCCGCTCCAGTCCCATTTGGGATCATATTCGTCCTTGGGGCCATGATAGCGATGCTCTTCATAATCCTTCGCGGCCCTGGCGCCGGCGGCGGGGCCGCCCTTCACCAGGTCCTGCCCGCCTTCGAAATAAAGCATCGGCACGCCATGTTTGGCGAAGCTGAAATGGTCTGATCGATAGTAGAACCCCTTTTCCGGCGTCGGCTCCATGCTGGCAATGCGCTTCTGCGCGGAGAGGGCCCGGTCGAGATAGGCGTCGAGTTGCGATTTACCCTTGCCGATCACCACGACATTGCGCGCGAGGCCGGCCATGCTGAGCGCGTCCATGTTGACGCCGCCCACGGTCTGACCGAGCGGGAAAACCGGATGGTCGCCATAATAGGCCGATCCGAGCAGCCCCGATTCCTCGGCCGTAGTCGCCAGGAACACCTGGCTGCGATCGGTCGGGCCGGCTTTCACATTGGCTTCTGCCAGTGCGACGAGCGCTGCTGTGCCCGTGGCATTGTCGACCGCGCCGTTACAGATGTCATCGCCGTCGGGAGCCGCCTCGCAGTGGCCCAGATGATCCCAGTGCGCGGCGTAGAGGACATATTCATCGGGACGGGTCTTGCCGGGCAGCAGTGCCACGACATTTTTAGAACTATGCTTGCGCGCCGCAGTGTCAAAGCGCACCGACGCCTTCACGTCCTTGAGCGGAACAGCCTTGAAGCCGCGCCTCTTCGCGGCCGTCATCAGCGTGTCGAGGTTCAGGCCGGCGCTGGCCATGAGTGCTGCCGCCTTGTCCTTCTGCATCCAGCCGATGGCGGCGGACTGGCCGGCGTTGCCGTTGGCGCCGTCGGCGACATGCTGTGGGCCGGTCCAGCTGGATTGCACCACGTTCCAGCCATAGGCGGCCGGAACCGTGTCATGGATGATGATCGCAGCCGCCGCGCCCTGTCGCGCGGCTTCCTCGAACTTGTAGGTCCAGCGGCCGTAATAGGTCATGGCTCGCCCATTGAAAGGGCCGCGCAGGCCGGGCATCTGATAGTCGGGATCATTCACCAGGATGATGACCGTCCTTCCCTTCACATTGACGCCGGCATAGTCATTCCACTTCTTTTCCGGCGCATGGATGCCATAGCCGACGAAGACGACCGGGCTGTCCTTCACTTTCACCTGGCTCTGTCCGGTGCGATAGGTGGCGATCACCATTTCGGGGCCATAGGTGGCGGACACAGCGCTCTTTCCGCCGGTGAAGCGGAGCGGCGAGACATTGCTCGTCGTGATTTCGACGAGCGGGACGTCCTGGAACCAGCTGCCCTTGTTGCCGGGCTTCAGGCCCAGCGCCCGAAACCGCTGCACCAGATAGGCAAGCGTCTTTTCCTCGCCCGCCGTCCCTGGGGCGCGCCCTTCATAGGCGTCCGAGGAAATCTCCTTCACGACCTCCTTCATCGTTTCGATGGAAGGCCCGGCGCCGGGCGAGGCGGCGGTTGACGCGGTGCTGGCGGCCAGGGCGATCAGAGGCAGGAGGGCAAGCGCGCGCATGGCAAGAGCCTTGAAAAGACGGCGGATGGACAGGTGATGCCAGCAGCCCGTTCGTCGCACAAGGCGTGTTGAACAAACAAAAAAGGCGGCCCCGAAGGACCGCCTTTCCTGTATTTCGCGAGGCCTGGATTTTAGCGCGAATAGAATTCGACGACCAGGTTCGGTTCCATCTTCACCGGATAGGGTACTTCGTCCAGCGTCGGAACGCGGACATAAGTGACCTTGGCAGTGCCATCGGGCGACACATAGTCGGGAATGTCGCGCTCGGGCAAGCTCTGCGCTTCCAGCACCAGCGCCATTTCCTGCGCCTTCTTGCCCAGGGTGATTTCGTCGCCCGGCTTCACCAGGCGGCTTGCGATGTTGCACTTCACGCCATTCACATAGATGTGGCCGTGCGACACGATCTGACGGGCCGACCAGATGGTGGGCGCGAACTTGGCGCGATAGACGACGGCGTCCAGGCGACGCTCCAGCAGGCCGATCAGGTTCTGGCCGGTGTCGCCCTTCATGCGAGCCGCTTCGGTGTAGTTCTTCTTGAACTGCTTTTCGGTGATGTCGCCGTAATAGCCCTTCAGCTTCTGTTTGGCGCGCAGCTGGATGCCGTAGTCCGACATCTTGCCCTTGCGGCGCTGGCCGTGCTGACCGGGGCCATATTCACGCTTGTTGACCGGGCTCTTCGGGCGACCCCAGATATTTTCGCCCATGCGGCGGTCAAGTTTGTACTTCGCGCTGGAACGCTTCGACATGATACATCCTTCGATCTGCTAACAACGATATTCCCGGTCCTCGCCTGCTTGCCACAAGGGGGCAGGGCCACCGCTTCACCGGGGTGCGGGGCCAATCGCGAAGGCGCGCGTATGAAGAAGGGGGGGCGTCATGTCAACCCTCGACAGAGCCGTGCGCTGGCCCTAGTCAGCGCTGCCATGAACCCGGATAGTTATACGACCATGGCAGAGGTCCGCGCGGGCGTGGACGAGATCGACCGGCAACTGGTCGCTCTGCTGGGACAACGCTTCGCCCATATGCGGGCCGCCGCCAGGATCAAGCCGGAACGTGGCGCCGTCCGCGACGAAGCGCGCAAGGCGCAGGTGATCGGGAATGCCCGGGCGCGGGCCGAAAGGCTGGGCGCTCCTGCCGACGTGATCGCCGAGCTGTGGGAGCAACTGGTCGAAGCGTCGATCGCCTATGAGATGGTCGAGTTCGACCGGTTGAAGGGATCATGACCCCTGTCGCAACCGGATCCGGGTCAGCGCGTTCGCGGATTGCCGAGCGCTGACAGCACGCCCCGCAGGGTGCGTACCTCCAGATGGTTCCAGCCCGGCTTCGTCAGCAGATTGCGAAGCGTCCTTTTGGTCGCGGGCGCGCGATCGGCCGGGAAGAAATAGCCAGCGCCCTCCAGCAGCGTCTCGAACTGGGCGATCATACCTTCCAGTTCGGCCTGTGGCGCGGGTTCGCCCAGGTCCACCACTGTGGGCTGTTCCAGCGCGGCCTGCTTTGACCATTCATAGGCGCACAGGATCACCGCCTGGGCAAGGTTGAGCGAACCGAAGTCGGGATTGATCGGCACGGTCAGGATTTTCCGCGCGAGTGCAACGTCTTCAGTTTCCAGGCCCGATCGTTCCGGCCCGAAGACATAGGCGGATCGGCCCTGTGCGGAGTGGATTTCCCGTGCTGCTTCCTCCGGCGTGACGACGGGTTTGGTAACGCCTCGCTTGCGGACGGTCGTCGCATAGACATGAGCGCAGTCGGACACGGCCTCGGCGAGCGTTTCGAAGACTTGCGCCTGGTCCAGAACAAGGTCCGCGCCGGCGGCGGAGGGGCCTGCGTCCGGATTGGGCCAGCCGTCGCGCGGGCTCACCAACCGCATTTCGGTGAGGCCGAAATTCAGCATCGCGCGTGCGGCCTTGCCGATGTTTTCGCCGAGTTGGGGGCGAACCAGGACGATGACGGGGGCAGGGGTTTTCATATCGTTCTCGACACGCTTGAACCGAATGGAGAAGCGGCCATGGACAGGCCGTTTCGACCTCGCTCAATGGCTACTCAGGAGGAACGGAGTGACAAGCAGAACCGCCTCATTCACTCCCCACTTCCTTGATGCTTCCGGCGAAATCCTCGAAATCCCGAGCGTCGGTGAAGTCCTTATAGACGCTGGCGAAGCGGATATAGGCGACGCTGTCGAGGCGCTTGAGTCCTTCCATCACCATTTCACCGATTGCGCGCGCGGGCACTTCGCCATCCCCGCTGGTTTCGAGCTGGCGCTGGATGCCGGAGATCAGCTTTTCCAGCCGGCTGGGGTCGATCTGACGTTTGCGGCAAGCGATTTCAATGGAGCGGGCGAGCTTGTCGCGGTCGAACGCTTCCTTGCGGCCTTCGCTCTTCACCACCCAGATGTCGCGCAACTGGATGCGTTCGAAGGTGGTAAAGCGCGCGCCGCACGCCTCGCACTGGCGGCGGCGGCGGATGGCCGCGCCGTCCTCGGTGGGACGGCTGTCCTTAACCTGACTGTCGTCATGAGTGCAGAAGGGGCAGCGCATGCGGCAATCAGCTCCGGTCGTTTCGAAAGGGTCGAGACCCCAGATGGCACAGCGGCGGGGTCTCGACTACCCTCGATCCGAACGGAAGATATCAGCCTTCATAGATCGGGAAGCGCGCGCAGAGCGCCGATACGCGTTCGCGCACATGGGCTTCGACCGTCGCGTCGCCATGTTCGCCATGATCGCGCAGGCCTTCGAGAACGTCCGCGATCATGTCGCCGATCGCCTCGAACTCGGCAACGCCAAAGCCGCGCGTCGTGCCGGCGGGTGAACCCACGCGGATGCCGCTGGTCTTGGTAGGCGGCAGCGGGTCGCCCGGCACGCCATTCTTGTTGCAGGTGATGAAGCTGCGCTCCAGCGCCTCATCCGCGTCCTTTCCTGAAATGCCGTAGGGACGAAGATCGATGAGGGCGAGGTGCGTGTCAGTGCCGCCCGAAATGACGGCGAGGCCGCGCTGCTCCAGCTTGCCGGCCAGGGCCTTCGCGTTGGTGACGATCGCCTGGGCATAGGTCTTGAACTCGGGGCGCAGCGCTTCGCCGAACGCCACGGCCTTGGCGGCGATGACGTGCATCAGCGGGCCGCCCTGAAGGCCGGGGAAGACCGCCGAGTTGATCTTTTTCGCGATCGCCTCGTCATCGGTCAGGATCATGCCGCCACGCGGGCCGCGCAGCGTCTTGTGCGTGGTGGTGGTGACGACATGGGCATGGCCGAAGGGCGTGGGATGCGCGCCGCCGGCGACGAGGCCGGCGAAGTGCGCCATGTCGACCATCAGCAGCGCGCCGACCTTGTCCGCGATCGCACGGAAACGGGCGAAGTCGAGGTGACGCGGATAGGCGGAGCCGCCCGCGATGATAAGGGTGGGCTTCGCCTCGATCGCCTGCGCTTCGAGCGCGTCATAGTCTATGAGGTGCGTATCCTCGCGCACGCCATATTGGACGGCATTATACCATTTGCCCGACAACGCCGGCTTCGCGCCGTGCGTGAGGTGGCCGCCAGCGTCGAGCGACAGGCCCATGATCGTGTCGCCCGGCTTGGTCAGCGCCAGCATCACCGCGCCGTTCGCCTGCGCGCCGGAATGGGGCTGCACATTGACGAAGCCGCAGTTGAAAATCTGCTTGGCTCGGTCGATGGCGAGTTGTTCGACCTCGTCCGACGGCGCGCAGCCCTGATAATAGCGCTTGCCCGGATAGCCCTCAGCATATTTGTTGGTGAAGACGCTGCCCTGCGCCTCCAGCACGGCCTTGCTGACGATATTTTCCGAGGCGATCAGTTCGATCTGGTTCTGCTCGCGCTTCAATTCCCTGGTGACGCCAGCGAAAACGGCCGGATCGGCATCAGCCAGGCTGCGCGTGAAATAGCCTTCCGCGCGTATGTCGGAGAGATTGGTGAGGGTGGCGGTGCTCATCGGGCAGGCTCCTTAAAGCGCGGGCTGGGTGAGTTTATCGACGCGGCCACTGTGGCGGCCGCCGCCGAATTGGGTGGAAAGGAAGGCAGTGACGCAGGCCTTGGCCATGTCGACCCCAGTCAGACGGGCGCCGAGCGCAAGGACATTGGCGTCATTATGTTCGCGGCTGAGAGCGGCCGACAGCGGTTCGGACACCAGCGCGCAGCGACAGGCGGGGTTGCGGTTGACGGCGATCGAAATGCCGATACCGGAACCGCAGAGCGCGATGCCCCGCTCCGCCGCGCCGGAAGCAACGGCGTTCGCGAGCTTGTAGCCGAAATCGGGATAGTCGACCCGGTCGGCGGTCGCCGGCCCGAGATCATCGACATCATGGCCTTCGGCGCGCAGCCAGTCGGCAAGTTCCGCCTTCAGATCCACGGCGGCATGATCGGAAGCGAGGGCGATTTTCACGGGTTGACTATCCTGTCACGCAAAAGCTGATTCGTTTCCGCGCCTCTTAGGGGCACGGGCGCGCAATTGCCACAGTCCAGCGGGACGCCTATGGCCTGCTTCATGGCAGGCACTATTCTTTCCATCCTGATGCTGGCGGGCGTGCTCCTGACCGGCGGCGGCATCTACGCGATCGCCAAGAGAGGCGATCGCAAGCGCGGTACGTTGATGATCATAGCGGGCCTCGTGATGTTCGCCAATGTCGCGATCACCGCCATTCCCGGCCCCGACGTGCCGCTGCTGGAAAAGCAGCCGAACTGATCAGGCGCGCAGGGCGATCGCGGCGAGGAGGTCAGTCTGCGTGACCAGGCCGCGCAGCATGCGGTCGTCATCCACGACGATCGCCTCGCGCCGGCCGCCATCGGTCAGCGGACGCAGCAGCGCAGCCACAGGCGTTCCTTCATGAACGACATAGGGTTCCGAAGCGATGTCCCGCGCGTGCTCGCCCTGTCGCAACAGATCCAGCGGTCCAATCACGCCGCGCACGCGCCCTGTAGTGTCGAGCACCGGCAGGGAAAGCAGCCTGCGCGCGTGCAGCAAGGCCTGCGCGGTTTCCACCGGCTGTCCTTCGTGCACGGCAATCACGTCGCGCGACATGATCTCGCCGCATATCAGCCGGCCATGTGCGCGCTCGGCGGCGCGCATCTCGGCATCGTGGAGGACAAGCTGCAAGTCGGCGGCGTCGACATCAAGCGTATCGCCATAGGCTTGCAGTGCTTGCTCGACATCCTGTTCCGAAGGCGTGCGCAACAGCGGCGCAGGATCGGTGGTGCCGTGGGCACTGGCGGTCTTTGGCACGACATGGGGATAATTATGGCCGGAGAGGCGATGGAAGATGATGGCGACGGCGACCAGAAGCGCCGTGTTCACGCCCACTGGCACGAAGGCGAACATGTAGCTCGGTGCGCCGTGGGTGGCGCCGAGTACGGTGGATAGCGCCACGGCGCCGCCCGGCGGATGGAGGCAGCGCATCAGCGACATGGCGCCTATGGCGCAGCCCACGGCAAGCGCGGCGGCGATGGTCGGATCGGGTATCAGCCTGGCCACGGTGACCCCTGTCAGCGCCGACACGACATTGCCGCCGAGGACCGGCCATGGCTGGGCCAGCGGGCTGGCGGGCACGGCGAACAGAAGGACGGCGGAAGCGCCCATCGGTGCCACCAGTAGCGGGTGCGCCATGCCGTTCCCCAGCATCAGCCCGCACAGCAAGCCGGTTATGGCTATGCCGCCGATCGCGCCGCTGGCTGCCTTGAGCCGATCGACGAAGCCCGGCCGGACCGGGGCAGGGATGAAGGCGCTGTAGTAGCGGCTCCAGATCAGGCGGGGGTCATTCTTCTGCTCACTCATCAGGCGCCGCCGCTAGAGCGCCGGGCCGCTCGCGCCAAGCGGGAATTTCCTCTTCCGGCCCAATCCTGGCTTGTCCTGGCCAGCGGGAATCGTCGTGCGACTTTGCGCCTGCACGTGAAGAGATGAGGCCGCAGCAGCAGCCCCCTTCATCTTGCGCTCAAGCGATTCAGCGGATCGGCGAGTCCGGCGCCAGGCGCATGTCGAGATAATTGTCGACCGACTTCATCAACTGATCCAGTTCATGCTCGAAAAAGTGGTTTGCGCCACGGATTTCGTCATGATGGATGGTGATGCCCTTCTGGGTCCGCAGCTTGTCGACAAGCTTCTGCACCGCGCTGGCCGTCACGACCTCGTCAGCCGTGCCCTGCACGATGATGCCCGACGAGGGGCAGGGCGCGAGGAAGGAGAAGTCATACATGTTCGCTGGTGGCGCGACCGAGATGAAGCCGCGGATTTCGGGGCGGCGCATCAACAACTGCATCCCGATCCAGGCACCGAAGGAGAAACCCGCGATCCACGTCGTCTGCGCTTCGGGATGGAAGCTCTGCACCCAATCGAGCGCGGCGGCTGCGTCGGACAACTCGCCGATGCCATTGTCGAACGTGCCCTGGCTGCGGCCGACGCCACGGAAGTTGAAGCGCAGTGTCGCGAAGCCGCGCTTCACGAAGGTCTTGTAGAGCGCCTGGGTGATCCGGTCGTTCATCGTGCCGCCGCCCTGCGGATGCGGATGCAGGATCATCGCGACGGGCGCGCGCGGACGGGGTGGGGGGCTGAAGCGGCCTTCGAGACGGCCTTCGGGTCCGGGAAAGATAACGTCGGGCATGGCACCTGTTATGGTTCTGGCCGCCCGCCGGACAAGCGGAAGGCGGT
This sequence comes from Sphingobium mellinum, assembly GCF_037860795.1. Taxonomy (NCBI): domain Bacteria; kingdom Pseudomonadati; phylum Pseudomonadota; class Alphaproteobacteria; order Sphingomonadales; family Sphingobiaceae; genus Sphingobium; species Sphingobium mellinum. Next base: position 72,996 of record NZ_JBANRK010000001.1, on the reverse strand, counting down.
GTGGATGCGGGGGCGCGACACGCCTGTGCTGGCGTTGCGCGGCAGACCGCCTATATAGAAGGCGCGACCATTTCCGCAATCAATGAGTAACACGCCGCCCTTGGACGTCGATCGCCTTTATCTGGACCATGCCGCAACCACGCCCATGCTGCCGGAGGCGCGCGCCGCGATGGTGGAGGGAATGGAACGATGGGCCAACCCTTCCAGCCCCCATGCAGATGGCCGCGCGGCCCGCGCCGCGTTGGAACAGGCGCGCGCGCGGATCGCCGCGGCGCTGGGCTGGGGCGGGCATGTGATCTTCACGTCGGGCGCCAGCGAGGCGATTTCTATCGGCTTGGTTCGCGCCAAGGCGAGTGAGGTCATGACCTCCACGGTTGAGCATGATTCGGTGTTGCGGGTTACGCCGCAGGCAACACGGCTGGAGGTGACGGCCGATGGTCTTGTAAGCCGAGCGGAAAGCGGCAGCCCCGTTGGGACGGGCGGCATCTTGCTCGCGATTCAGCACGTCAACAACGAAACCGGCGTAGTCCAGCCGCTCGACACGATCGACCGCGACGGCGTGCTGCTCTTCGCCGACTGCGCCCAGAGCGCCGGCAAGCTCCCGCTGCCCGAGGCCGACATGATCGCGATCAGCGCGCACAAATTTGGCGGTCCGCCTGGCGTCGGCGCGTTATTGGTCAAAGACCTCGCGATGCTGGAGCCCAGCGGCGGTCAGGAGCAGGGCTATCGAGCGGGCACCGAAAATCTGCCGGGTATTCTTTCGATGGCCGCGGCGCTGGAAGCACGGGACGACTGGCTACCGGCTGCGGCCCGCCTGCGCGCCAGGTTGGACGACGGCATAGAGGCGGGCGGCGGCGAGATCATCGGACGGGACGCGCCGCGCATCCCTGTGATTGCAAGCTACCGGATGCCGGGCGTTTCGGCGCGCGCGCAGCTTATCCAGTTCGACCTCGCCGGCATTTCCGTGTCCGCCGGCAGCGCCTGTTCGTCGGGATCGCTCAAGACCAGCCACGTGCTGCGCGCGATGGGATGGGACGAGCAGGCCGCGGCGGAGGTTGTCCGGGTGAGCTTTGGTCCCGCTACAAGCGAGGCGGACGTGGATCGTTTCCTTGACCAGTGGCGGGCGATGGCAGCACGGGCGCGATGACGATCTATCTCGATTATCAGGCAACGACGCCACTCGCGCCCGAAGCCTTTGACGCCATGGTTCCGCTGCTGCGCGACCAGTTCGCCAATCCACACAGTCCGCATCGCCTGGGGCGCATGGCCGCCGCCCAGGTCGAAATTGCTCGATCGGAAATCGGGCAGCTGCTGCCGGAGGGTGGCCGCCTGCTCTTCACCTCGGGCGCGACCGAGGCGATCAACATCGCGATCCAGGGAGCGCCGCGCGGCGACATCGTGACGCTAGCGAGCGAGCATGCCGCCGTACTCGACACGGCCCAGGCCATGGCCGCGCAAGGGCATCGGGTCATCGTGCTGCCTGTCGGGCCGGACGGGCTGGTCGACCTGGCCGCTGCGGCCGAAGCGATCCAGCCGGGTGTCGCGTTGGTCGCAGCGATGCTGGTCAATAATGAGATTGGCGTGATCCAGCCGATCGGCGCGCTCGCCGACCTTGCCCATCAGGCTGGCGCCTTGTTTCTCTGCGATGCCGTTCAGGGCTATGGCCGGGTACCGATCCCGCGCGAGTGCGACATGATCGCGGTTAGCGCGCACAAAATACATGGCCCCAAGGGCGTGGGAGCATTGTGGTTGCGGGACGGGGTCAATCTTGCGCCGGTCTTTCACGGCGGAGGGCAGGAAGGCGGTCTGCGTTCTGGCACGCTCTCGCCTGCTCTTTGTGCGGGTTTTGGCGTGGCGGCTCGTCTGATGCGCGAACGGGCGGGCGAGGACCGCGCCCATGTCGAAATGCTCTGGACGGAGGCGCGCATGTTGTTCCGGAACTGGGCGTTGAACGGAAGCGCGGAAGCGCGCTATCACGGCAACCTCAATATCCGGCGCAATGGGGTGGACGGGGGGCGTTTGTTGTCCGAATGCCGCGATGTCGCTTTTTCGCTCGGCAGCGCTTGCGCCAGTGGGTCGGGGCGGCCTAGCCATGTGCTGCGTGCCATCGGGTTGTCAGACCGCGAGGCGCGGGGATCGGTTCGGATCGGCTTCGGCCGCTATACGACGCTTGCTGACGTGAGCGAAGCGGCGAGACTGATGAATGAAGTGGCAGCCGCACAAGCGGCGCCTTGAGCAGGGAAAGTCGCAAATCATGGTCAGGGTCACCTTCATCAGCGCGGATGGCGAGCAGCGGCAGCAGGTCGATGCCCCGGCCGGTTCGGTCCTGCTGGACGTGGCACAGGCCGCTGGCCAGCCGCTGGAGGGCACGTGTGAAGGGCAGATGGCCTGTTCCACCTGCCATGTCATCGTCGATGCGACGGATTTCGAGAAGCTGAAGGCGGCGAGCGAGGCCGAAGAGGACATGCTGGACCTGGCCGCCGCAGCGACGCGGACAAGCCGTCTGGCCTGCCAGATCATACTGGAAGAGCGACTGGATGGCCTGACTGTCCGGATTCCTGGAGAATCCTACAACATGCAGGGCATGTAAGCGTGCGCTTTGCTTTTCTGGGCCTGGCCGCGCTGCCGCTTCTCGTCGGCGCATCCGCGCCGGCGCAGACCGGCGGCGAGCGGCAGTCGCTGCTCCCGCCCGCGCCGCGCTACATGGTGAGCGATTCCGCGATGAAGGCCGTCCGCAATCCGCGCGACATAGAGAAGGAGAGCGGCGGGCGGCTGGGGGTGGCGCTGGTCGACAGCAAGGGTGCGCTGCTGCTGGGCTTCAATCGTGACGAGCGGTTCGCGCTGTGTTCGACCTTCAAGGCGCCGCTGGCCGCCGCTGTGCTGAGCGGCGCTGAAAGCGGCAAGTTCGGCCTGGACGGGCAGGTCGCCTTCACCAAGGATGATGTTCTGGACTATGCGCCGGCCGTTAAGCAGAACCGCAAGCGCGGCCGCATGTCCATGGCCGAACTGGCGGAGGCCGCCGTTACTCTGAGCGACAACAGCGCGGCCAACCTGCTGCTGCCCTTCGTCGGCGGACCCGAGGGGCTGACCGCTTTCGCCCGCACCCATGGCGACCGCGTGACGCGGCTCGACCGGACGGAGCCCGCGCTGAATGAGAATGCCGAGGGCGACGAACGCGACACGACCAGCCCTGCGGCGATGGCCGAGCTGATGGCACGGCTCCTTTTTCGTGACCTTAAGCCCGACAGTGCGAAGCGGCTGCGCCAATGGCTGGACGCCAGCACGACCGGCGACCGGCGGATCAAGGCGGGCCTGCCTCAGGGATGGACGTCGGGCGGCAAGACGGGAAGCTGCGGAACCGCGTTCAATGATGTGGCGCTGGTCAGATCCCCTGCGGGCGACGAGTATCTGCTCGCCATCTATCTTGACCGGCCGACGGTGGACGCCAAGGCGGCGGACGCTGCGATCGCCGAGACGGCTCGCGCCGCGCTGGATTTCGTCGGGAAGGCGCAGCGCACCGGCCTCGATTGAGGAAGCGTTCGTCATCGGCCTTGTCAGGGCTGCCGCACTTCGCCATATGCCGGCCCGGGAGTCGGGCGGACGTGGTCGTCGCCAACCTGGTCAGATCCTGACGGAAGCAGCCACAGTGATTTCGCCGCGGGTCGTTCCGGCTCCCACCTTTGTCCGGCTTTTCCGGCTTCGACAGCCGCTCCCCTAGCCGCTAGATTGATCGTCATGTCCGATTCCCCCCAGCCCTATCGTGTGCTCGCGCGCAAATACCGGCCGCGCAATTTTCGTGAGCTGATCGGGCAGGACGCCATGGTCCAGACATTGGGCAACGCCATCCGCCGGGGACGGCTGGCCCATGCGTTCCTGATGACGGGGGTGCGTGGCGTGGGCAAGACATCGACGGCGCGCCTGATTGCCAAAGCGCTCAACTGCGTGGGTCCGGACGGGCAGGGCGGCCCCACCATCGACCCGTGCGGCATTTGCGAACCGTGCAGGGCGATCGCCGAGGGGCGCCATATCGACGTTGTCGAAATGGACGCCGCCAGCCATACGGGCGTCGACGACGTGCGCGAGATCATCGAAGCGGTGCGCTATGCCGCCGTGTCGGCGCGCTACAAGATCTACATCATCGATGAAGTCCACATGCTCTCTAAAAATGCCTTCAACGCGCTGTTGAAGACGCTGGAAGAGCCGCCCGCGCATGTGAAGTTTCTGTTCGCGACGACTGAGGTGAACAAGGTTCCGGTCACGGTCCTGTCGCGCTGCCAGCGTTTCGACCTGCGCCGCATCCCCGCCGAATTGCTCGCCAGCCATTTCGCTCATGTGGTGGAGGCCGAGAGCGTCGCGGCCGAGCCTGACGCGCTGGCCCTGATCGCCCAGGCGGCTGAAGGGTCGGCGCGCGACGGTCTCTCGATCCTCGACCAGGCGATCGCGCACGCGGAAATGGGCGAAGGCGCGCCGCTCGTCACCGCCGCCCAGGTGCGCGAGATGCTGGGTCTGTCGGATCGGGGAGCGGTGCGTCGCCTGATGGGCCTGCTGCTGCAAGGTGACAGCGGCGCGTTGCTGGGCGGTGTTCGCGATCAATATGCGCTGGGCGTCGAGCCGCTCGCCCTCATGCGCGGGCTGCTGGAACTGGTGCATGCCGTCACCCTGATGAAGGCCGGTCGCGATATCGTTAGTCCCGGCCAGTCGGCCGAGGAACGGGAGGCGTTGAGCGAGTGGGCCGGGCAGATCGGTTTCGCGCCGCTGCACCGGCTCTGGCAACTGCTGCTCAAGGGGCATGACGAGGTCGCAAGCGCGGGATTCCCGATCGAAGCGTGCGAAATGGCCTTGCTGCGCGTGATGCACGCCGCGAGCATGCCCGATCCGGGCGAACTGGCCAGGATGCTGCGCCAAGGCGCTGCGGCCCCTGGGGCGTCTGCTACGCCGGCGGAGGCGGTTACTCCCTCGCTTCCTTCCTCCTTCGAAGAGATGATCGCGGCGCTGGAGGACGGCGGCCGCCACATGATCGCCGGGCAGGTCAGGGACTGCGTCCGGCTGGTGCGGTATGAGCCGCGGGCGATCGATGTCCAGTTGGTGCCGCCGCTGGGGCGGGATTTTGCCAAGACGCTCGAAAGCGCGCTGCATCAAGTGACGCAGGTGCGCTGGCAGGTGCAGATTAGCGAGGGTGCTGCCGCGCCGACCCTGCTGGAACGGGCCGAGGCCGCCGAGGCAAGAGAGCGGGCCGAGATTTTTGAAACCCCGGTGGTCAAGGCTGCGTTCGCCGCCTTCCCCGACGCCGATCTTGATCGGGTGGAACCATGGAGCGCTGAGCGATGAAGGATCTGAACGAAATATTGGGCATGGCCAGCCGTGTGCAGGAAGAATTGCAACGCGCGCAGGAAAATCTCGACAAGATCGAGGTTGAAGGCGCGGCCGGCGGCGGCCTCGTTAAGGTGCGCGCTTCAGCCAAAGGACGGATCCTTGGCGTGTCGATCGACGACAGCCTGCTCGCGCCGAGCGAGAAGCAGATGCTGGAGGATCTTGTCGCCGCAGCCTTCAACGACGCGCGCAAGAAGGCCGATGAGGCCAGCGCTGCGGAGATGTCGAAGATGACGAGCGGCCTGCCGCTGCCTCCCGGCTTCAAGCTGCCCTTCTGAGCGGAACAGGATAGATCAGCAGCCGTTCATTTGCCCTTCACCAAGGCTAGCCGATTGAACAGGGCAGCAACCATCCCCATAAAACGATGAACCGCATGGCGCCGCCATTTTTCCTGCGGCCTCCGGAGATCGAATGACCACGCAATATCCCCTGCTTCCGCTGCGCGACATTGTCGTTTTCCCGCAGATGATCGTGCCCCTGTTCGTCGGGCGCGACAAAAGCGTCGCCTCATTGGAAGCGGCGATGGAAGCCGATAAGGAAATCTTCCTCGTCTCGCAGCTTGATCCTGCCGAAGATGATCCCGGTCGCGACTCGCTTTACGACACCGGCGTCATTGCCGTCGTGCTGCAGTTGCTGAAGCTACCGGACGGGACCGTTCGCGTGCTGGTCGAAGGCAAGCAGCGCGCTCAGTTGGAAGCGATCGGTTCGGCCGGCAACCATCTGGTGGCTGACGTGAGCCGGGTGGAGGAGGTTGCGGCGGAAGGCCCGGAGGCTGCCGCGCTCATGCGGTCCGTCGCCGAGCAATTCGAAAATTACGCGAAGCTCAACAAGAAATTGCCTGCCGAAACGCCGGTGCAACTGCGCGAGATCGAGGATGCGGGGCGTCTGGCCGATGCCGTCGCCGCCAACATCAACGTCAAGGTCGCAGACAAGCAGTCGCTGCTGGTCGAGGCCGATCCGGTCAAGCGGCTGGAGATGGTCTTCGCCTTCATGGAAGGTGAACTGGGCGTGCTGCAGGTCGAAAAGAAGATCCGCGGCCGCGTGAAGCGCCAGATGGAAAAGACTCAGCGCGAATATTATCTGAACGAGCAGTTGAAGGCGATCCAGCGCGAACTGGGCAACAGCGAAGGCGAGGAAGGCGACGAGCTTGCCGAGCTGGCCGACAAGATCGCCAAGACCAAGCTCAGCAAGGAGGCGCGGGCCAAGGCGAACGCGGAGTTCAAGAAGCTGAAGGGCATGCAGCCCATGTCGGCCGAAGCGACCGTCGTGCGCAATTATCTCGACGTGCTGCTCGGCCTGCCCTGGGGCAAGAAGGGCAAGGTCAAGACCGACCTCAAGCGCGCCCAGGCCATCCTGGACGAGGATCATTTCGCGCTTGAAAAGGTCAAGGACCGCATCGTCGAATATCTCGCGGTGCAGGCGCGCACCAACAAGCTGAAGGGACCGATCCTCTGCCTCGTCGGCCCGCCGGGCGTCGGCAAGACCTCGCTGGGCCGCAGCATCGCCAAAGCGACGGGCCGCGAATTCGTGCGCCAGTCACTGGGTGGCGTGCGCGACGAAGCGGAAATCCGAGGCCACAGGCGGACCTATATCGGATCGCTGCCGGGCAAGATCGTGACCAACCTCAAGAAGGCGGGAACGATGAACCCGCTCTTCCTGCTCGACGAGATCGACAAGCTTGGCCAGGACTTCCGGGGCGATCCTGCGTCGGCTCTGCTTGAGGTGCTCGACCCCGAACAGAACAGCAAGTTCCAGGACCATTATCTGGAAATAGACGTGGATCTGTCGGACGTGATGTTCGTCACCACCGCCAATTCGCTCAACCTGCCGCAGCCGCTGCTCGATCGCATGGAGATTATCCGGCTCGAAGGCTATACCGAGGATGAGAAGGTGGAAATCGCCCAGCGTCACCTGCTGCCCAAGCAGATCGACGCCCATGGGCTGAAGGAAGGCGAGGTGGAGATAACGGAAGCCGCCATCCGCGACCTTATCCGCCATTATACCCGTGAGGCAGGCGTTCGTACGCTTGAACGTGAAGTGGCCCGGCTCGCCCGCAAGGCGCTGCGCAAGATCCTTGAGGGCGCATATGACAAGGTGACGATCACGCCGGAAAATCTTTCCGATTATGCCGGTGTCAGGAAATTCCGCCATGGCGTCGGCGAGGAAGAAAACCAGATCGGCGCTGTGACAGGATTGGCGTGGACCGAAGTGGGCGGCGAGCTGCTGACCATCGAGGCCGTGACGGTGCCGGGCAAGGGTGCGATCCGGACCACGGGCAAGCTTGGAGAGGTGATGAACGAGTCGGTCCAGGCTGCCTTTTCCTATGTGAAGGCGCGCTCGCCGGGCTATGGCATCAAGCCGAGCGTTTTCCACCGCAAGGATATCCACATCCACTTGCCCGAAGGCGCGGTGCCCAAGGACGGTCCTTCGGCCGGTATCGGCATGGTCACGACTATCGTCAGCACGCTGACGGGCATCCCGGTCCACAAGGATGTGGCGATGACCGGCGAAGTCACGCTGCGCGGCCGCGTATTGCCGATAGGCGGCCTCAAGGAAAAGCTGCTCGCAGCGTTGCGCGGCGGCATCAAGACGGTGCTGATCCCCGCCGAAAATGAAAAGGATCTGGCCGAAATCCCGGCGAATATCCGCGAGGGTCTGGATATCGTTCCGGTCAGTCATGTCGACGAAGTGCTCGCGCGAGCGCTGGTCAGCGTGCCCGAGGCCATCGCCTGGACCGAGGAGGATGACCTGGCCGCGCAGCCCAGTCCGGCGTCGGGCCGGGATGGGGAGGCGTCGCTGAGGCACTGATCTGGGTTGGTTTTTCCCCGATTAACTGCCAGTCCCTGCGCGTTTTGTCCCTAAATGGGCAAAAACGCGTCGAAGCTGGCGGCTTCGTCTCTTTCCCTTTGACAGTTGTTTAAAGCTGCGCCTTATTGCGCCGCCTAACGCTGCGATTCCACCATTATTCCGTACAACTAGAAGGGGGTTCCCAAGGCATGAACAAGCAGGATTTGATCGGCGCCGTCGCTGAAAACAGCGGTCTTAGCAAAAGCGACGCCACGAAGGCCGTTGAAGCTGTTTTCGATTCCATTTCCGCTGCCCTAAAAAAGGGGGACGAAGTGCGCCTGGTCGGCTTCGGCACTTTCTCGGTTTCGCAGCGCAAGGCGTCGACTGGTCGTAATCCACGGACCGGCGAGACGATGACCATCAAGGCATCTGCCCAGCCCAAGTTCAAGGCTGGCAAGGGTCTGAAGGACTCGGTCAACTGACAGGGATCGGACGCTCCTGATCGGGCGTCCCTATCGACTTGTCCGCCATTCATGGCGGGCTTGAAAGTTCTAGGAGGGTAGCGCTGCATCAGGCGATAACGCCATTGCGCGCATGTATGTCGAAGGCTGAAGAGGGGCGAGGGCAGGTGGCCTTCGCCCCTCATCTTTTTTCGGCCGCGGCGGTGATTTGGCCGCTTGACGACCAGGGAAGGGCCGCATATGTGCCGCTTCTCTCTCGGGCCGCCTGGCCCTGTGGCGATCGTAGCTCAGTTGGTTAGAGCGCTGGTTTGTGGTACCAGAGGTCGCGGGTTCGGATCCCGTCGATCGCCCCATTTTCGCTTTCGACAGTCTTGCCCAGCCTCTGGGCTCCCTTCTTGCGTCGCTCATTCTGGGCCTTCGCATCGGCGCCGTTGCCGCCTATATGGCCATGATGGACCAAGCGCGCGACCGGGGCTTCACCCTCAATCCCAAATATGACCAGGACGGGCTGATCACCGCCGTTGTCACGGATGCCGAACAAGGCGACGTGCTGATGGTCGCGCATATGAATGCGCAGGCTCTCGCTCTGACGGTGGAAACGGGGTTGGCTCATTTCTGGTCGCGCAGCCGGCAATCGCTGTGGAAGAAGGGGGAGACCTCCGGCCACATGCTGCAGGTGCGCGATATCCGCATTGATTGCGACCAGGACGCGGTCTGGGTGAAAGCGGTGCCTGCGGGCCCCACCTGCCATACGGGCGCGCGATCCTGCTTCTTCCGCCGCGTAGGGGCGGATGGGCTGACGGCGGTCGATGCGGCAGATTAGCCTGGCGTTTCTGTTCTGTCTGGCGTCATGCCAGCCGAGTGCGCCATCATCGACCATGGTCGGGGACAAGGGATCATCGGCCGCCGGTCTGGAACGCGCGGCGATCGACAGTGGCGTCATTGCCGATGCCGCGCGTCTGTCGCCCGTTGGCGTCTATCAGCGCCGGCATGAGGCCGGCCGAGATGTGCTGTGCATCATCCCTGCCAAAAGGGGCGACTTCCGCTTCGGCCTGGAGGCCATGTTCGGCGAAGAACAAAACTGTCATGGCCACGGATCGGCTCGCAGGGCAGGCGACAAGCTGATCCTCAGCTTTTCCGGTCGAGGTGACCACTGTATCATCGTAGGCCAATATGATGGCGACCAGCTGTCCCTCCCGGGTGTCGTAGACATAAAATGCAACACTTTGTGCGAGGGGCGCGGATCACTGGGGGGGGTCAGTTTCCCGCGCTTGAGTAGCGATGCGGGATACGCTCTGCGCGCCGCCGACCGGGACGGTCGCGCACTTTGCGATGCCGATTGAGAGCGACGGTGGCTGGGCGTTTTTCAATCCGATTGCGTCGGCCCGGAAACCCCAGGTCATATTCTGGCGCGTTTTCCGAACTGGCAGATCATTCTGTTCGGTTAGAAGGCGCCCTAGGTCGTGGCCCTGGTCCGGCTCACGTCCAGCATCTTGCCATTGGTGATGATGACGAGGTCGCCCAGCCTCGCGACTGCGAACAGCTTGCGGGCGAAGGCTTTCGGCACGCCAATGCAGCCATGCGTCGCATTCCCCCATCTGACGTCGCTACCGTGGATCGCCACCCCGTCGTTGGTCAGGCGCAGCATATATGGCATGGGCGCGTTGCCATAGGTGCGCGAATAATGGTCGGCATCCTTCTGTGTTATCGGGAAGGCGCCCAGCGGGCTCGGCTTGTCGTCGGCGCCATAGATGACCACTGCCGCGCCGATTTCATGCCCGTCCCGAAAGACGGACAGGGTTTGTGCCTTAAGGTCCACGGTGATGATGACCGGGCCAGCAGCAGGCGCGGCGCTTTCATCCCAGACATAATCGCCGTGACGGAAAGGGCCGTGAATAGGAAGAACGCTTCGCACCACCAGCGCACGAGGGTCGATAGGCAAGGCCTGGTCCCGGCTTCGCTCCACCGGCGCCGCAGACGAGCGAGGCGGGGGTGAGAGGTGCGGCGGGACGACAGGCTCAAGGTCGCGTCCACGCTCGAGCGAGAACCCGACCACCAGAGTTATGCCAGCCATGACGCAGCCGATCGCCAGCTTGGGGCCGGCCGCCTTCGCCAGTGCGGCCAAGAGTCGCGCCATGTCTGTTCCTTCGCCCGTTTGCGTTTGGCGCCCGCTATGGACGAAAAAGGTTAAACTCAGCCTTCCCGATCGACTTCTGCCGCCGCAATCGCGGTCAGATTGAGGATGCCGCGCGCCGTCACGCCGGGGGTCAAAACATGAATCGGTTGGGCGAGGCCCATCAACATCGGGCCCACTGTGGGCGAGCTGGAGGAGGCGGAAAGAGCCGTAAGCGTGATGTTGGCCGCGTCCAGATTGGGCATGACCAGCAGGTTCGCCGGACCGTCGAAGCGCGCATCGGGCACCAGCCGCTCGCGCAACGACTGGCTGAGCGCGGCATCGGCATGCATTTCGCCATCCACCAACAGATCCGGAGCGGACTGATGCACCAGTTTCAACGCCGTCCGCATCTTGCGCGCGCTGGGACTGTGCGACGCCCCGAAATTGGAATGAGACAGCAGCGCCACGCGGGGCGTCAGGCCAAAATGCTTCAACTCCGTCGCACCTGCGATCGCCATTTCGGCGACCTGCTCTGGCGTTGGATCGGGCACCATGTGCGTATCGGTGATGAACAGCGCGCCCGGATCGAGGATAAGCCCGGTCAGGGCATAGACCCGGCTATGGCTTGGCTTGCGATCGATTATGCGCAGCACATGTTCGACCTGCCCCCAATATTCGCTGTTGCCGCCAACCAGCGCCGCATCCACGCGCCGGGTACGAAGCAGCATGGCGGCGGTGACGGTGGGGCGCCGATAGACATGGCGCAGCAGTTCGGCGGCAGGAACTCCCTTGCGGGAGGCGATGGTGCGATACGCTTCAACGAGTTCGCCAAGCAGCTCATGGTCGGTCTCCGGGTCGACCACTTCCACGTCGCGGTCCAGTTCCAGACGCAGACCGAGTCCCGGCAGCTTCTCCTTCAGGATGCGTCGGCGCGCGACGATCACGGGACGCACGATGCCTTCGTCGAGCGCATCCTGGACGGCTCGCAGCACACGTTCGTCCTCGCCTTCGCCATAGGCGATGCGTCGGCAGCTGCCCCGTGCCGCTTCGAAAACGGGCAGCATCAACTGCGCCGAGCGCGTATTCTGCTGCGCCAGCGCGCGTCGGTATGCATCGATGTCCAACGCCCGCTTGGCGACGCCGCTGTCCATCGCCGCCTTGGCGACGGCAGGCGCGATCTCCGCGATCAGGCGTGGGTCGAAGGGGGTGGGGATGATATAGTCCGGCCCAAAGGCAAGTCGTCGCCCGCCATAGGCCTGTGCCACGCTGTCATGAGCCGGCAGGCGCGCCAGGGCAGCGATCGCTTCGGCCGCGGCCGCCTTCATCGGCTCGTTGATCTCCGTGGCGCGCGCGTCGAGTGCGCCTCGAAAGATATAGGGGAAGCACAGGACATTATTGACCTGATTGGGATAGTCCGATCGCCCGGTGGCGATGATGGCGTCGGGTCGCGCCTCGCGCGCGACCTCCGGCCGGATTTCCGGCTCCGGATTGGCCAGAGCGAAGATCAGCGGATTGGGCGCGAGCAAGGGCAGCCATTCCGGTTTGAGCACGCCCGGCGCCGACAGGCCCAGGAAGATGTTCGCACCCGGCAGCACTTCTGGCAAAGTCCGCGCGTTGGTGTCGCGGGCATAGCGCGCCATGTTGGGCAACATGCCTTCGCGTCCCGAATGGATCACGCCATCCTTGTCGGTCAGCGTAACATGATCGACCGGCAGGCCCATGGATACCAAAAGGTCGACGCAGGCGAGCGCCGCGGCGCCCGCGCCCGACGTCACCAGCCGCGCGTCAGCCAGCGTCTTTCCCTGCAGCACCAGCGCATTGCGGACCGCCGCAGCGACGACGATGGCGGTGCCATGCTGGTCATCGTGGAAGACGGGGATGTTCATCCGCTTTTTTAGTTCCGCCTCGATCGCGAAACATTCCGGCGCCTTGATATCCTCCAGGTTGATCCCGCCGAAGGTAGGTTCCAGCAGCGCGACTGCTTCGACGAACTTGTCGGGGTCGGTCGTATCAACCTCTATGTCGAACACGTCGATATCGGCGAATTTCTTGAAGAGGACCGCCTTGCCTTCCATTACCGGCTTGGACGCGAGCGCCCCGATCGAGCCTAGCCCGAGCACGGCCGTCCCGTTGGAGATGACGGCGACAAGATTGCCGCGCGCGGTATAGTCCATCGCCTTGTCGGCATCTTCCGCAATCTCGAGGCACGGCGCCGCCACGCCGGGCGAATAGGCCAGCGCCAGGTCGCGCTGGTTGACCATGCGCTTGGTCGGCTCGATGCGAAGCTTTCCGGGTTGCGGAAAGCGGTGATAGTCGAGGGCTGCCCGGCGGGTATTGTCGTCCATGTCCGGCCATTAGAACCCATTGCCCGGCGGAGCAATGCCGCGCCCGACTCGAGGCGCGCTATTTCCTGGGCATCGAGGGCACCTGTCGGACCAGGAAACCCGATGGGCCGATACGATGAAAAGCCCCGCTTGTGCGTCGGAGCGCTTCCCACTAAATCGCGCGCATGACTTCGACCAACGACATTCGCCGCTCTTTCCTCGACTATTTCGGGGCCAACGGCCACACCATCGTTCCGTCCGCGCCTCTGGTGCCGCACAACGACCCGACATTGATGTTCGTCAATGCGGGTATGGTGCCCTTCAAGAATGTCTTCACGGGACTGGAATCCCGACTTTATTCGACCGCCACCAGCAGCCAGAAATCGGTGCGCGCGGGCGGCAAGCATAACGACCTCGACAATGTCGGATATACCGCGCGCCATCATACCTTTTTCGAAATGCTCGGCAATTTCAGCTTCGGCGACTATTTCAAGGAGCAGGCGATCACCCATGCCTGGACCTTGCTGACCAGGGAATGGGGCATCCCGGCCGACAAGCTGACCGCCACCGTCTATCACACCGATGATGAAGCCTTCGACCTCTGGAAGAAGATCGCGGGCTTGCCCGAAGCGCGCATCATCCGCATCCCCACCAAGGATAATTTCTGGGCGATGGGCGACAGCGGTCCCTGCGGTCCCTGCTCGGAAATCTTCTACGACCATGGCGACCATATCTGGGGCGGCCCCCCCGGAAGCCCTGAGGAAGATGGCGACCGCTTCGTCGAGATCTGGAACCTCGTCTTCATGCAATATGAGCAGGAAGCGAACGAGATCGTCTCCGAACTGCCAAAGCCCAGCATCGACACCGGCATGGGTCTGGAGCGCATCGCCGCCGTGTTGCAGGGCGTCCACGACAATTACGACACCGACACCTTCAAGGCACTGATCGAGGAATCGGGCGCACTGACCCGGACCGCAACCGACGGAGAGCATAAGGCCAGCCATCGCGTGATCGCCGACCACCTGCGCTCGACCAGCTTTCTGATCGCGGACGGCGTGCTCCCCGCGAACGAAGGGCGCGGCTATGTCCTGCGCCGCATCATGCGCCGCGCGATGCGACACGCGCACATTCTCGGCGCGAAGGAGCCGTTGATGCATCGCCTGGTGCCCAGCCTCGTTTCCGAAATGGGCGGCGCGTATCAGGAACTGGTTCGCGCCCAGCCGCTGATCGAGGAAACGCTGCTGCGCGAGGAAACCCGCTTCCGCCAGACGCTGGAGAAGGGGCTGAAGCTGCTCGACGAAGCAACCGTTGACATGTCCGAAGGCGGCACGCTGCCCGGGGAGACCGCGTTCAAACTCTATGATACATTCGGTTTCCCCTATGACCTGACCGAAGACGCGCTGCGCTCTCGCGGCCTGAGCGTCGATCGTGCCGGCTTCGATGCCGCCATGGCCGAGCAGAAGGCTGCCGCCCGCGCCGCATGGAAGGGGTCGGGGGAAAAGGCGTCGGATGAAATCTGGTTCGACATCGCCGAAACCGCCGGCAGCACCGAATTCATCGGCTATAGCGGGACCGAAGGGGAGGCCGAAGTCCTCGCGCTGATCAAAGATGGTGCCCGCGTGGAGAGCGCGCAGTCAGGCGATGAGGTGGTGATCATCACCAACCAGACGCCTTTCTATGGCGAAAGCGGCGGCCAGATGGGCGACGCGGGCACGATCAGTTCGCAGGCTGGGCTTGCGGCCGCGGTTGAGGACACGGCCAAGCCGCTGGGCCGGCTTCACGCGCACAGGGCGAAGATCACCGCGGGCAGCGTCAAGCTGGGCGATACGGTGCATCTGACTGTCGATGTCGACCGCCGTGACCGCATCCGCGCCAACCACAGCGCAACCCACCTGCTCCATGCTGCGCTCCGCCACACGTTGGGCGCGCATGTCACGCAAAAGGGCAGCCTCGTCGCGCCCGAGCGTCTGCGGTTCGATTTTTCGCATCCCGAAGCGCTCACACCGAGCCAGATCGCCGCGGTCGAAGCCGATGTGAACGAGCAGATCCGTCACAATGAAGCGGTCACGACTCGCCTCATGACCCCGGACGACGCAATCGCGGCCGGAGCGATGGCCCTTTTCGGCGAAAAATACGGCGATGAAGTACGCGTACTGTCCATGGGCAGGGGTGATAGCAACAGCTATTCGGTCGAACTGTGCGGCGGTACGCATGTTCGCGCGACGGGCGACATCGCGCTCTTCAAGATCATATCGGAGTCGGCTGTTTCCTCCGGCGTCCGCCGCATTGAGGCGCTGACCGGCGAAGCGGCGCGCCTGTGGCTTTCGGACCGTGAGGAGCGCCTGCGCCAGTCCGCCGCTACGCTCAAGACGACGCCAGAGGATGTCCCGGCCCGTATCGCTTCCCTTGTCGAACAGAGCCGCAAGCTGGAACGTGAACTTGCCGAAGCGAAGAAGGCGCTGGCGTTGGGCGGCGGCGGTTCGGCCCAGCCCACCGGTCCGGAGCAGGTCGGCGCCATCAACTTCATCGGCCAGGTAATCGATGGCCTCGACCCCAAGGAACTGCGCGGCATCGTCGACCAGAACAAGGCGACGCTGGGCAGCGGTGTATCGGCGGTATTGGCCCTGGTCGACGGCCGCGCCAGCATTGCCGTCGGCGTGACCGATGATCTGGTCGGAAGCATCAGTGCGGTCGACCTCGTCCGCGCGGGCGTGGAGGCTCTGGGCGGCAAGGGCGGCGGTGGCCGTCCCGACATGGCTCAGGGCGGTGGTCCCGACGGCGACAAGGCCGACGCGGCGATCCAGGCGGTCAGGTCCGCGCTGGCCGGCGTGCTGGCGTAACATCTTCTTAAAAGCAAAGGGTTAGGGCAGGTCCCTTCATCACAGGGGGAATCGTTTTGCCGTCCTTGCTTTCGATCATCTTGGCCGTCGCCGTACCGGCGGCGACGCCTCCACCACCCACGATTTCGTCAGTGCGCGTACCGCCGCCTGTCTTCGATCCCATGCCGATTGCCGCCGAAGGGGATCGCCTGTCGCCCGTACCGGTGAAGGTTGCCGTCTGGCTCGGACGTGAGGCGCTCTGGTCGGGCACCTTGTCCGTCGGATCGTCGCCCGCCCGCCTTTCGCTAAACGAAGCGGTCGAGACCAAAGGCGATTGCGCGCTGCCTTCCTACCGAGCGAACGCACGGACGATCGAAGTCACGCTCAGCCGCCAGGCCTATCGCGTGAAGGACGGTTTTGCGTTGACGGCTCGATACAGTCGGCCCGCGCAGGATGGCCTCTGTCCCACCGGAACACGGCAAGTGTCGCTGGACCAGCTGCTGTCCCTGTCTGACGGCAGCGTCACCGTCGAAGGGGATGGCGGCTTTCGCGTTACGTTGACCAGATAGATAATATTCAGCCTCACGGCACTTCGTCTGGCCTCAAACGCCGCAGCTTGGGCGCCGTCTCCATTTGCGCGGCGTCCTTGATACCCATGCGCAAATCCTCCCGCGTCTGGTGGATCGACGCGATCACCGGCCCCATCGCTACCCCCAGATCGACGAGCGCCGTTTCCGCAAGTTGCAGCGAGCTTTCCAGCGTCTCGGGCACCGCGTCGCTTGCGCCAGCCTGGTATAGCTGCGCAGCATGATTCGTGTCCCTCGCCCGGGCGATGATGGGGAGGTCTGGCACCCATCCCCGCACCCGTTTCGTGACTCGCACCGATAGAACAGGATCGTCCATCGTCAGGATCAGTGCCCGGGCGTGGCCGAGGCGTAACTTGTCGAGCATTTCGGTGCGCGACACGTCGCCGAACAGTATCGGATATCCATTTCGGCGCCCCTCCGCCGCCACGTCCGGGTCCGATTCGACCACCGTGAAGCGCTGATTATGCAATCGCAAAAGGTCGCAGACCATGCGTCCCACCCGGCCGAAACCGATGACGACTGCTGCCGCCTCGGTGCTTTCCGGTTCTCCCTCGGCCTCTTCGCCCAACGCCATTTCCAACCGTCGCGCGAAGTCGTGGCCGATGCGCGCGAGCAGCGGGGTTATGGTAAGTCCGATTGCGGTCACGATCTGCCAGAAAGCAGCGGTCGAAGGGAGGATCAGCTTGGCCGCCGCCGCCGTCGACAGCACGATGAGGGTGGTTTCCGAGGGGCTGGACATCAACACCCCGACTTCCAGCGCCAGGCCCTTGCGCGCTCCGGAGAAATAAAGAAGCGCAGCGGTAACCAGCGTCTTGGCCAGGACGACGCCGACTACCGCAAGAACGAGGCCGGGCCAGTTGGCCAGGATAACGCGGACATCCAGGCTCATCCCCACCGTGATAAGGAAGACGCCCAAAGCCAGGCCCTTGAACGGCGACGTCATCACCTCCACCTCGCCGTGATAGTCGGTCTCGGCGATCAAAAGTCCGGCCAGCAGCGCACCCACTATCGGAGACAATCCCGCGAGCGAAGTCGCGAGGCTCGAGATGATGACCACAAGCAGGCTTGCGGCCAGGAAGACTTCCGGGCTTTTGGTGCGCGCGGCCTGGCTGAAGATATGCGGCAGGAATATCCGGCCCAGCACCAGCATGACGGCGATGGTGATGCCGCCCTTGAGCAAGGTGCTCGCCAGTTCGGCCCAGGCGCCGTCCGGACTCGTCGCGACGGAAGGCGCGAGAGCCCCAAGCATGAAGATGATCGGAACCAGCGCCAGGTCCTCGAACAGCAGCATGGAAAATGCCGCTCGCCCCACGGCGCTTTGGGTGCCGACCATTGGTAGCACGACGGCCGTCGAGGAAAGGGCCAGCGCGAGCCCCAGTCCGAAGGCGCCGGAGGGCAGTTGCCCCAAGAGGTAGAGCCCGCCGCCGATCAGGGCCGCGCTACCGATCAGTTCGGCAGCGCCAACGCCGAACACCTGCGCGCGCATCGTCCACAGCCGGCGGAAGCTCAGTTCCAGGCCGATCGAAAACAGCAGCAATATGACGCCCAGTTCGGCGAAGGGTTCGATCGCGGCTCTGTTCGATATCGTGACATGATAAAGCCAGGGATATTCGCTGACGAGCGCCCCGAGCCCCGACGGGCCGACGGCCAGCCCGACGAGGATGAAGCCGATCACCGGACTGATTCGGAAGCGCGCGAAACCCGGTATGACCAAGCCGGCCGCCCCCAGGATCACGAGGGAATCGCTGAAACTCGAAGGATTGATCGCGCCGGCCATCGCGTATCATTGCGGGATATTGGGCCGCCGCGCCAGCCTTATGCTGCCGCACGATTCCTTCCGCTGATCTTTGGTGCGGACGGCGGGACTTGAACCCGCATTCCCAGGGGGAGGCGGATTTTAAGTCCGCTGCGTCTACCGATTTCGCCACGTCCGCTCGCAGCCGCTATCCCCTGACGGCTAAGGCGGCGCAGGTCAAGGAAGCGCGCTGCTCAATGCGCCTTGTCGTTGAGGCGCTCGCGCATTTCCTTCCCCGGCTTGAAATAGGGCACCCGCTTGGCCGATACCGGCACCTGTTCCCCCGTTCGCGGATTGCGCCCCGTCCTCGCATCCCGCGCGCGCGTGGTGAATGCGCCGAAGCCGCGCAGTTCTACTCGGCCGCCACTGGACAGGCGGTCGACAATTTCCTTGAAGAAGAGGTCGACAATTCTTTCGACCTCCTGAAGCCCCAACTCCGGATTTTCCGCAGCCAGAGTCTGAATCAACTCAGAGCGTATCATTGGTCCTCCAGCTCCCCCTTCTGGTTCCCAACTGATTTTATACTGACTTAACCGTCTCCTGACAATTATCCAATATCGGTATTCGGTTCTCATTTTGGGAATTAAAAAGCCCACCGGAAAGTGTTCCGGTGGGCTCTATTACTTTAGTTAGGTGTCGAAGAGGATTAACCCTCGCTCTTCGCCTTCAGCGCTTCGCCCAGGATGTCGCCCAGCGATGCGCCGCTGTCGGACGAGCCATATTGCGCCACGGCCTGCTTCTCTTCGGCGATCTGCATCGCCTTGACCGAGAAGGTCGGCTTCTTGGCACGGTCGAAGCCGGTGACCATGGCGTCGAACTTCTGGCCGATCTGGAAGCGTTCCGAACGCTGTTCGTCGCGGTCGCGGCCAAGGTCGCTGCGCTTGATGAAGCCGGTGGCGCCATCTTCGCCGGCCTGGACTTCCAGACCGCCGTCGCGAACTTCCAGAACGGTCACGGTGACGATCGCGTTCTTGTTCAGGCCAGCAGCAGCGGCAGTGGTGCCGCCGGCGGCCGGGCCGCCACGCTCAAGCTGCTTCATGCCGAGGCTGATGCGCTCCTTCTCGACGTCGATGTCAAGAACGACGGCCTGAACCGTCTCGCCCTTGCGGTGCAATGCCAGCGCGTCTTCGCCCGAAATGCCCCAGGCGATGTCCGACATGTGGACCATGCCGTCGACGTCGCCGTCCAGGCCGATGAACAGGCCGAACTCGGTCGCGTTCTTGACTTCGCCTTCGACGGTCGACCCGATCGGGTGACGTTCGGCAAAGCTGTCCCAGGGGTTGTTCTGGGCCTGCTTGAGGCCGAGCGAGATGCGGCGCTTCTCGGGATCCACTTCGAGGACGATGACGTCGACTTCCTGGCTGGTCGAAACGATCTTGCCAGGGTGGACGTTCTTTTTGGTCCAGGACATTTCCGAAACGTGGACCAGGCCTTCGATGCCCGGCTCCAGTTCGACGAACGCACCATATTCGGTGATGTTCGTGACGCGGCCCGACAGCTTCGCGCCGACCGGATATTTGGCGGCGGCGCCTTCCCACGGATCGCTTTCCAGCTGCTTCATGCCGAGGCTGATGCGCTGCGTGTCGCGGTTGATGCGGATGATCTGGACACGGACGGTGTCGCCGATGTTGATCATCTCGTTCGGGTGATTGATGCGCTTGTAGCTGAGGTCGGTGACGTGCAGCAGGCCGTCGATGCCGCCCAGATCAACGAACGCACCGTAATCGGTGATGTTCTTGACGACGCCCTCGATGATCTGGCCTTCGGCCAGCGTCTGGATGAGACCGCTGCGCTGTTCTGCGCGGGTTTCTTCCAGGATGGCGCGGCGCGACACGACGATGTTGCCGCGGCGGCGATCCATCTTGAGGATCTGGAAGGGCTGCGGAATGTCCATCAGCGGGGTGACGTCGCGCACGGGGCGGATGTCGACCTGCGAACCCGGGAGGAACGCGACGGCGCCGTCGAGATCAACGGTGAAACCACCCTTGACGCGGCCGAAGATGACGCCTTCGACGCGGGCGTTTTCGGTGAATTCGCTTTCCAGCTTGTCCCAGGCGGCTTCGCGGCGCGCGCGGTCGCGCGACAACATGGCTTCACCATGGGCGTTTTCGACGCGGTCGACATAGACTTCGACTTCGTCGCCGACCTTGAGGTCAGCCTTTTGACCCGGCGCGGCGAATTCACGCAGCGGCACGCGGCCTTCCGACTTCAGGCCGACGTCGATCAGCGCCATGTCGTTTTCGATGCCGGTAACGGTGCCCTTTACGACGCGGCCTTCAAAGCCGCCGTCTTCGCCACCGAGAGATTCATTGAGAAGCGCGGCGAAATCGTCGCGCGAGGGGAATGCCGTAGAGGCCATGTCTAAGTCCTTCACTCGTCATTGCTGGCCTACCGGTTGTATCCGGTGGTCTTTCAGGCCAAACCGTCCGCAGGGCCGAATACCCATGCGAACATCCGTTCGGCCACGACGAGTCGACGCCCGCATGGTTAAGCGAAAAGGGCGCCTGGGAATCCCAAGCGCCGCCACCGCGTCAGGCCTGTCGCCGACGTTCCAACTGGGCGTCCACCAGTGCAATGGCCTGCTGGACGGCGGCGTCTATAGTCAAATTGCTGGTATCGAGCAAGTCCGCTCCGTCCGCCACGCGCAGCGGCGCGTGGTCGCGGCTCATGTCCCGCGTGTCCCGCGCCTGGATGTCCGCGATCAGGCTGTCCATGTCTGGGTGGCCGCCGTGGCTCATCGCGTCCTGATAGCGACGCTGGGCGCGAACATGCACGCTTGCGGTGACGAAGATCTTGGCGTCGGCATCGGGCGCGATGACCGTCGCGATGTCGCGGCCGTCGAGTATGGCGCCGCCCGGCCGGCTGGCGAAGTCGCGCTGGCGCTTGACCAAGGCCTGGCGGACGCTCGGGTGGACCGAGACGCGCGAGGCGAGCGAGCCGACCGCTTCGTTGCGCAGCGCGGGGTCGCGAAGCATCCCCTCGTCGAAATCGCAAGCAGCGAGGGCGTCCTCTTCATGGTCCGGATCGCCGCTGGCCTTGAGAACGGCGAGTCCGACCGCTCGATAGAGCAGGCCCGTGTCAAGCACAGGCAAGTTGTAATGATGGCCAAGCGCCTTGGCGATGGTGCCCTTGCCTGACGCGGCGGGGCCGTCGACGGCGATGATCATGATGCTTTGCCTTTCCGCAAGGCCTTGGCGAGGCCGATGAGGGCGATGAAGGCCCAGGCGGTTTCCAGTGCCATGGCGGCGACGTTGAAATGAATCGTGAGAGAATAGATCAACAGCAGCGCGCCGAGGAGGTTAAGCAGGTTGAAGAGCGCGAAATTCAGCACTTGCGCCATGTTGCTGTATGCATAGGCGATGACCATCAGTCCGCTTCCGATAAGTCCGGCGGTGTTGGCCAGGTCGAATGTCATGCGATTGCTCCGAGCGATCGAAGTAGAGTGGTGAAGCCGGGGAGGCTGGTAGCGACAGGACGCATGTCATCGATGGTGACGCCATTTTTGGACATGAGGCCCGCCACGGCGAAGCTCATGGCGATGCGGTGATCGAGCCTGGTGGCTATTGGGCCGCCCCCCGGCAGGAGCGCGCCGCCGCTGCCTTCGACAATGATGCCATCTTCGAGTTCCTGAACGGTCACGCCGATGGCGCGCAGGCCCGCCACCATGGTGGCGATGCGGTCGGATTCCTTGACGCGCAGTTCCTCAAGGCCACGGAAGATGCTGCGTCCCTCGGCGAGAGCGGCGGCGATGAAGGCCACCGGATATTCGTCGATCATCGAAGGGGCGCGGGCCGGATCTGGTTCCACGCCTCTGAGCGCGGAGGCAGTGATGACAAGGTCGCCCACGGGTTCGCCACCCACTTCGCGCGGCTTTTCGACAACGATATCGCCGCCCATTTCCCGCAAAAGGTCGATAAGCCCCGCGCGGGTCGTGTTCAAGCCGACATTGGCGATGGTCACCTGCGATCCGGGCACGATCAAGGCGGCGACCATCGGGAAGGCTGCGGACGAGGGATCGCCGGGCACCACGATCGATTGCGGCCGGAGTTCGGCCTCGCCCCTTAGCGTGATGACGCGCGTTCCGTCGTCTTCGACCGCGACCTCAAGATCCGCGCCGAAGCCCTTCAGCATTTTTTCGCTATGGTCGCGTGTCGGGATCGGTTCGACCACGCGGGTGACGCCCGGGGCGTTGAGACCAGCGAGAAGGACGGCGGACTTGACCTGCGCCGAGGCGACAGGGAGTCGATAGTCGAGCGGTACGGCAGGGTACAGCCCGCGCATCGTGAGGGGAAGTCGATCGCCGGGGCTGGTCATGAAGCTCGCGCCCATACGGGACAGGGGTTCGGTCACGCGCGCCATGGGGCGCTTGCTCAGCGAAGCGTCGCCGACGAAGGTGGCAGTGATCGGATGACTGGCGACCAGCCCCATCAGCAGGCGGGTGGACGTTCCACTATTGCCCATGTCGAGCGCTGTCTGGGGCTGTAGCAGGCTGCCGACGCCGACACCGTTGATATGCCAGATGCCTTCATCGTCCCGCCGTATATCCGCGCCCATCGCGCGCATGGCGGCTGCGGTCGCCAGGACATCCTCGCCCTCCAGCAGCCCTTCGACACGGCTTTCCCCGATGGCGAGAGCGGAAAGCATGAGCGCGCGGTGCGAGATGCTCTTGTCCCCCGGAACGGTGACGCAGCCCCGCATTGGCGGAGCGCTGGTAAAGGTCATCGGGCGGGGCTGATCTGAAGAAGCGGTCACAGTGCGATCCGGTGCAAAGAAGCTGAAAAAATGCGCCCGGCTTTTGACAGGGCGGCCATGCTATGGCAAGGCGCCCGACGCTTCGCGGACGACGATGTCGTGCCGCGTGATTTTCGTTTGAGCACTCGCAAGAAGGACAAGGCCGGACATGGTCAAGGCTGAATGGGGCACGAAGCGTACCTGCCCGAAATGCGCCACGCGCTTCTATGACCTGGGCAAGGACGACCCGGTTACCTGCATCAACTGCAGCACGGCCTGGGAACCTGAGCCGGTGCTGAAGTCCAAGCAGCCGCTGCCTTATGAAGAGGCGCCCAAGAAGGTGATCGAAACCGCCGATGGCGAGATCGAGACGGCGGACGACGATCTGGACCTCGATCTGGACGTGGATGATGACGGCGATTCGCCGGATAATGACGTCGATCTGGGGGGCGATGACGACCTCGGTGTCGACGCGGCCGGAGATGATGATGGCGACGATAGCTAACTGAATTTTCTGCTTGCCAGCGAGGTCGCCGCCGCCTAATGGCAGCGACCTCGCGAGGCGCCGGACCCAAACGGCGCCTGCACTGGATACGGGGCCTTAGCTCAGCTGGGAGAGCGCCTGCATGGCATGCAGGAGGTCAGCGGTTCGATCCCGCTAGGCTCCACCATATATAAGGCCGATGGCATCACGCCGGACATGGTCTGATCCATTGGGGTGCGGTATGATGCCGCCCGACGATGGGGCCTTAGCTCAGCTGGGAGAGCGCCTGCATGGCATGCAGGAGGTCAGCGGTTCGATCCCGCTAGGCTCCACCATTTTCCTGTTTCCGGTATAAGCTGGCGACGCGGCCAGCATGCCCTTCCGAGCACCGCCATCCCAATCCTTGCATAAGGATAATTCGGGCGACATTTTCCCGCGAACCTCAGATCGGCAGGGGGACGCCAGGCAGATTCTTGGACATGCGGATGGTCAGCGATGTCTTGACGCTTACCACATTAGGGGCCGGGGTCAGCTTGGAAGTCAGGAACTGCTGGAAGCTCTGCAGGTCCCTGGCGACGACCTTCAGGATGAAGTCGATCTCTCCATTCAGCATGTAGCATTCCCGTACTTCGGGCAGTGTCGCCACATGGTCTTCGAAGGCCTTGAGATCGGCTTCGGCCTGGCTTTTGAGGCTCACCATCGCGAAGACCGTGATCGTATAACCCAGTATCGCTGGATTGACGACGGCGTGATAGGAACTGATGGCGCCGCTTTCCTCCAGGGCGCGCACGCGGCGCAGGCAGGGCGGGGCGGTCAGCCCCACCTTGCGGGCCAATTCCACATTGGTCATCCGCCCGTCCTGTTGCAGTTCGCCCAGGATGTGCATGTCGATATCGTCAATGTTGGGGCCAGCCACAGTCCGCTTATTTCCTTTCTCATCTTAGGCCCGATAGCATAATATTATTTCAGGCCAATGCAATTGTCCCACTATGCGACGTTCCGAAATGACAGACCCGGCCCCCTTTCCCTTCGACCGGGGAAGGCTTATTCCAAAGGCATGATCCTCCCGAGATGAGATGCTGGGCGTCGCGGGAATCCTGATGGGGAATAGGGTGCGCTTCAACGATCTGATGCAGACGGTCCTGGCCGCGGAAAACCGGAGCGGCCTTGGCGCGGTGACGCTATGGCGACAGTGCGTGGACCTGCTGGCGCAGAATGATCGGACCGACAGGAGCAGCCTGCCCGTCGAGGAGCGGTCTATGCTGCTCGACAGACTGGCGGGGCTGCGGACGCAGTTGTCCGAAACGCAGCGGATCGCAACCGTGGTTGAACTGGGTGGACGGCTGCGTTCCCCCACCCTCGTCGAATTCTTCGCCAATGATCGGCCGTCGATCGCGGCGGCGGCGATGTCACGCGCCCGGCTACCGGACGACGCCTGGATCGGGCTGTTGCCGCGCCTCACGCCTACCGCCCGCGGCGTGCTGCGCGGCCGCCGAGATTTGGGACTGACCGTGCAGCAGGCGCTGGAGACCTTCGGGCCGGCCGATTTCGTGCTGACCACAGACCGCGATGACGCGTTCGCCGTTGAAGATGCCGGTGGAATGCTGTTGACGCCGGACATGGTAGCGCCCGACGCCCCGGCGGGCCAACAGGACGAATATGACGCCGGCTCAGGTCCGGAGCATCAGAAAAACGAAGACCGGGGCGAAGAGGAGACGGTCGGGGACGACCAGATCCGCAACCTGGTCGACCGCATCGAGCGCTTCACCAGTTCGCGCCGGATACCGGACGTCGTCGCGCCGCGTCCCGAGTCGAAGGACGAGGCGCATGTCCGTTCCTTCGCTTTCGAAACCGACGCGACCGGGATGATCATCTGGATCGACCAGGGACCGCGTGCCGCGTTGATAGGTCTTTCGCTGGGCGAAACGGCCTTGACCGGAATCAGTGGTCCCGATGGCAGCGTCGCCGGCGCCTTCATGCGGCGCAGCGGCTTCCAGAATGGCCGCTATACGATCGTGGGAGGGGCCATGGCCGGAGAATGGCGGCTGTCGGCGACGCCTTTCTTCGATCAACGATCCGGCCGTTTCCAAGGCTATCGGGGACAGGCGCGCAGGCCATATCTGCACGAGGTGGCCGCGCCTCCTCAAGCAGAGCCGGTGTCCGTCGCGGGCCTGTCGGCAGATTCCTTGCGACAATTGGTGCATGAACTGCGCACGCCATTGAACGCGATTCTGGGTTTCGCCGACATCATAGAGCAGGAGCTTTTCGGCCCGAGCAGCCCCGAATATCGGGAGATGGCCGGCAAGATCGCGCTGGATGCACGGCATCTGCTGGCGGCGTTCGACGATCTGGACCTGGCGGCCCGCGTTTCGCGTGGGGAGGGGGCGGAAGCACCGACGGCCGTTGATCCGGCGCTGCTGATTGCGCAGGTTTCCGCGCGCTTTCGGGAGCAGGGCGAAGGCAATGGCGCACAGATCGATATCAACATTGCGCGCAACTTGCCGCTGGTGCGGATCGACCCAATCCAGGGTGAACGCATGGTCCAGCACCTTATGCGCACCGTCGTGTCGGTCGGGGCGCCTGGCGAGGAGCTGACAGGGGTCTGCTGGTTCCAGTCCGACGCGGGGCAGGGCATGGTCATGCTGGCCGTCGACCGGCCGGCCACCCTGGCCGGCATGGACGAGGAACGGATGCTCGACCCTGGTTATACGGCTGAGGGCGATTGGGCTGACGGGCCGTTGTTGGGTCTTGGTTTTTCGCTGCGGTTGATACGGAGCCTGGCCTCTGGATGTGGCGGCGCCCTTTTGATTGAGCCGGATCGTTTCCTGCTCTCGATGCCCGCGATGACGCTGGCCGAGGATGTGGCAGGCAGCGTCTGACGTGCCCGAGGCGCCGGGGCAACCTTATCGCAACCTTATCGCGATAGGCGGCAGATATGACCTCATCCTCGAATGACGACAGCCTGCTTCGCCCGCCGACCTCCGCGGACCGGATAGTTCTCAATCCTGCATTCGGCACGCGTTTCATGCTGTTCGTCGATACCGAGGAGGAATTCGACTGGGCTGCCCCCTTCAGCCGCAGCGGTCACGCGGTCAGTGCCTTGGCCGGCATGGCAAGAGGTCAGGCTTATTTCGCGGCGGCAGGCGTTAAGCCGGTCTATGTCACTGATTATCCGGTTGTGGATAGCGATGCGGCGGCGGACATGATGGGGCGCTGGGCCGCTGACGGCGCGGCTGATATCGGCGCGCATCTTCACCCGTGGGTCAATCCGCCGCATGTCGAGGAAGTGACGGACCGAAACAGCTATGCAGGCTTCCTGCCGGAGCCGGTAGAGCGCGCCAAGCTGGAGGCCTTGTGCCAGCGCATCGCTGAACGCTTCGGGCGGCGGCCCGTCGCTTATCGAGCCGGTCGCTATGGCGTGGGGCCAAACAGTGGCCGCCTGCTCGAAGAGGCGGGATTCCGGCTGGACAGCTCGGTGCGTAGTCGCTTCGACTATAGCGGCCAGCATGGACCCGACTTCACGGGCATGCCGCTGCACCCCTACTGGGTGGGGCCGCGCCGTTCGCTGGTCGAACTGCCGCTGTCTACAGCTTTTGTGGGGCTGCTGCGCGGGGCCGGCGAAGGACTGTATCGGGCGGTGCACGGCAAGGGCGCGCTGACTGGCGCGCTGGCTCGGGCACGGGTGCTCAGCCGCGTGCCGCTAACGCCCGAGGGTGTGCCTCTCCGCGACGCTATCCGTGCGATCGATGCGCTCGTCGAAGAGCGTGTGCGGGTACTGAATTTCAGCTTCCATTCCCCGACCCTGGAGCCGGGGCATACGCCCTATGTGCGGACGGAGGAGGACAGGAAGGCCTTTTATCGCTGGTGGGATGGAGTGTTGGCACATCTCGCGCGGCGGGACATCCGTTCCGCCACCCTTGAGGACTTGCTGGCAGCCGTGCCGGAGCGTCGAGAGGCTTGCCAAGCGGCGTGATGCTGCCTATCCGGACCAGCAGGTGGGGCCTGTAGCTCAATGGTTAGAGCTGGCCGCTCATAACGGCTAGGTTGCGGGTTCGAGTCCTGCCGGGCCCACCAGTTCTTCAATTCATCGCGCTTGCTTTGCTCGACGGAATAAGATCCCCTTCTTGAGAAGAAGCGGGACAAGCCGCGCAGGCGCGAAGCGGCCGGAGCGACATTCCGCACACTTGCCGATGAGTGGCTGGTTGATAACGCGTCCCTCTGTCCACCCCTTGAACCGGCGCACGATCATCTTGGCCGCGGACGCAGAGGCCTTTTCGGATCATACAGCGCTGTAACCCAAGGGGTTTGCCACGAAGTCGTCATCAACTGTTCGCGCTTCGGAAACTCGTCGCGCAGCTCGCGGCGATAGATCGTGGTCCTCGACCACCCAGCGCGCGCGATTACGGGATGGATCAAAAAGTCTGCCCGCGTCAGTCCGCTCGCATTCGAAGCCAGGGTGACAAAGGAGATAGGTGAACGGCGCAAAACCGTGACAAGCCCACGGAGACATAAGCGACCCCGTCGTGAAAGGGCTGATTGCTGACATGTACGAGACCATGCATGGTGCCACCCATGTCCGCTATCGCCGCGCGGGAGGACAGCCGCAGGATCGAGCGGGGGGCATGGCTCTCACGCCCGGGTCTTTCAGGATGAGTTCGATCACCTATATGGCATGCCATACCCGGAGCGAATCAGGGACATGACGCAATTCGGCTTCCTCGGGGCCTTGTTGCCGACAGCAAACTGGCGACGCTCGAAGGGGAACGATACAAATCCATGCGGCGCGCAGGCAGGAGCGGAGCGAATTGATGGCGAGGAGAGCGGCGCAGGAACGAACCGAAGGGCGCTCCACCGGGCTGGATGTATCCGCTGCCCAGGCGCTGGTCCAGCTGCTCGGCGATCGTTTCACGACGTCCGCCGCGGTTCGTGCGCAATATGGCCGGGGCGAATCCTACCCGATTCTGCTACCGCCCGATGCCGTGGCGTTCCCGAAAACCACCGATGAGGTCAGCCGCGTCGCCGCGATCTGTTCCGCTTATGACGTCCCGATGGTGCCGAGCGGCGCCGCTACCTCGCTGGAAGGGCATATTGCCGCGCCGAGCGGCGGGCTCGCCATCAACCTGATGCGCATGGACCGCGTCGTCGAGGTAAACGACGCCGATCTTGACTGCGTCGTCGAAGCGGGCATCACGCGCGAACAGCTCAATCATCATCTTCGCGACAGTGGCCTCTTCTTTCCGATCGATCCGGGCGCAAATGCCAGCATCGGCGGCATGGCGTCGACCCGCGCCTCGGGCACCAACGCCGTGCGCTACGGCACGATGGCGCATAATGTGCTGGGGCTGACGGTCGTGCAGCCAGACGGCACCGTGATCCACACCGGTGGCCGGGCGCGGAAGTCGGCAGCGGGCTATGACTTGACGCGCCTTTATGTCGGGTCGGAAGGGACGCTGGGGATCGTTACCGAAATCCGTCTGCGCCTTTACGGCATTCCCGAGACCATGGCTGCAGCAACCTGCGCATTTGACGATCTGGCCGGCGCGGTGAACACCGTCACGCAGCTGATCCAGATCGGCGTGCCGGTTGCGCGGGTGGAACTGCTCGACGAGGTTCAGGTGCGCGCCTGCAACGCTTATTCGGGCCTCGGTCTGCCGGAAAAGCCGCATCTCTTCTTCGAATTTCACGGATCGCAGGCGGGCGCGCAGGAACAGGCTGAAACCGCGCTGGTGATAGCGGCCGGAGAGGGCGGTTCCGGATTCGAATGGGCGACCGCGACCGAGGACCGCAACCGGTTATGGAAAGCGCGTCACAACGCCTATTTCGCGTCGGTCGCACTTCGCCCGGGCGCTGAAGTCTGGTCGTCCGACGTCTGCGTGCCGGTGTCGCGCCTTGCCGACGCGGTGCTGGCGGTGCGCGCCGACATCGATCGCAACGGGCTCACCGCGCCAATCGTCGGTCACGTAGGCGACGGCAATTTCCATGTCCTGTTCGCAATCGATCCTTCCGATCCGACCGAGCGTGAGCGCGCCGAAGCGGTCTACGAGGCGATGATCGAACGCGCTATCGCCGCGGGCGGCAGCTGCACCGGCGAACATGGCATCGGCATGGTTAAACGCGAACATCTTCTCACCGAGCATGGCGCGTCGGCCGTCGGCACGATGCGGGCGATCAAGAAGGCGCTCGATCCCAAGGGCCTCATGAACCCCGGCAAGATCTTTCTTGAGTGACCGAAGGGCGCGCCGGTCAAGCCTGAAACGCTGTGACCTGTCCATCGGTCCGGCGCTGCACGGCGTCCTGCGGGACGGGCAATGCCAGGGCCTTGTCGGGCGGCAAAGCGAGATAGATACCGCGAATGATCCGGCTGGGGAGCCCGTGCGAAATCGCGATGACGGCACGCTCCAGAGCCGATAGCCGGGCCATCGCGTCATCATCGCTTTCTCCGTCGGGCGAGCGAAAATACCAGCCGAAAGGGGAAGTGCCGTCAAGCCGTCCCCGATATCGATGTCGGTTAGACCATCCCAGGCGCCCAAGGAGACTTCGCGCAAGCTGCGCTTTCATTGCGCATGGGGACAGCCTCGGGACAAGGCGTGGGCCACGGCGGCGAGCGATTGCATTTTGTGCAACGCAATAATTTTGCTTGCGCCTCGGTCAAATCGATGACAGCTTCATTTCAGTCGAAGCAGGGTCGCTTCGGCACATAGGTCGGAACCCGTCGCTGACGGCGGGAACTGGCTGCGGTCGATCACCGATCGCATGGCAAAGACGCCGCCCGGACAGGTCTTAAACGACCTTTGTTCAGGCGGCTTTTTTATTGGTTTTCTGCCGTGGGTGCGAAGATGTGCTCCGGCTTGCCATCATCGCATCACGCACGCCGCGGCGCGCTTTCGGCGAGGGCTGGCTGCGCGCCGTCGCGGCGGGACCAAGGATGCCCAGAATGGCCCAAGCCATCGGGTACACAAGAAAGGGGAATTCATGAAGAAGCTTTGTTGTCTGTTGTCCGCATCAGCTCTGTCGACGTTCGCGGCACCGGTTCTGGCGCAGGATGTTACGCTGAAACCCATTATCGAGGCACGGCTTCGTTATGAAACGGTAGAGCAGGACGGACCCTTGCCATTGACCAAAGACAGGGACGCCGAGGCCCTGACGATCCGTCTGCGCGCCGGCGGCGAGTTGTCCAGCGGGCCCTTCGCCTTTCTGGCCGAGGCGGAAGGCACGCTGGCGATCGACGGAGGGTATAACAGCGGCGTCAATGGAAAGGCGCTCTATCCGATCATCGCCGACCCGGAGAATGTTGAAGCCAATCGCGTTCAGCTTCAGTATCGGACCAAGCCTTTGATAGTCACGGTAGGTCGTCAGCGCATAAACCTGGACGACCAGCGCTTTGTCGGCTCCGTCGGATGGCGCCAGAATGAACAGACGTTCGATGCGGTGCGCGTCGAATATATGGGCATTAAGAATTTGAAGGTCGACATGACCTACGCCATATCCGCCCGCACTATCTGGGGCATCGACGGCGGCAAGTTCGGGGCCAGCAATCGGCCGACCCAGATCGACGGCGACGATGTCTTCGCTAACATTTCATACAAGACAAAATATGGGACGCTGACGGGCTTTGCGTATCTGGTCGATGAGGACGAAGCAGTTGTTGCCCTGCGTCGCAACAGCAGCCAAACCTATGGCGCGCGCTTTGCCGGCGTTCTGCCGCTGAACAAGATGGTCAAGGTCAGCTATCTCGCGAGCTATGCGCACCAGAGCGACTATGCCAAGAACCCGGTCGCTTATTCCGCAGACTATGCTGCCGCAGAACTGGGCGTGGACGTTTCGGCTTTTAGGCTGAACGCAGGCTACGAACTTCTGGGATCGGACTCACATGCGACCGGGATCGCCGGGGGCTATGCCTTCCAGACTCCCTTCGCGACGCTGCATAAGTTCAACGGTTGGGCAGACAAGTTTCTGATCACCCCGGCCACGGGCATTCAGGACTATTATGCGGGCGCGGCATATACGGTGCCGAAGGTCGGCAAGATGGGGCCGCTGGTGGCGTCTTTTACCTTCCACCATTTCAGCAGCGACCGGCTGTCGATCCACTATGGCGACGAATATGATGCGCAGGTGACGCTCAAGATCGACAAGCGGTTGAGCGGGCTCATCAAATATGCCGACTATGAACGCAAGGGTATCGCCAGCTTTGCGGGAGACGCCGACACGAAGAAATTCTGGGCGCAGATCGACTATTCGCTCTGACATTCCCGTAGAGGAGAGGGGGCGCCGTCCTCGGGGCTATGGGCCTCGGGGCGGCGTTCTCCGGACGGGGCGGGCTGAGTTGTCGCCCGGCTCTGCCATGGAGCGCGGTAAACATCGCGGGGCGTTCGTCTGTTCCGGGGCAACAGCGCGGCTACTCACCTATTCCAGTCGCCCATGACGGTGACGTTGAGATTATGGTGGCTGATGTTCGATTGACGGCTCGCATATTTCGCCGCTAAGGCCGCAAATGTCGGGGAGTAGCGCAGCCTGGTAGCGCATCTGCTTTGGGAGCAGAGGGTCGCAGGTTCGAATCCTGTCTCCCCGACCAACCTTCTGCAAAATCTGCTATCTCAGCATGCGACCGTTTTTGGCCCGTGCCGCTTAATCGGTATGCTGCCCGCCTTGGTCGCGAGTAGCTTCGCCCAGGCGAACTGGATCAACCGCTTTCCGATCTGCAACTGTCCCGGGGAGATGTGTGAGGCCGTCGGGTAGACATTCCCGGCGGTCGTTGCCGCCAGGAATCCCGCATCCAAAGCGCGGAGCCGATCGACAGGCTCGCGGATCGCGGCGAACCAATATGCTGGCGATATCACCCATAGAAAAAGGGCGGACCGTTCAACGGCCCGCCCTCTTGAATTCTCGCTGACGCGAAGATTACTTGGCGTTCGCAGCGTTAGAAGCAGCGTTCGCCGCGCTTGCTGCGTTATCAGCAGCAGCGTTGGCGGCATTCGCGGCGTTGCCGGCAGCGTTGGCAGCGTTTTCGACAACGTTTTCGACAACAGCGTTCGAAGCGTTCGCGGTCTCGTTGGCCGGCTTCTCACCGCAAGCGGCGAGGGCCATCAGGCCGGCCGAAGCGAAAACAACAGCGATCTTCTTCATTGTGTACGGCTCCCATAGCATATTGCCGCGTCTGACATGCCAATGAAACATGACCTACGCGAGCGACCCGCATTAACGTGTGCGCTGCACAAATCAATGCTTTTCTGTGCCGGTGAAGCGATGGAATCACGCGACGGAATGTTGTCTACAACAGAAGTTCACTTAATTGCCAGCGATTCCGGAGCGTTCGCAATCTCGCGAAGCACGATTGCCCAGGCTGCCACATTTTGCTGAAGTTGAGCGGAATCGATCTTGTCCAGAGTGTCGTCGGCGGTGTGGTGGATGTCAAAATAGCGGGTACCATCCTGCTGAAGATCGACGACCGGCACGCCCGCCTTCACAAGCGGTTCTATGTCCGATCCGCCGTTGGCAGGCGACGTGCCGGGCGCAATGCCGAGCGGCGCGAGACCGGCTGTGATGCGGCGGCGGAGTGGCTCGAGCGCGGCGGGCAGCTTGAAATCAACCCGCCAGACCCGGTCAGCACCGAAGTCCGATTCCAGTGCCGCGACGTGGCCCTCTTGTCCATGATCCGCGAAATAGGCCCGCGCGCCGTCACCGCCCACTTCTTCCGCTCCAGCCATCAACAGTCGGATCGTCCGCCGCAGCGGTTTGTCTTCGCTCGCCTTCAGCGCGGCCGCCGCGATGATGCCGCAGCCTGCCGCATCGTCGATGGCGCCAGTGCCCTGGTCCCAACTGTCAAGATGGCAGGCGGCGAGCACGATGCCCGCTGCGGGATCGGTCCCGGGGATTTCAGCGATGACATTTCCGGAGGGTTGGTCCTTCAGAAGTCGGGAGATGAGCGTCAGATGCACACGGACGGGTTTGCCCCTCGCCAGGATGCGGCCGAGCTGGTCGGCATCCGGAATGCTGAGGGCCGCCGCGGGGATGGGCTTGACGCCTTCGGCCCACATCTGGACGCCGCTATGGGGCAGCCGATGATTGTCCGTGCCGATGGAGCGGATGAGAATGGCGATCGCGCCCTTGCGTGTCGCTATGCTGGGTCCCTGTCGACGGGTCGCGCCGAAATAGCCGTAGGAGGAGCCGTCCTGCGTCGCATGCATGGCGTGGTCTATGAAGACGATCTTGCCCCTGACGGCAACGTCCGGGGCGGCTTCCAGCGCAGCGAGCGTCGGGAAATAGATAATATCGCCGGAGATGCCCTTCGCGGGCGTTGAGGCGCTGTTGCCGAGCGCGGCCAGCACCAGCTTCTGGGGAAAGGGAGAGATGACCTCCACCTCGTCCTTGTCCCTTTGCCATACCGGCATCACATAAGGCTCGGCGCGTACCTGGGAGAAGCCCAGCGCTTTGAGGCTGTCAACGGCCCAGTCGCGTGCGCGTGCTTCTTGCGCAGTGCCGGCGGGGCGAGGTCCTATCTCAGTGGTGAGTCCTTCGACAAAACGCCAGGCCGCATCGTCGACCTGAGCAGCAGTCGAGCTGATAGAAGACAGAATGCCGGTGACAAATATGGCCGCGATGGCGGCCGATCGGTTTTTCTGCATGGATGAAGGCTTAGCCAGACAGGACCCATTTGCCAATGGCGTCTGCCTCCGCTAACCCGCGGCAAATTTCACTTCAGTCTTTCGGAGTTGCTTCGGCCATGTCCGCCTCGTCTCAATATGCCTTCGTCATGAAGAACATGACCAAGAGTTTCCCCGGCGCCCAGAAACCGGTTCTGAGCAACATCAATCTCCAATTCTATCGCGGAGCAAAAATCGGCATTGTCGGCCCTAACGGCGCCGGCAAGTCGACCCTGATGAAGATCATGGGTGGCATCGACAAGGATTTCACCGGCGAGGCCTGGCCGGGCGAGAATATCACGGTCGGCTATCTGCCGCAGGAGCCGCAACTCGATACCAGCAAGAACGTGCTTGAAAACGTCAAGGACGGTGCGCGCGAGATTGCGGACAAGATGGACCGCTTCAACGAGATCAGCATGATCATGGCCGATCCGCCGGAGGACGTCGATTTCGACGCCCTGATGGAGGAAATGGGCACGTTGCAGGAGCAGATCGACGCGGTCGATGGCTGGACGCTCGACAACCAGCTCGAAATCGCGATGGAAGCGCTGCGCTGCCCGCCGTCGGACTGGCCCGTCGACAGCTTGTCGGGCGGTGAAAAGCGCCGGATCGCCCTTACCCGATTGTTGATCCAGAAGCCGGACATCCTGCTGCTCGACGAACCGACCAACCATCTCGATGCGGAAAGCGTCGAGTGGCTGGAAAACCACCTGAAGGAATATGCCGGTGCGGTGCTGATGATCACCCACGACCGATATTTTCTCGACAATGTCGTGGGCTGGATTCTTGAACTCGATCGCGGGAAATATTTCCCCTATGAGGGCAATTACTCCACCTATCTGGAAAAGAAGGCGCAGCGTCTGGATCAGGAATCCCGTGAGGAATCCGGCCGCCAGAAGGCGATTAAGGACGAGCTGGAGTGGATTCGGGCCGGCGTCAAAGGCCGCCAGACCAAGTCCAAGGCGCGCATCAAGAAGTTCGAGGAACTGGTCGCCGCCCAAGAGAACCGCACGCCCGGCAAGGCGCAGATCGTCATCCAGGTGCCCGAGCGTCTGGGTGGCAAGGTGATCGAGGCGAAGAATATCAGCAAGGCCTATGGCGACAAGCTGCTGTTCGAAAACCTCTCCTTCATGCTGCCTCCGGGCGGCATTGTCGGCGTGATCGGGCCGAACGGCGCGGGCAAGTCGACCCTGTTCAAGATCATTACCGGACAAGAAACGCCGGATTCTGGTGAGATCGATATCGGTTCGACCGTGCGCCTTGGCTATGTCGACCAGAGCCGCGATCATCTCGACCCGTCGAAGAATGTTTGGGAAGAAGTGTCCGACGGGCTGGACTATGTAAAGGTCAACGGCCACGACATGTCGACGCGCGCTTATGTGGGCGCTTTCAACTTCAAGGGGCAGGACCAGCAGAAGAATGTCGGCAAGCTGTCGGGCGGTGAGCGCAATCGCGTCCATATCGCCAAGATGCTGAAGAAGGGCGGCAACGTGTTGCTGCTCGACGAACCGACCAACGACCTCGACGTCGAAACCCTGGCGGCGCTTGAAGAAGCGATCGAGAATTTCGCTGGTTGCGCCGTGGTCATCAGCCACGACCGCTTCTTCCTGGATCGCCTCGCGACCCACATTCTGGCGTTCGAAGGTGACAGCCATGTCGAATGGTTCGAGGGCAATTTCGAAATGTATGAAGAGGACAAGCGCCGCCGTTTGGGTGACGCGGCCGATCGACCCACGCGCCTTGCCTACAAGAAACTCACGCGCTGAGCGTCCGTCGCTTAGGTTGCAAAGGTTGCAACAGAGATGAGCATTTCGCAATTGCAGAAAAATTTGTTGCAGCGCACATAGAAGGGGCCTTTCAGGCATCCTCTCCTAAAAACTTCCGGGCCGGCCTCTTGGGGTCGGCCTTTTTTTGATCCGGAGGCAAACGTCAGGCCGGTTGGACAAAGCTGTCCATGACGCGCTTCCGCCCGGCGGTCTCAAAATCGATTTCCAGTTTGTTGCCCTCGATCTCGGCGACCGTGCCGTAGCCGAACTTCTGGTGGAACACGCGCAGCCCGACGCTCATATCGTCTCGTCCCTTGTTGCCCAGCGATACCGCTGACGCTCGCGCCTCCACGATACGGACGGGTTCTCGGGTGAACTGCCCGCTCTGCTGCGCGCGTTGCCAGCCCGGCCCCCGGCCGTTGCCGCGCTGCACATTGGCGAAGGGGTCGGCTCGTTCCGACCAATTTGCTCGCCAAAGGGAGGCGCCCCCCGCCATGCTGCTTTCTTCCTCCACATGTTCGGGCGGCAATTCGCCGACGAAGCGCGAGGGAATGGAACTGGTCCACTGGCCGTAGATCCGCCGGTTGGCCGCGTGCAGGATGATGCAGAGCTTGCGGGCGCGGGTGATCGCGACGTAGGCGAGGCGGCGCTCTTCCTCCAGCGAATTGAGGCCGCCCTCGTCGAGCGCCCGCTGCGAGGGAAAGATGCCTTCCTCCCAGCCGGCGAGAAAGACCGTGTCGAATTCGAGCCCCTTGGCGGCGTGGATGGTCATGATCGTGACCTTGCGTTCATCCTGCTGGGCGTCATTGTCCATGACAAGGCTGACATGCTCAAGGAACGCGCCTAGCGTCTCATATTCCTCCATCGCGCGGGTGAGTTCGTTGAGGTTTTCCAGCCGTCCCGCGCTTTCCGCGGTTCGTTCCGCCTGAAGCATGGCGGTATAGCCGCTCTCGTCCAGAATCTGCCGGGCAAGTTCCGCATGAGGCAGTTGCGCCGCGCGGTCGCGCCAGCGAGCGAGATCGCCGATGAAGGCGCCCAATGACCGGCGGGCCTGCGGCGTCATCTCATCGGTGTCGAGGATGCGCGCGGCCGCCAGCGCCAGCGGAGTCCCTTCGGCTCTGGCGAGGCGATGGAGCTTTTCGAGCGCCTTGTCGCCGAGTCCCCGCTTGGGCATGTTGACGATCCGCTCGAAGGCGAGGTCGTCGGCTGGCTGGTTGACGAGGCGCAAATAGGCCAGCGCATCACGGATTTCGGCTCGCTCGTAGAAGCGGAAGCCGCCGACGATGCGGTAGGGCAGGCCGATCTGGATGAAGCGGTCTTCGAATTCGCGGGTCTGGTGCTGTGCACGGACGAGGATGGCGATCTCTTCCAGCGATCGGCCGGCCCGCTCGATCGACTCGATCTCCTCGCCCACGCGGCGGGCTTCCTCCGGCCCGTCCCAGACGCCGACGACACGGACCTTCTCGCCCACGTCGATGTCGGTCCAGAGCGTTTTGCCGAGACGGTTGCCGTTCTCGGCGATGACGCCTGACGCCGCGCCCAGGATGTGCGGCGTCGATCGGTAATTCTGTTCCAGGCGGACGATCCTGGCGCCGGGAAAATCCTTTTCGAACCGCAGGATGTTGGCGACCTCTGCGCCGCGCCATGAATAGATGGACTGATCGTCGTCACCAACGCAGCAGATATTCTTCCGCGTCTGGGCAAGCAGGCGCAGCCAGAGATACTGGCTGGAATTGGTGTCCTGATATTCGTCCACCATGATGTAGCGGAAGCGTTGTTGGTAGCTTTCCAGAACGTCGCGATGGCGCTTCAAAATGGTCAGAACGTGAAGCAGCAAGTCCCCGAAGTCGCAGCCATTCACGTCACGCAACCGGGCCTGATAGGCGGCGTAGAGCTTCTGCCCCATGCCGTTTGCGTAGCCTTCGCTTTCGCCCGCCCCGATTTCCTCTGGCGTCAGGCCCTTGTTCTTCCACTGATCGATAAGGCCGGCGAGTTGCCTTGCTGGCCAGCGTTTTTCGTCAATACCCTCAGCCTGAATCAACTGTTTCATCAGGCGGAGCTGGTCGTCGGTGTCCAGGATGGTGAAGTTGGACTGCAGCCCGACCAGCTCGGCGTGGCGACGCAGCATCTTGGCGGCGATGGCGTGGAAAGTGCCAAGCCAGGGCATGCCCTCGACCGCCGGACCGATCATTCGGCCGACGCGCTCGCGCATTTCGCGCGCCGCCTTGTTGGTGAAGGTGACAGCCAGGATTTCGGAAGGATAGGCGCGTCGCGTCGCGATCAGATGCGCGAGCCGGGCCGTCAGCGCCGCCGTCTTGC
This sequence comes from Sphingobium mellinum, assembly GCF_037860795.1. Classification (NCBI taxonomy): domain Bacteria; kingdom Pseudomonadati; phylum Pseudomonadota; class Alphaproteobacteria; order Sphingomonadales; family Sphingobiaceae; genus Sphingobium; species Sphingobium mellinum. The sequence goes on along the minus strand of NZ_JBANRK010000001.1, from coordinate 34,797 downwards.
CGGTGCCGGCGCCAGCGAGGACCAGCACCGCCCCTTCGGTCGTTAGCACCGCTTCCCGCTGGGGCTCGTTCAAACCCTGAAGATACGGAGGATCGTCTGGTGAGGGGGCAGGCAGGGTCATTGGCTACAACTAGGGAGCGCTGGGAAGGTGGACAAGGCCGTGGCAACCTTGTGGCTAAGGATCGACCTATGAGAACAAAGGAGGACTGAAGCAAGCGAAATGGGCCGCCGGGCGGGCTCCTCGCGGTTAGCCATTCCCGGCGCGGCATTTTGGCACTTCGTCTCACGGCGGGTTCGGCACGGCTCGTCGTCGGGATGGAACGGCTGCGTCACCGTTCCGGTTCTATTGCGGCTCGAATGACGAGAGGGGCGAGAAAAAGGAAAGGACGATCCCGATGAAATCGATCATGCTTGCAGGTGCCGCGATGCTGGCTTTCGCCAGTGGCGTAACAGGCGTTGCGATCGCCCAGGACGCACAGGGCACAATGTCCCAGCCTCCAGCGGCTGGCAACCCTGCCGGTGATCCGGCCATGCCCGCTACGCCTGCTGATCCCAACGCGGGACAGCCGAGCGGTGCTGTGCCGTCTGACCCGGGCATGGCGCCCGCGCCGGCCGGGGTGCCCAAGGATGCAACAGCGCCTGTCGGGAGTTCGGCGAACCCCGTCACCGTGGGTGGCAATATGACGCCTCCGCCGGCGGAGGCCAAAAACTATCCGCTGTGCAGCAAGACGGTGCAGGACAGCTGCATCAATCCGGGCGAGGCTCGGGGCATGAAGAAGATGACGCATCGTCGCCATCGCTAGATGAAGGGGCGGGGCCGGGGAGCGCGGCGATCAGCGCTGCGAGCCCGGCTTTGTCCCTCGCCGCATCGGCCAGGCTGTGCCGGTCGAGGACGGCGAGGAAGGCGGCGGTTGCCGCCTTCAATATGCCTGAAAGTCCGCAGGCGGGGCGCAGCAGGCAGTTGCCGCAGTCGGCGAGGTTCATGTCGGGTTCGGTGTGGCGAATGACGGCGCCCACTGTGACATGGTCCGGGGACCGGGCGAGGCTGAAGCCGCCGTTGCGGCCGCGCTGGGTGTCGAGAAAGCCGCCCTGGCCGAGTTGATGAACCACCTTCATCAGATGATTGCGCGAGAGGCCGTAGGCGTCCGCGATCTCGCCGATGGTCGCGCGGTTGGTCGGCGATACGGCGAGGTGGATGAGGACGCGCAGGGCGTAGTCGGTGTGGCGGGTCAATTGCATGAGCGAAGTCGTTAATAGAGCGGCGTTGTATTTTCAAAACATGTATCCAGTTTACATGTTCAATCATGCATCGTAAATGCACCTTCACCGAGTCTCCAGCCAAGAGGGGTGCATCCATGAACCAGCTGACCGCCGACACCATCGCCATCGTCAAGGCCACCGCGCCCGCGTTGCGGCAGCATGGCGTCGCCATCACCACCGCCATGTACGAGCGGTTGTTCGAGGATGCGTCGATCAAGGACATGTTCGATCAGGCCGCGCAAGAAAGCGGTGAGCAGCCCAGGCGGCTGGCGGCGGCGATCCTGGGATATGCGGAAAATATCGACAAGTTGCAGGCGCTGGGCGGCGCGGTTGAGCGCATGGTGCAGCGTCATGTCGAAACGGGCGTGAAGGCGGAACATTATCCCAAGGTGGCGGCGGCCCTGCTCCCTGCGATCCGCGATGTTCTGGGTCCTGAAGTCGCGACCGACGCGGTACTGGACGCGTGGGGCAAGGCCTATTGGTTCCTGGCCGATATCCTGATCGGCAAGGAAGCGCAGGCCTATGAGGATGCCGAGGCCGCCTGAGCGGGATTTCACCAGCCCGTCCTCACAGGGAGAGGGCTGCCGTGGTGTTCAGCTTTCGCTTCGGAGTAACGTCAGTCGCGCCTTGCCGATGTCGCGGGCGGCGTCGATGGTGAAGCCCTTCACCTCAACATCCTCGCGGCGATCGGTTTCGATGCTGATCCAGGTGGCGGGGCCGGTCCAGCCGAGGCGGGCGAGCTTGTCCAGCGCCACCGCGCCCGCGCCGCTGTTATAAGGCGGGTCCATGAAGATGAGGTCCAGCGCTTTGGCTGCGGGGCCGAGCGACAGGACGCTCCCCTGCCGAATGTCGGGACGTAGGCCGAATTTGTCGCCATTGGCGCGGATCACGTCGATGGCGGCGCGATCCTGTTCCACGAACAGGCAGGTGGCCGCGCCGCGCGACAGGGCTTCAAAGCCCAGCGCGCCCGAGCCGGCAAAGAAGTCGCCCACAGCCAGACCTTCGAACGATCCGATCCGGCTCAGCAGCATGGAGAAGAGCGTTTCGCGCGTGCGATCCGCGGTCGGGCGGGTGGCGTCACCCTTGGGAGCAAGGAGGGGGCGGCCCCTCCACTGGCCTGCGATGATTCTCATGGATGGCTCATATGAACAGGAATGCGTTTCAACGGGCTGCCAAGGGCGAACAGGACGCCGCTATCTGGTTGGTTTGAGGCTTTTGCGGAAGACGATGAGGTCGTGCTGGCGCACCTCCTCGACCGCGCCCACAGCCAGTTCACCGAGGTGGAAGGGCCCATAGCTGGTGCGGATAAGGCGGCTGACCTGCAGGCCGAGATGTTCGAGCACGCGACGAACTTCACGGTTCTTGCCTTCGGTCAGGGTCATTTCGATCCACTGGTTGCGACCGGTGCGCCGTTCCAGATTGGCCTCGATCGGGCCATAGCGGATGCCGTCAATCTCCAGCCCGTCGAACAGGTCCTCAAGCTGCGCCTGGCTGATGTCGCCAAAGGCGCGGGCGCGATAGGTGCGCGGGACACCGGTGGCGGGCAGTTCCATCTGCCGCTTGAATTCGCCGTCGGTCGTGAGCAGCAGCAAGCCTTCGGTGGTCATGTCGAGCCGGCCGATCGGCATTACTCGGGGCAAGTCGGCGGGGAGCCGATCATAGATGGTCGCCCGACCGCGCGGGTCGCGTTCGGTCGTGAGGCAGCCAGAGGGCTTGTGGAAGAGGAACAGCCGCGCGGGCGCCGGGGCGGCCACCGCATTGCCGTCGACCGCCACGCCATGAAGCGAGGTCAGCAGGGTCGCGGGCGTGGCGACAGGGTCGCCATGAAGGGTGATGCGGCCTTCCTCGATCATCCGTTCGATTTCCCGGCGCGAGGCAACACCGGCCCGCGCGAGCAGCTTGGCGATGCGCTGCGGTTCCTGCGCGCCGCCGGACGCTGCCGCGGTCCGCGCGGGATGCGGATTGGCCGGCTTGGCGGGAACGGCCGGCTTCTTGCGGGCGGGCGGGCGAGCGGGGCGTGATCCGGGACTGGTGGCGGCACCGGGCCTGCCAGCGGGCGGCCGCCTGACGCCTCCGGCTCCTCCCCGGCGAGGGGGTCCCGATTTTTTCGGCGGTTCCACGCGGATGTTCCTTTTCAAGCAGCGGCGGCGTTCCCATATCGGGCGTGCCTTGAAGTGACGAATGGTGCTGTCCCGTCGCCCATGCGGAGGTGCGTTGCCACGCGTTCCGCAACCGGGGCGGGATGTTGCGCGTTTGTGGGCTGAATGGCGCAAATGGGGCGGATCGGCAAATGTTTTTCGGGCTTGTCAAAGGGGAATCCACGCTGAAGCGCTCGCGCAGGGCGATCCGCAGCGTCCTGGTGGTGGAGGACGAACCGCTGGTCGCGTTCGACAATGAGCATGGGCTGGAGCAGGCCGGCTATCGCGTCGTGGCTACGGTCGATGATTATGACCATGCCATCAGCGTGATGGAGGAGGAAGCGGTCGATCTGGTGATCGCCGATATTGCCCTGCATGGCGACAAGAACGGCATCGACGTGGCACGTTATGCCCATGGTCGCGGGCTGCCGGTGCTGTTCGTGACAGGCGCCTGCCCTGTCGACGCGCATGAAATAGCCGTCGGCTGCCTTGCCAAACCCTATCTGCCGCGGGATCTGGTGGCGGCGATCAAGGTGGTCGAGGCGGCGTTGCAGGGACGCGAGCCGCCGCGCTTTCCGGCGGGGCTGCAATTGTTCGACGGTAAAACGCCAGCGGGGTGATCGCGCACCTGTCCGCACGTCGCGCAAGGAGGGCGGCTGGATGGCGGGTTCAATGGACTCGCCAGCGATAATCCTCCTCCCGGACTTCCGTCACCGGGTAGCCGTCGGGATCGCGGGCCGGGCGGAAGCGGTAGCGTTCCATGATGATCCGGCAGGTCATGGCATCCACTTCGCCATAGCCGCTTGATTCTATGATGTCGCACCTGTCGACGCGCCCGGACGGGCCGATGGCATAGCGGACCCCGATTTTCAGGCGTCCGGCGCCCTTTACGGACGGAGGGAAGTCGGAATTGCGGAACCGTCCATCGGTCTGTCGCGCGTGTGCGAACGAGCCGCCATCGCCTTCGCCGCTCCCTGTGCCCCGGCCGCTGCCGCCCGATCCTGTTCCGTTCCCTTGTCCGCCGGCGCCCGCGCCGTCGGCGGTATCGCCGGTTCCAGCGCCGCCGCCCGCAACCGGTGCAGTCGGCGGGGCGATGGGTTGCGGGAGCGGTATCAGCGGCGGGGGTGATATAATTCGCGCCGGAGGCGGTCTGTCCGCTTTGATCGCGCGAGTGCGCGCGGCGGGAGCGGGGTGCCCACCACCTTCATGGCGGGGGGCGCGCGGCTTGGGCGGCTGCACAGCGTCGGGCCGTTTGGGCGGCGGGGGCTTCAGATTGAACAGGGCGAGCGGGGAGTCGTCGGCGAGCGCCCGCAACAGCGGCGCGGCGCGCAGTCCCATAACCAATGCATAGCCAATCAGCATTGTCACAAGAAGCGCCGCGACCCCACAGGCCAACCGTTCCGGCCTACGCCATCGCTGCGCTTCAAAGCCCGCCATGCCATTGACCTGCGCCAAAGGGCGCCGCGCCAGACCCGTCGACGTTCAGTCCTGCCGGGCCCGCAGATGCCGAATTTCGCAGCATGCCGCGCTCCGACAAGGCGAAGGCGCCTGCCAGACCCGAGCTGGACTGAATGTCAGAGGATCTTAGCGATAAACCCGATTGCCGTAGCGATCGATATAATATTCGCGGCCTCTGCGATCACGCTCCCACCGGCGATTTTCCGATGTCGCCGCACCCACGACCGCGCCACCGGCGGCACCGATCGCAGCGCCTTCGGCAACGCCAAGACCAGGGATGATCGCGCCTGCCACCGCGCCGCCGACCGCACCGATTCCGGCGCCGCGCAGCCCCGATCGCGTCGTTTCGCGCGAACAGCCGCCAACGCTTACCGCTGCAGCCAAGGCCGCCGCCACCATAAGAGCATTACGCATGATAGACCTCCATTTTTGCCTGTGACTGAAACGAGCCAGCGGGCATTTAGTTCGACTTCGTCATGATAAGGCGTGGCGCCGCAGAGCATGAGGCGCAGAAGATGCCGACATGCGAATGCGTTGGCATGGCGCACAGGCTTGTTTCCGCCGCATTTGCCCATATGCTGGGCGGCAATGACAACCGCCGGGGGCGCTCCTTTTCATGACTGACATCGCCGTGGGCACCCGGAGCTGGCTGGACGCGGTGAAACCCTATGTGGAAAAGGCGCCGTTGGCGGCGCTGTTCCTGGGTATCTCCTCCGGCTTTCCTTTCGCCATGATCGGCGCGAACCTGGCGTCCCGGCTGGCGCAGGACGGGATCGACAAGAAGAGCGTGACCGCCTTCAGCCTGGTGCTGCTGGCCTATAATCTCAAATGGCTGTGGGCCTGGATGGTCGAGGGCGTAAGGTTGCCCCTGTTGCACCGGCTGGGCCAGCGCCTGTCCTGGATGCTGCTGGCGGGGCTGCTGGTGATGGCGGCGGTGGTCAATCTGGCGCTGGTCGACCCGGGCGCCGACCTGATGGGAACTGTGCGCGCGGCGATCCTGCTGGGCATTGCGGGCGCGACCTTCGACATCATCATCGACGGCTATCGCATCGAGATATTGCGGCCCGATCAGCTGGGCGTCGGCGCTGGCATGTCACAATATGGCTGGCGCATCGGCGCGGCGGCGGCGGGCGCGCTGGGACTGATCCTGGCGCAGCACTGGGACTGGACGGTGGCCTATCTCGCCTGCTCGCTCTTTGCCCTGCCGGCCATGGCGGCGGCACTGATCGTCGGCGAGCCGCCCCGGCACCGGGAGATTGCGGCGCGGAAAAGCGGCAGCGAACTGGTGCAGGCGATCACCGGGCCGTTCGTCGACTTTTTCCGGCGCAAGGGCGCGCTGCTCGTGCTGCTGTTCATCATCGTTCACAAGATTGGCGACACGCTGGCCAACCTGACCTTCCGGCTGTTGTTCAATGACCTGGGCTACAGCAATGACGAAATCGCGCTCTATGACGTTGGGGTGGGCTTCTGGGCCCTGTTGGCCGGCATTTTCGTGGGCGGCATGCTGTACACGCGGTTGGGGCTCAAACGCTCTGTGCTGATCAGCCTGGTGCTGATGGCGGTGTCCAATTTCAGCTTTGCCGCGCTGGCGGCGGTGGGGAAGAGCAATATCGGCATGGCGGGCGCGATCGGGTTCGAGAATTTTTCGAGCGGGATCGGCGGGGTCGCGGTGGTCGCCTATTTCTCCGCCCTGTGCGATCTGCGCTTTACCGCCGCGCAATATGCGATGATATCGGCGGCGGCGAGCATCGTCGGACGGTTCCTGACCGGGACGACGGCCGGGGCGCTGATCGAACGGTTCGGCTATGCCGACTTCTATCTGCTGACGACGGTGCTGGCCATGCCGGGCATCCTGCTGTTCTGGCTGATGATGCGGGCCGGGCTGGTGGAGACCAGCGTCGGCAGCGCGGCGACGGACGAGGCGGATCAGCCGGCGTAGAGATCCAGCGGGCGGCCGAGATCGGCGTGGGCCTGCGCTACGGCCTGGAGGCAGGTGAGCGCGCCGAGCGCATCGTCGCTCCGCAGCAGGCCGGTCAATCGGGTAAAGGCGTCGTCGGGTTGGGCGAGCGCGGTCCCGATCGCCTGCATCAGCGCGGCTTCGTCGCCGGTCATGCGCGCGCAGCAGCACGGCGCGACCAATATCTTGTGCCGCGCCGAGCGCGCCAGTTCCAGCATCATGGCGCGCATCAGCACCAGCGGCCGTCGATAGCTGCGCCCGAAGGCGCCGATCATGGCGTTTACGGCATGCGCGTCGTTGACCCCGGCGGTGGCCATGCGGCGCAGGACGTAGAGACAGAGGCGGTGGCCATACCCGCTCGGCACGGGACGGGGGAGGAGAGCGAGACGGGGTGTTTCCTGGTGAATCATCTGCGGGGGCGCCTTCATCCGTTATCGTGACGGACGGCAGATTACGCTATTGATATTCATTCGCAAGAATAATTCAGTCGGGATATTGCCCGTTCAGTCGCAAAATCTCGCCGGCCAGGTAGAGCGAGCCGGCGATAAGCAGGTGCGGCGGCTGGGTATGGCGCTCGGCGGCGATGGCGGCGATCGCTTCGGTGGGCGTGGCGTGGGCGGAGCAGCCTATCCCCCAGCGCGCGGCGATGGCGGCGAAGCGGTCGGCGGGATGATGATCGTGGCCCGGGACAGGCAGGGCGTGGATATGTTCGACGCGACCGGCGAAGGGGGCGAGATAGGCGTCGACATCCTTGTTGGCGAGCATGCCGATGACGAGCGTCAGCTTGCGCCCCGGCAGTCGATCCGGAGAGAAGAAGGCGCTGATCGCTTCGGCGGCGCCGGCATTATGGCCTCCGTCGAGCCAGGCTTCGCTTTCGGGGGGGAGGGGGCCAAGCAGCGGCCCGTGGTCGAGATGCTGAAGCCGCGCGGGCCAGTGCGCCCACAGGGGGGCGGCCTTCAGCGCGGCGTCGCTGATCGGCAGGGCGCTCTGGTGGCGCAGCATGGCGAAGGCGAGGGCGGCATTCTGCACCTGATGCGCGCCGGGCAGGCGCGGGAGCGGGGTGTCGATGCGGCCCTGCTCGTCGCGATAGTGAAGGCGACCGCGATAGGCGGCGGCGTCCCAATCCTTGCCCATCGGGTGCCAGACCGTGCCGGCGCGGTCGGCCGCCTCCTGCATGACGGGGAAGAGGATTTCGGGATAGCGCTGCGTGACGAGCGGCGCGCCCGGCTTGGCGATGCCGGCCTTTTCGGCGGCAATGGCTTTCAGCGTGTCGCCAAGAAAGCTCTGATGATCGAGGCCGAGTTGGGCGATGCCGCAGACGAGCGGATTGTCGATGACGTTGGTCGCGTCGAGGCGGCCGCCCAGGCCCACTTCGAGGATGCAGGCGTCGGCGGGATGTTCGGCAAAGGCGAGGAAGGCGGCGGTGGTGGTGACCTCGAAGAAGCTGGCGCCGACCCCTTCGGCGACGTCGAGGACGCGCTGGAGATACTGGGCGAGCGCTTCGTCGCTGATGAGTTGGCCGTTCAGGCGGATGCGTTCGTTGAAGCGGACGAGATGGGGGGAGGTGAAGACGTGGACACTCTTGCCATCGGCCTCAAGCGCGGCGCGGAGGAAGGCGCAGGTCGAGCCTTTGCCATTGGTGCCCGCGACGTGGAAGATCGGCGGCAGCGAACGGTGCGGATTGCCGAGGCGGCCCATCAGGCGGGTGACGCGGTCGAGGCCCAATATATCGGCGCCGGGTGACAGGATCGTCAGCCGGTCCAGCTGGGCCTGGACGCCGGGATCGTCCGAGACGGCGTGGTCGGGCATGGCCCTTTAGATCCTTTTGAGCGAGCGGTCAGGCGGCAGCGCGCGGCGCCAGATAGCCGATCACCCGCGCCAGCGTGTCGCGCAGCTCGCTGCGATGGACAACCATGTCGATCATCCCATGTTCCAGCAGATATTCCGCGCGCTGGAACCCATCCGGCAATTTTTCGCGGATCGTGCTTTCGATGACGCGCTGGCCGGCGAAGCCGATGAGGGCGTTGGGTTCGGAAATCTGGACGTCGCCCAGCATCGCATAGCTGGCCGTCACGCCGCCGGTCGTCGGGTCGGTGAGCACGACGATATAGGGCAGCCCGGCTGCATGCAGCTTCTGGATGGCGACGGTGGAGCGCGGCATCTGCATCAGCGACAGGATGCCTTCCTGCATGCGCGCGCCACCAGCGGCCGTGAAGATGACATAAGGGCATCGATGGCCGATGGCTTCGTTGACGCCCTGGATGAAGGCGGCGCCGACGCCCATGCCCATCGATCCGCCCATGAAGGCGAAATTCTGGACGCCCATCACCAGCGGCACGTCGTCGATCGCACCGCGCGCGTTGATGAGCGCGTCCTGATCCCCGGTCTGTACGCGGGCGGCGCGCAGGCGATCGGGATAGCGTTTGGAATCGCGGAACTTGAGCGGGTCCTCCTGCACGGCGGGCGTGGGAAGAAGGATGAAGCCGGGATCGAGGATCTGCTCGAACCGCTCCGACGGACCGATGCGGCCGTGATGGTCGCAGCGCGGGCAGACCGAGAGATTGTCCTCCCACTCCTTGATGAAGATCATCTCGGTGCAGGACGGGCATTTGTGCCACAACGTCTCGGCCGTGGTTTCCTTCTTCGCGATAAAGGGGATGGCCTTTCGGACGCGGTTGATCCAGCTCATGCTGCGGTCTCCCGGAAATGGGGGCTGTTGGCTTTGAGTGCGGCGCTGAGCGCGGCGACGAATTCCTGGACGAAGGGCGCGGCGGCATCGCCGTGCGAGCCGACAATGTCGACGATGGCGGAGCCGACGACCACGCCATCAGCGACGCGGCCGATGGCGGCGGCCTGATCGGCGGAGCGGACGCCGAAGCCCACCGCGATCGGCAGGTCGGTAGCGGCCTTGAGTTTGGCGACCGCCAGTTCGACGGCGGCTTGCGCCGCCTGCTGCTTGCCGGTGATACCAGCGACCGCGACATGATAGAGGAAGCCGCTGGCGCCGTTGAGGACGGCGGGGAGGCGCACGGCATCGGTGGTCGGCGTCGCGAGACGGATGAGGTGAATGCCGGCCGCGCGCAGAGCAGGGCCGATCTCGCCGTCTTCCTCGGGCGGGACATCGACGCAGATGACGCCATCCACGCCTGCTTGCCTGCACTGGTCGGCGAACCATTCGGACCCGCGCACCAGCATGGGGTTGGCATAGCCCATGAGGATCAGGGGAACATGCGGGTGGCGCGCGCGGAAGGTTGTGGCGAGCTGAAAGATATCCCTGGTCTTCGTGCCCGACCCGAGGCTGCGCAGGTTCGCCAGTTCGATCGCGGGGCCATCCGCCATCGGATCGGTAAAGGGCATGCCGAGTTCGATGATGTCGGCCCCGCCCGCTACCAGCGCGTCGAGAATGGCGGGCGTAGCGGCAACGGTCGGATCGCCCGCCGTCACGAAAGTGATGAGGGCGGCGCGGCCGGCTTTCCTGCAAGCGTCGAAGCGGGTGGCGAGGCGATCAGCGGTCATATTTCGACACCCAGGGCGCTGGCGACGGTGAAGATGTCCTTGTCCCCACGGCCAGAGAGATTGACGATCAGGATCTGGTGCGCGTCCAGGGTCGGCGCGACCTTTTCCGCGCTGGCGATGGCGTGGGCGGATTCGAGCGCGGGGATGATGCCTTCGAGCGCGGAGAGATTGCGGAAGCTGGCCAGCGCCTCGTCATCGGTGATCGGCATATAGTCGACGCGGCCGATATCGTGCAGCCAGCTATGTTCGGGACCGATGCCGGGATAGTCGAGGCCGGCGGAAATGCTGTGGGCTTCGGTGATCTGCCCGTCATCGTCCTGCAGCAGATAGGTGCGGTTGCCGTGCAGCACCCCCGACTTGCCGCCGGCAAGCGACGCGGCATGCTTGCCCTGAAGTCCCTCGCCCGCGGCTTCCACGCCGATCATTTTGACGTCCGGGTCGTCCAGGAAGGGGTGGAACAGGCCGATGGCGTTGGAGCCGCCGCCGACGGGCGCGATCAGCATGTCGGGCAGCCGGCCTTCCAGTTCCAGGATCTGCGCCCGCGCTTCCTTGCCGATAATCGACTGAAAATCGCGCACCAGTTCGGGATAGGGATGAGGGCCGGCGGCCGTGCCGATGATGTAGAACGTGTCGTGGACGTTGGAGACCCAGTGGCGAAGGGCGTCGTTCATCGCGTCCTTGAGCGTCTGCGAGCCCGAGACGACCGGGATCACCTCAGCCCCCAGCAGCTTCATGCGGAAAACGTTCGGCTTCTGCCGTTCGACATCCTTCGCGCCCATGAAGATCTTGCATTCCATGCCGAACAGCGCGGCGACGGTCGCCGTGGCGACGCCATGCTGGCCTGCGCCGGTTTCGGCGATGACCTTCTTCTTGCCCATGCGGCGGGCGAGCAGGGCCTGGCCGATACAATTGTTGATCTTGTGCGCGCCGGTGTGGTTCAACTCCTCGCGCTTGAGGTAGATTTTTGCGCCCTTGCCCGGCGCGGCGTCGGCGCGAAGGGCCTCGGTCAGGCGGCTCGCGTAATAAAGCGGGTTGGGGCGGCCGACATAGGAGTGCAGCAGTTCGGAAAATTCGGCGTCGAAGGCCGGGTCCTGCCTGGCTTCCTTATAGACCTTTTCCAGCTCCAGGATCAGCGGCATCAGCGTTTCAGCAACGTAGCGGCCGCCAAAGGCGCCGAAATGGCCGGACGCGTCGGGCTGCGAACGCAGGCTGTTGGGCAGGGTAATGCTATCGGTCATCGCTTCACTCTCGTCAGGCATGGATGGGATCACTTGGGCAAGTGATCAACGCCATCGACGGGCGATGTGTTCTGGGAAGGCGATCTGCGTCAACATCTCGACGCCGCATTACAGAAGGCCATGATCTTGTCCACACTCTTGATGCCCGGGGCGCTTTCCACGCCCGAGGACACGTCGACGAGGGGCGCGCCGGTGATCCGGATGGCTTCGGCGAGATTGTCGATACCAAGACCGCCTGACAGGCCCCAGGGCATGGATATGGGTGCGCCGCGCAGCAGCGTCCAGTCGAAGCGCAGGCCCATGCCGCCGGGAAGCGTCGCGCCGTCCGGCGTCTTGGCATCGAAGAGGAGCAGGTCAACGGCGCCGGCATAGGCTTGGGCGGCATCGATATCGGCGCGCGTCTTGACCGAGATGGCCTTCCAGACGGGGAGATTGAAGCGGTGGCCTATGGCGGCGGCGCGTTCAGGGCTTTCCTTGCCGTGAAGCTGGAGGGCGGTGACGCTGTCCGTCAAGGCAATTTCGGCGAGGATGTCGTCCGTTGGATCGACGAGGACGGCGACCCGTTCGACATGCGAAGGGACCGATGCAGTGAGGGCGCGCAGTTGGGCGGCTTCGACATGGCGGGGGCTTTTGGGGAAATGGACGAAGCCCAGATGGGTCGCGCCCGCGCGCAGGGCGGCACCGACAGTATCAGGCGTCGAGAGGCCGCAAATCTTGATGGCGAGTCGGGACATGGGGCGGCTTTAGCGGGTGCGGGGCGATCATAGAACCGTTCGTTTCGAATGAGGTCGGGCAGACCCGGGAGCCGGGGTCAAGCTTCCCGCAAGTGGCGATTCGAACGCAGGCAGTGACGTTCGGAGAAGGCCGGCCAGAAACGAACGAAAGCTAGAAACCAGCCGGAAACAGGTGTCTGCCCCGCTCGTCCAGCCGCAAAACCACTTTGCCCGCGACCGCGCTTAGAGGGAGGTCGCCATAGAGGTGAGGAAACAGCGCGCCGCCGCGTGACTCTTCCCATTTGAGCGTGTCGCCGAAGGGGGCGAGGTCGACCATGACCATCACCAGATTGTCCTGGGCCGCGAAATGCTTTGCCGCCGTCTCGGCGGCCTGTTCGCGGGTGGACAGGTGGATATAGCCGTCCGCGAGGTCGACGGGCGCGCCCTTGAACGTGCCGTCGGCCTTGAACTGGTCATACTGATCCTTCGTCAGGATCTTGTAGGCGAAGAGGTCGGTCACGCCTCGCCAGATTCCGGGGGCGCCGCCGCTTCCGCCGCGTCTTCAGCTTCATCGCTTTCCTCGATCTTCGCGGCGCTGACGACATGTTCGTCATCGGCCACGTTGAAGAGACGCACGCCCGCAGAGTTGCGGCCAATGACGCGCAGGGAGTCGAGGCCCATACGGATGAGCTTGGCCTGGTCGGTCACCAGCATCAGATGATCGCCATGACGCGCGGGGAAGCTGGCGACGACCGGGCCGTTGCGGCCGATATTGTCGATGTTGGTGATGCCCTGACCGCCGCGTCCGGTGCGGCGATAGTCATAGGCGGAGGACAGCTTGCCATAGCCATTGGCGCAGACGGTGAGGATGAACTGTTCCTTCGCCTGGAGGTCGGCGAAGCGTTCCTCGCTCATCTGCGGCGCGCCTTCCTTTTCCGGCTTCCACGGGGCGAAACGGAGATAGTCGTCGCGCTCCTCCTGATTGGCGCCGGAGCGGGTGAGGATGGAGAGGGAGATGACCTCGTCATCCTTCTTGAGCGTCATGCCGCGCACGCCGGTTGACGTGCGGCTCTGGAATTCGCGCACGTCGGTCGCCTGAAAGCGGATCGCCTTGCCCTGCCGGGTGGCGAGGAGGACGTCATCCTCCTCGGTCAGCAGCGCCACGCCGATCAAACGGTCTTCGCTGTCGTCGTCGAAGCGCATCGCGATCTTGCCGTTGCTGGGCACATTGGCGAAGGCGTCCATGCTGTTGCGCCGCACGGTGCCGTTCGCGGTCGCGAACATGACGTGCAGGTCCTTCCAGCTCTCCTCATCCTCGGGCAGCGGCAGCACGGTCTGGATCGTTTCGCCGGGTCCGAGCGGGAGCAGGTTGACCATCGGGCGGCCGCGCGTCGCCGGGCCGCCTTCGGGCAAGCGCCAGACCTTCATGCGATAGACCTTGCCCGCGGTCGAGAAGAACAGGACCGGCGTGTGCGTGGACGTCACGAACAATTCGGTGATCGCGTCCTCATCTTTGGTCGCCATGCCGGAGCGGCCCTTGCCGCCGCGCGCCTGGGCGCGGAAGCTCTCTAGCGGGGTGCGCTTGATATAGCCCTGCACCGTGACGGTGACGACCATCTCCTCGCGCTCGATCAGGTCTTCATCGTCGATGCCGTCGGCGGCGGCGGTGATTTCCGAGAGGCGGGGGGTGGCAAAGTCGCGTTCGATCGCCTCGAACTCCTCGCGCATGACCGCGTAGAGCTTCTGACGGTCGCCGAGGATGGCGAGATATTCGGCGATGGCGGTGGCGAGTTCGGCAAGCTCATTCCCGATCTCGTCGCGGCCCAGCGCGGTCAGACGGTGCAGGCGCAGGTCGAGGATGGCGCGAACCTGGGTGTCGCTGAGCCGATAGCTGTGGCCGCTGGCCTCAGTTTCGATTGCTTCCACGAGGCGCAGATAAGGCGCGATCTCCGCGACGGGCCAGTCGCGGGCGAGCAGCGTTTCGCGCGCTTCCGCCGGGCTGGCGGAGCCACGGATGATGCGCACGACTTCGTCGAGGTTCGTGACCGCGATGACGAGGCCCAGCAAGATATGCGCGCGGTCGCGGGCCTTGTTGAGTTCATATTTGGTGCGGCGGGTAATGACCTCTTCGCGGAACTTGACGAAGGCCTCGATAATGTCGCGGATATTGAGCAGTTCGGGCCGCCCGCCGCGAATGGCGAGCATGTTGGCCGGGAAACTCGACTGGGCGGGCGTGTTGCGCCAGAGCTGGTTGAGGACGACTTCGGGCGTGGCGTCGCGCTTGAGATCCATGACGATCCGCACGCCTTCGCGGTTCGATTCGTCGCGGATGTCGCTGATCCCTTCGATCCGCTTGTCCTTGGCCGCTTCGGCGATCTTTTCGACAAGGCCGTTCTTGCCGACCTGATAGGGGATGGCGGTCAGCACGATCGACTGGCGGTCGCCGCGCCCTTCCTCGATCTTGTAACGCGAGCGCATCATGATCGAGCCGCGCCCGGTGTGATAGGCGCTCCGCGCGCCCGACTGGCCGAGAATGAGCGGCGCCGTCGGGAAATCGGGCCCGGGGACGATCTGGATGATGTCGTCCACGCTGATCGCCGGATTGTCGATATAGGCGAGGCAGGCGCGGATCACTTCGCCAAGGTTGTGCGGCGGGATGTTGGTCGCCATGCCGACCGCAATGCCGCCAGCGCCATTGACCAGCAGGTTCGGAAAGCGCGCGGGCAGAACCTGCGGCTCGCTTTCCGAGGCGTCATAGTTGGGCTGGAAGTCGACAGTGTCCTTGTCGAGATCATCGAGCAGGGCATTGGCCACTTTGGCGAGGCGCGCTTCGGTATAGCGCATCGCTGCAGGCGGATCGGGGTCCATGGAACCGAAATTCCCCTGCCCGTCGATCAGCGGGACGCGCATCGACCAGTCCTGCGTCATCCGCGCCAATGCGTCATAGATCGCGCTGTCACCATGCGGGTGATATTTACCGATCACGTCACCGACGATGCGCGCCGACTTGCGATAGGGCTTGTTGTAGGTGAATCCCGATTCATGAGCCGAAAACAGAATGCGGCGATGCACAGGCTTAAGGCCGTCGCGCACGTCAGGGAGGGCGCGGGCGACGATGACCGACATGGCATAGTCGAGATAGCTCGCCTTCATCTCCTCCACGATGGAGATGGGGCTGATGTCCGAAGGGTCGGCGAGGGCAGTCTCGTCGGTCAAAGCGATTCTCTTTTTGGATGGAACTGTTTCGTTGCTGATGCACTAGCCGAGCGAAACAAATCTGTCACCCCTCGCGCGCGCACGCGCTCGCGACAAATCAAGCTGCAAGAAGGGGCTGACAGGCGCGAAACTGCTGCATATACGCTGTTCAAACATCATTCACGCGCCACCCCCTAATTGGCGCTCAACCAAGGTCGCCTGTCCCCCCGGGCGCGCAGAGGAGAAGATGATCATGCGTTTTGTTACCCCCGTGGCGCTTGCGATGGCGCTGGCGCTGACCGGCGGCGCCATTTCGGCTCCCGCGATGGCGAAAGACAAGCAGGCGAGCGCCCCGAAACTGAATGTCTCTCCCGAAGTGATCAAGGCGCTGCAGGCGGCGCAGGCGGCCACGCAGAAGAAGGACTTCGCCGCCGCCAAGGCGGCATTGGCTGAGGCGGATGGCAAGGCCAAGTCGAACGACGACAAATATCAGATCGGCGCGGTCAAGCTCAACGCGTCCATTGCGTCGAACGACAACGCATTGCAGGGCGAAGCCTTGACGCAAATGCTGGACAGCGGGTTGACCCCCCCGAGCCAGGCGGGGCAGTTCAACGCGGCTGCCGCCGAACAGGCCTATCAGTCCAAGAATTACGACCTCGCCATACGTCGGGCGCAGGCCGGGTTGCAGGCGGGGTTCAAGCCCGACGCCCTGAACGTCATCCTAGCTCAGGCTTATTTCGGCAAGGCGGGGTCGGGCAACGGTTCGGCGGAACCCGCGCGTAGCCTGAACCAGCAGGGTCTTGCGGCGCTGAAGGCCGCGATCGATGCCAGCAAGGCGGCGGGGGTACAGGTTCCGCCGTCATGGTATCAGATCGGCGTCAGCCGCGCGGTGGCTTCGCGCCTGCCCGAAATGACGCAATGGGCGACATCTGCCTATCAGGCACAGCCCAGCGGCGAAAATCTGCGCACGCTGATCCGGCTGTTCCAGCAGGCCAATCCGAACATCTCAAACCGCGAAAACCTGGACGTGCTGCGCCTGATGGCTGTTTCGGGCGGTCTGGTCGTCGCGGGTGACTTCCTGGAATATGGAGAGATGGCGTCCAAGACCGGAATCTATGGGGAAGTCAAATCGGCAATCGAGCAAGGGCGCGCCAAGGGCGTGTTGAGCGGCTCGGCTGGCGCTGAACTTTATCAGTCGGCCACGCCCAAGATCGCGGGCGACAAGGCTTCGCTGCCATCGGCCGAGGCGGACGCCCGGAAGGGTGCCAACGGCAAGATCGCGGCGGCGACGGGGGATGCCTATCTTGGCTATGGCGATTACGCGAAGGCGTCGTCGATGTTCGAGCTGGCCAAGCAGAAGGGTGGCGTCGATGCTGATGAGGTGAATACCCGCCTGGGCATTGCAAAGGCGCTGGCTGGCGACGTCGCGTCGGCCAAGGCCGCGTTCCAGTCAGTACAGGCCGGCAATCGCAAGAAGATCGCCGACCTGTGGCTGGCATATCTGTCCACGAAGGCCTGACGAAAAAGAGGCGCGCGGACGGGTAACCCGCGCGCCTTTCTGGCGTTTCATGACGGCAACAAGGGGTCGGCGCTATCGCGCGTCGGCATGACAATCGGAAAAAAGGGGACGGCTGGCATGGCCAGGCTGCGATATTCGACGCTGACATTCGGACTGTTGGCGATGACCGGGGCTATCGTGGCGGTTTCGCCCGTGTCGGCCAAGAAGCCGGTTTCCAACAGCCCAGTGATTGAGATGTCGCCCACATTCCGGGAGGCCGCGCAGGCCGCGGACAACGCCATCAAGGCAGGCGACGTGGCGACGGCTCAGGCGCAGATCAGCGGCCTGATGCCGGCCACGGATTTCGAAGCCTATACCGCCGCCGGGCTGCGGTTCGAGCTGGCAGTCCTGAAGCGCGACTTTCAGGCCCAGCGCGTGGCGTTGACTGACCTGTTCAAGACCGCGTCGGTGCCCAAAAAGGACGCACCACGTTTGCGTTATGTCGCCGGTTACCTGTCCTATGTCGTTGGCAATAATGACGATGCGCTGGCGCAGCTCGATTACGCCAAAACGCTGGGCTATGACGGTATCGACGCGACCATGTTGCGAGCCGATATAGCGTTGCGCAAGAACAAGGCGCGGGATGCGCGACCCTATGTGCAGGAAGCAATCGCGCGCCAGCGGGCATCGGGTCAGCCTGTGCCTGCTGCGTGGTATGATCGGGCGATCTCGCTTGCCTATGCGTCGGGAGATTGGGCCGAGGTGGGGACGCTCTATCGCGAGCGGCTGAGCCATTATGATTCGGCGGGTGAATGGCGGTCGGCGCTTGCCAATTACCTGACGGCCCCCGGCATGGATGCCCAAGTCCAGCTCGACCTGTATCGGCTTCAGGCGGCCAATGGCGCGATGGCGAGTGAGCGCGACTATCAGGCCTATGCGCTTTTGGCTGAGAAGGCCGGCAATTATGCCGAGGCGAAGTCCATCATCGAAGCCGGGCGATCGGCGGGCAAGCTGACCCAGACTCAGGCCACTACGGCGGCGCTCATGAAGAGCGTGACGCCCAAGGCGGCCAAGCAGATCGCTGGCCTGCCGGCCGCGGGCAAGAAGGCGGCCGGAGCGAAGGACGGAGCCGCGGCGCTCGCCGTGGCGGACGATTATTTTTCGCTGAGCCAGTTCCCGCAGGCCGTGGAATATTACCGGTTGGCGCTGAGCAAGGGGGGCATCGACCAGGGCAAGGCGAACGCCCGGCTCGGGATCGCGCTCGCACGGTCGGGGGATCTGGCCGGTGCCAAGGCAGCGCTGGCGCAGGCGAGCGGCAATTGGGCGAATGTGGCAGGCTTCTGGAGCATATGGGTGGATCAGCAGGGCCGCAAGACGGCGTTGCAGCCGATGGGCGTGACGCCGGTGAGCTAAAGGAGCAGGGCCGCTTTCGCCAGCGGCGCGGATCGGGCAAGCTGGCGATCTGAGCAGGGTGATGCCGGGGAGAATGAGGATGCGTTGGATCGCCTGCCTGCTGGCCATGAGCCTGGTGCCGGTTCCGGCCCGGGCGGTCACGAATGCTGTCGACGCCTGTCGGCAAGCGCCGCCCCCGCCCGAGCCGTGGACAAGCTGGAGCCAAAAGGGGCGCGCGGCCGCGGGTGGAGAAGCGGCCACGGCGCCGCGCCTCATCCTGGGCAAGCCGGTGGTCGCAACACTGCGTCCGCAGGCGCAGGTCCAGTATCCGGTCAAACCGCCGCAGCGCGAGCGGAGCGCGCAGGGCGGACTGTTCACTCTGGCGCTCAAGGACCCGGCGCGGGTAGGCATCGCGCTGTCGGGTCCGGCCTGGGTCGACATCTTCACCGGCAGCACAATCGCCAGCGCGGTGGATCATGGCCACGGTCCCGACTGTTCGGGCATCGCCAAGATCGTGTGGTTCGACCTGCCGCCAGGGCTGCATCTGGTGGCGCTGTCGGGCGCGTCGCAGCGGGACATCCGTGTCATGGCGGCCGATGCCCGCGCCAACAGGCCCGTGCCGCCGACGCCGGGCGCGGGCTTGTGACGGAGGACAGGATCAGGCGGGGCGCGTGCGGACCATCGTGATCGGCAGCATCGTCATGACGATTTCGTCCAACTGATTGCGCAGCGTCACGCGTGACTTCACGATGCCCATTTCGGGTCGGCTACGCGACGCTTTTTTCTCGATGACCTCCGACGTGCCGCCCAGCGTGTCGCCGGCTCGCACCGGCCTTAGCCAGCGCAATTCGTCAATGCCGATCGCCCCGAGGCTGGCTTCCTGCGCGCCGGGGACCTTCCGCAGTTCGGCAAGGAACATCTTCATGAACAGAGCGGTGACCTGCCAGCCGCTCGCCGCGAGGCTGCCGAAATGGGTGGCGGCGGCGGCTTCATCGGACAGGTGGAAGGGCTGGGGATCATATTCGCGCGCGAATGCGATAAGCGAATCGCGCTCCAGCGTAAGCGGGCCGAAGCGCAGGATGTCGCCGATCTTCATATCCTCGAAATAATATGGCGTGGTCATGCACGGTCGCTCTTTGCCAATGGATCGCCACAGGTAGCCACAGTTTACGTTAACGTCAAATTGATCTCGCCCCGCGCCATCGTCGCCGTGGCCCGGCGGGCGATCGCGCCGCCGGGTGTGGAGACCTGTTCCATCACCATGAAGTGCGTCGCCCAGGCTTCGGGCGTGACATCGCACAGGAGATAGCCGCGCTGGTCGTTCATGAAACGGAGCTGAGAATTGTTTCGGAGCATCACGTCACTGCCGCGACGCAGATCAGACCCATCGCCACCCGATGAGATCGAGGTGGAGACGAACTCCGCCGCGACGGGGCGGTCGCCATTGTCGAGAACGCCGGCGAAATTCTGATGGTCGTCACCGGTCAGGACCACGACATTGTCGAGACCCTTCATGCGACCGAGAAGCCGGCGACGCTGCACGGCATAGGCGGCGCGCGCAGGATCGCGGCTGTGCCGAGCGCCGGAGCGGCAAGAGCAGTGGAGAGAATCTGTCGGCGGGTGAACATCACGAAGCCTTTCCTTGGGCCAGCCAAGACCAGATAGCTTCCCAATATGTCAGGCGGATGCAAGCCGCTGCGCAGCGGTCAGTCGATCCACTGCCGCAGCGCGCGCCAGGCCTGCGCCTTTTTCTCGCGCGAAAGCATGGCATAGGCGCCGCTGGACGAGGGGAGGTCGAGCAGCGCAAGGTTGGTGTGCACGCCGATCTGGCGCCGCCCGTGCAGCGCGGCGGTCTTGCCGTTGAAGGCGACCGTTTCCAGCCTGGGGAGGCGCGCGACGAAGGCGGCGAGATCCCGCAGTTCGGCGCCACGGATGGCGCTGTCGAGGCTGCCCTGCCGGTCGGCGCTTTCGATGACGTCCCAAAGGCCAACGCCCCGCCCGCGCAGCCGCTTCAGGCGCAGCGCATAAGGCTTGGCGCGCAGGTCTTCGTCGAGGACGTCGCCCATCAGCGTCCAGAAGGCGTTGCCGCGATGGGCATAATATTCGCCCTGCCGGATCGATGCGTCGCCGGGCAGGCTGCCAAGGATGAGCAGCCGGGTCGATTCATCGACGCTGGGAGGGAAGGCGAGTTTGCGTTGCGACATTTGCTTCCGTCACGCGGGGTGCTTCGACAGGCTCCGCACGAACGGGGTCGGAAGATATTGGTCAGACATTGAAGCGGAACAGCATGATGTCGCCATCCTGCGTCACATAATCCTTGCCTTCCGAACGCCACTTGCCGGCTTCCTTGGCGCCTGCTTCGCCATTGAACTGGACATAGTCGGCATAGGCCATGGTTTCCGCGCGGATGAAGCCCTTTTCGAAGTCGGAATGGATCGCGCCGGCTGCCTGCGGGGCCTTCGATCCCCTGGTCACGGTCCAGGCGCGGGCTTCCTTCGGCCCGACGGTGAAGAAGGTGATGAGGCCGAGCAGTTCGTAGCCGGCGCGGATGATGCGGGCGAGGCCGGCTTCGTGAAGACCGAGCGCTTCGAGATATTCGGCGCGCTCCTCAACCGGCATTGTGACGAGCTCCGCCTCGATCGCGGCGGAGACGATGACCGCCTTTGCGCCCTCTGCCGCAGCCTTTTCGAACACGCGGGCGGAGTGGGCGTTGCCTTCGGCAGCGGCGGCTTCCTCGACATTGCAGACATAGAGGACGGGCTTGGCCGTCAGCAGTTGCGCCTGGCGGAAGATGCGATCTTCTTCCACGTCCTTGGGCGCGGTGAGGCGCGCGGGCTTGCCGTCGCGCAGCAGGTCGAGCGCCTGGCCGAGCACGGATGCGGCGGCCTTCGCCTCCTTGTCGCCCTGCGCGGCCTTCTTGGCGAAGGCGGGAACGCGCTTTTCCAGGCTTTCAAGGTCGGCGAGCATCAGTTCGGTCTCGACCGTCTCGGCGTCCGCGATGGGATCGACCTTGCCTTCGACATGGGTGATGTCGTCATCCTCGAAGCAGCGCAGCACGTGGACGATGGCGTCCACCTCGCGGATGTTGGCGAGGAACTGGTTGCCCAGGCCCTCGCCCTTGGACGCGCCGCGCACGAGCCCCGCAATGTCGACGAAGGACAGTTGGGTTTCGATGATCTTGGCCGATCCGCCGATCTTCGCAATGGTCTGGAGCCGATCGTCGGGGACGGCGACGCGGCCTTCATTGGGCTCAATCGTGCAGAAGGGATAGTTGGCCGCCTGTGCCGCCTGTGTTTCCGTCAGCGCGTTGAACAGGGTGGACTTGCCCACATTGGGGAGCCCGACGATACCGCAACGAAAACCCATGCTTCTGCCTTCACGTCAATAGGAATTGGCGCGCCGATAGCCTGTTCCGTGAGCGAAGGCCAGAGCGTGGTCAGCGGCGGAAGAAGAGGCTGAGCGAGGCGACATGGTTGACGCGGCTGTTGCCGCCGCGTTGGTCCGCCAGCTGGTTGAGATAGCCGATTTCCATCGTCGACTTGCCCATCAGCGCGATCTCTGCCCCGACGAAGCTGCGGAGCTGGTCGAAGCCGGCCCTTGCGCCCCAGTTGGTGCTGTTGAGCGCGGCGAAGCCTTCGAGAGAGACGAGAGCGTTGATGGCCTGGCTGTCCGCCTTCAGCGGCCTTTCATAGCGCAGCATCTCGCGCAGCCGCCATCCCAGGTCGCCGCCGTTCGATCGCCAACGCTGTTCGAGCCGGGTGCGCGATGAGAGTTCGCCGCCCCAGGGATTGCCTATGGTCCAGCTGATTTGCTGGAAGCCGCGTTCCTCATCGGCGTCGCCTACGGTGATGTGCGCATAGCCCTGATAGACCGAGACTTTGGGGGAGAGTTTCCACCCGATCGCACCGCGCAGGATGGTCTGGTCCACCTGACTGATGCCATTGCCCAGGCGGGGCTGGATCTCGGCGAAATAGATGAGGTCGCCGCTCATCCGACCCATCGCCGTCAGGTTGAGCCAAAGCTGCTCATCCTGCGTCGTGCCGGCTCGGGCGGGCAGGGCGGGCGCGAGCAGGCAGGCGCAAGGGATCAACAAGCCAGGCAGGCGAGGCATCATCATCATCTCCAGAAGCGCGCCCCGCATGGTTTGGGCGCGCCCCCGGCTTACGCCGCTCCGGTTGCCGGCTTATGTCTGGCGCGTAAGGCTTTTTGGCTGAGCGGTCAGGTGATGACGCTGGGGCGGTCCATGCCCGTGAAGCCATGGATGTCCGCTACCTCCTGCGCGGCCGCGACCAGCGGCGCCAGTGCCTTGCCGCTTTCCTGCTGGAGGTCGCCGCCGGTATCGACATAGCGTTCGATATAGACGCGCAGCGTCGCGCCTTCCGTGCCGGTGCCGGACAGGCGGAAGATGATGCGCGATCCGTCCTCGTACAGGATGCGAACCCCCTGGTTGCGGCTGACCGACTGGTCGGTCGGGTCGGTATAGGCGAAGTCATCGGCTGTGCCGATCGTGCCCCCGCTGTTCTGCGTGCCGGGAAGGCCGGGCAGCTTTTCGCGCAGGGCTGCCATAAGGGCATCGGCCTTATCCTTGGCGATCGCCTCATAATCGTGACGTGCATAATAGTTACGGCCATAGGTCGACCAATGATCGGCCATGACCTGCACCACGCTCTGGCGGCGGACCGCAAGGATGTTGAGCCAAAGCAGCACGGCCCAGATGCCGTCCTTTTCGCGAACATGGTCCGACCCGGTGCCCGCGCTTTCCTCGCCGCAGATGGTGGCCATGCCCGCGTCGAGAAGATTGCCGAAGAATTTCCAGCCCGTCGGCGTTTCGTAAAGGGGAATGCCGAGCCTGGCCGCCACCCGATCGGCCGCGCCGCTCGTCGGCATGGAGCGGGCGATGCCCTTCAGGCCCCGCGCATAGCCCGGCGCCAGATGCGCGTTGGCGGCAAGGACTGCGAGCGAATCCGAGGGGGTGACGTAACAATGCCGGCCAATGATGAGATTACGGTCGCCATCGCCGTCCGATGCTGCCCCGAAATCGGGCGCGTCCGGCGCCATCATGCGGTCATATAGCTCTTTGGCATGAACGAGATTGGGATCGGGATGATGATGGCCGAAGTCGGGGAGCGGCGTGCCGTTGCGGACGGTGCCGCCGGGCGCGCCCAGGCGGCGCTCGAAAATCTCGATCGCATATGGACCTGTCACGGCGCTCATCGAATCGAAGGAGAGGGTGAAGCCATCCGCGATCATCCGGGCGATGGCGGGGAAATCGAACAGGCGTTCCATGAGGTCTACATAGTTCGCGACCGGGTCGATCACTTCAACCGTCATGCCTCCAAGCTGGCTGGTGCCGGGCGCGTCAATGTCCACGTCTGCCGCTTCAAGGATGCGGTAGCTGTCGATCGTGAGCGTGCGAGCATGAATGGCGTCCGTCACCTTTTCCGGCGCGGGGCCGCCATTGCCGACATTATATTTGATGCCGAAATCCTCGTCAGGCCCGCCCGGATTATGGCTGGCCGACAGGACCAGTCCCCCGAAGGCGCCGCTTGAGCGGATGAGATGGGATGCGGCGGGGGTGGACAGGATGCCGCCCTGTCCCACTAGAACACGGCCGAAGCCATTGGCCGCGGCGATCTTCAGCAGGATCTGGATGACCTCGCGATTGAAGTAGCGGCCGTCGCCGCCGACCACCAGCGTCTGCCCCTCATAGCCTTGCAGGCCGTCGAACACGGATTGCACGAAGTTCGCGGCATAATGCGGCTGCTGGAACACACGCACCTTCTTGCGAAGACCGGATGTCCCCGGCTTCTGGTCGTCGAAGGGCTTGGTCGCGACGGTCTGTATCACCCGGATCCCCTTGGAAAAGTGGAAGTCAGTCGCTCTTTATGGCCTGCGATTGCGACATTGGGCAATGTGCTTGGGTCACTTTGCCGCGTCTGGGGGGCGGTCAGGCGTGGGATCAGCGGTCGGCGGCCAGGCGCAGCGCTACCTCATTCATGAAGCGGGCATCGTCGCCCCTGGCGAGCCATTCCGCCTCCGCGCCGATGGCGCCCAGCATGTCGGCAAGCGGATCGGTCTCGCTCTTGTGGTAATTGCCGAGCACATAGCCATGGACCCGCTCCTTATGCCCGGGATGGCCGATGCCGATTCGCACGCGGCGAAAATCCGGCCCGATATGCGCGTCGGTGGACCGCAGGCCGTTGTGCCCGGCATTGCCGCCGCCGCGCTTCACCTTCACCTTCATGGGTGCGAGGTCCAGTTCGTCATGAAAGACGGTCACGTCCTGCGGCGTCAGCTTGTAAAAGCGCATCGCATCGCCGAGCGAACGACCGCTTTCGTTCATGAAGGTGGCAGGTTTCAGCAGAATGATCTTTTCCGGGCCGATGCGGCCTTCCTGCACCCATCCCTGGAACTGCTTCCTGGGCGGAGAGAAGCGATGCATGTCGGCGATGACGTCGACCGCCATGAAGCCGACATTGTGCCGGTGCATGGCATATTGGGTGCCAGGATTGCCCAGGCCGGCCCAGATCTGCATCCCTTATCTCCAAACAAGCAAACCCCCGTTCGCCTGAGCCTGTCGAAGGGCTCCACTTCCCTTCCATCGGAAGAGCAGGGCTTCGACAAGCTCAGCCCGAACGGGGGTGAGCAAACCGCAAGAACGGCTGGCGTTGGGCTTATGCGCCTTCCGCCGGGGTCTCGTTATCGCCTTCGGCGCTCTTCAGGGCCGAGGGCGCAACGATCGTCGCGACGGTGAAGTCGGCGTCCGCCTGGGCGGCCTTGGCGCCCTTGGGCAGCTTGAGCGCACCGATGTGGATCGATTCACCGACTTCCAGGCCGGTCAGGTCGACGACGACATCGTCCGGAATTTCCGCGGCGTCGACGATCAGTTCGATCTCGTGCGCGACGATGTTCAGCACGCCGCCCTTCTTGAGACCGGGCGATGCGTCTTCATTTTCGAAACGCACCGGCACGTTGACGTGGACGGTGGCATGTTCCGAAACGCGCAGGAAGTCGGCGTGCAGCGGACGATCGGAGACGGGGTGGAATGCCACGTCCTTGGCGAGCGTGCGGACTTTCTTGCCGCCGACTTCGACCATGATGACCGAATTGAAGAAGTGGCCGGTGCCGAGCTGCTTGTTGAGGAGCTTTTCCTCGACATGGATCGACAGGGGTTCTTCGTTCATTCCATAGATGACGGCGGGTACGCGGCCCTCACGGCGGAGGGCGCGGGAGGCTCCCTTGCCTGCCCGATCGCGTGCCTCGGCCGACAGCGTAAGCTGCTCGCTCATTGCGTGTCTCCAAAAGCAGATTGTTTCATTTTCCCGCAACGCCTCCAGGGATGACCATCACGGGAACGCGGCCCTGTAGCAGAAATATGGGAGAAGGCAAGGGTTGGCGCGGACTATTGCACCCGCGTGACCCTGTAGCCGTTGGCGCCTAGCAGTTCGATGAGGTTGTCGTGGCCGGTGAGGTGGGCGGCGCCGACAGCGATGAAGGGGTGGCCGCGCAATCCGTCCATCGCCTTTGCCCAATCGCGATTGCGAGCGACGAGCACGGCTTGTTCGACCCGCGGATCGGGCGCCCCTCCCGCCTGATCTTCGCGGGCGATGGCGGCAAGATCGCCCCTCAGCCACGCCATGAGAATCCGATCGTACAGCACGGGCAGCTGCTTTGCTTCCTTGACAGTCTGAACCAGAAGCCGCTGCTGGGCGGCTGGCGGGAGCGTGTCAAAGGCGCTGAACTGGCGCGCGACCGTTTCAAGTCCGCCGACCGGCTTGCCGGCTTGGGCGAAACTTTCGATGAGCGCCGGCTCGACGCCATCGGCCGGACTGAGGTGCAGCGATTGCTGGGCGGCGGCCGACAGCAGCATGGCGGCGGCCCAGTCTTCATAGGCGGAGAGTACCCGGACGCGAGGCGCGTCGGCGATCTGTTGCAGGGCGGGACGTTCGGCAGAGGGCAGGCGCGCCTCGATCGGCGGGAGGCCGGGGGTGCGTCCCATCTTCTCGAACAGCGCCATGGTGCGTGCCTGATCCTGGATCTCAGAGGATTCCAGCACCAGGCGGTCGGCTTGGCCGATCGCCTGACGGATCTTCTCTGTGCGCCATGCCACATGGCCGGGGAGCACATGGATGGTGCCGAACAGCCACCCGTCAAGGCCCTGCCGCTGAACCCGCCAGAGGGCTGGTCCTCCGCCCGGCGGCGGCGCAGGCGGAGCCTTGCCGCAGGACGCCGTCAGGAGCAGCGCGCACAGGCCCAGCCGTCGCAGGAGGCGGCCGAGCGCTTTCATTCGGTGACGCGCGTGGAAGCCACTCCCAGCGTCTTCAGCTGATCCTGCACACTGCCTTTGCCGGCGAGGTGGCCGGCGCCAACGGCGATAAAGACCGTGCCGGGGCTGGCCAGCCGCTGCTTGATCCACTTTGCCCAATTGGCGTTGCGCTGGATCAGCAGCACCTGAGCCAGTTCCGGCGTGGCTTCAAGGGACTCATTCATTTCCGCCGCCAGCTTGTCAGGATTGCCTTGCTGCCAGTTGACGATCAGCTGGGCGAATTCCTTTTCCATGTCGGGCAGCCCCTCAACGGTCGCGTTGAGGAAGCTCACCTGCTGCGCCATCGGCAGGCCCGCGAAATAGCCGATCTGCTGCTGCACCGTCTCTAGCGCATCGACCCGCTTGCCGGCGGCTTTCGCGGCCGCTGCAAGCGTCTTTTCCGCGCCGAGGTCAGCCTTGTACCCCAGCTTTTCCAGCGGCTGCACGGATAGCGCCATGCCAGCCATCCAGGGATTGAATGGCTCGAACATCTGCCAGGGCAGGCCGTTGGCCGCCATCGCATCCTGATAGGGCGCCCGCTTTGCGGGGACTAGACGATCCGACAGCTTTATCCCGTCCTGCGCCAGCGCGGCGCCGGCCAGAGAGGCGGACATCGCCTGTGGATCGTCAGGCTCGACAATTTCCAGCACCAGCTCGTCCGAACTGTCGAAGGCGCGCTTCACGCCATCCTTGAACCAGATGGTGCCGGGCTTGAGCACATGGACGGTGCCAAAGAGATAGATGGTCGTGTCATCATCCTGCACGCGCCACAGGGCTGGGGTCACAAAGCTGGCGCGGGCGGAAGGGTCGCGCGCCTGGGCGGGACGATCCTGCGCGCAACCGGCCAGCAGCAACAAGCCGGCAGCGAGCAGGCGGGATAGGGGCCATTTCATGTCGGATGTCGATCCACTTCTTCGCTCAAGTGCTATCCATGCGGTGCGCGAGACGACAGGGCAAGGGGAGTTTCACCCCTGCGCCCGACCTCTTTTCCTTGACCCTTTCGCCCGGCTGCGCCAAGGCGCGCCGCAAAGAAACCGTCACATCCAAGGGACCTTCCGTGGCCACAGGCACAGTGCTTTCCTTTCAGGACCTGATCCTGACCCTGCACGCCTATTGGGGAAAACAGGGCTGCGTCATCCTGCAACCGTATGACATGGAAGTCGGCGCGGGCACGTTTCACCCCGCCACCACCCTGCGCAGCCTTGGCCCTGACGCCTGGAACGCCGCCTATGTGCAGCCCAGCCGCCGGCCCACGGATGGCCGCTATGGCGAGAATCCCAACCGGCTCCAGCATTATTACCAGTATCAGGTCATCATGAAGCCGAGCCCGGCAAACCTGCAGGAGCTGTATCTCGGGTCGCTGGCGGAGATCGGCATCGATCCGCTGGTCCACGACATCCGTTTTGTGGAGGACGACTGGGAAAGCCCGACGCTGGGCGCGTGGGGTCTTGGCTGGGAAGTGTGGTGCGACGGGATGGAAGTCACGCAGTTCACCTATTTCCAGCAGATGGGCGGCTTTGACTGCAAGCCGGTCGCGGGCGAGTTGACCTACGGGCTTGAACGCCTCGCCATGTATATTCAGGGCGTCGACAGCGTCTATGACCTGAAGTTCAACGATGCGGGCGTCACCTATGGCGACGTGTTCCTCGCCAATGAGCAGCAGATGTCGAAATGGAATTTCGAGATCGCCGACACCGAAAAGCTGTTCCGCTGGTTCAAGGACGCCGAGGCCGAGTGCAAGGCGTCGCTGGAGGCTGGCGTTCCGCTTGCCGCCTATGATCAGGCGATCAAGGCGAGCCACGTGTTCAACCTGCTGCAGGCGCGCGGCGTCATTTCGGTGCAGGAACGCGCCAGCTATATCAGCCGCGTGCGTGACCTCGCCAAGGGTGCCTGCGAAAAGTGGATGGAAGTGAACGGGTGGGCCGCGTGATGACCGATTTCCTGCTCGAACTGCGCTGCGAGGAAATCCCGGCGCGTATGCAGCTCAAGGCATCGGAAGACCTTGCCCGCCTCTTCACGGAAGAACTGGCAAAGGCAGGCCTGAACCCGCAAAGCATCGACAGCTTCGTCACGCCGCGCCGGCTGGCCCTGGTCGCCCGCAATCTGCCGCCGGAAACCGCCGCCGTCAGCGAGGAGTTCAAGGGCCCGCGCACATCGGCGCCCGCGCAAGCGCTCGAAGGCTTTCTCCGCAAGACCGGCCTGACCCAGGACCAGATCGAAGACCGCGACGGAGTCTGGTTCGCCACCGTCAACAAGCCCGGGCGCGCCACCGCAGAAGTCCTCGCCGATGCGGTTCCCGCCGTCGTGCGCGCCTTCCCGTGGCCCAAATCCATGCGTTGGGGCGCCGCTTCCCAGACGACCGAGAGCCTGCGCTGGGTGCGCCCGCTGCAAGGCATCGTCGCGATCCTCGGCGAAGACCTGGTCGATATCGAGATTGAAGGCATCCGCAGCGGCTACGCCACGCTCGGCCATCGCTTCCATCATCCCGGCGAGATCACCATCGGCGGCGCGCACGACTATGTCGAAAAGCTGCGCGCCTGTCATGTGATCGTCAGCCACCAGGAACGCCAGGCGATTATCGAAGCGAAGGCGAATGAAGCTGCTGCCGCGCACGGCTATACGGTGATCGAGGACAAGGGCCTCATCGCGGAGAATGCGGGCCTGACCGAATGGCCAGTGCCGCTGCTCGGTGATTTCGACCCGGCCTTTCTTGAAGTGCCATCTGAGGTTATCCAGCTAACTCTACGTATCAACCAGAAATATTTTGTTCTGCGCGACGCATCGGGGAAGCTTGCCCCGGCCTTCATCTGCACCGCCAATATCGAGGCGAAGCATGGCGGCGCGGCGATCATCGCGGGTAACCGGAAGGTCCTCGCCGCGCGCCTGTCGGACGCGCGCTTCTTCTGGGAGCAGGATCGCAAGGCGACGCTTGAGGACCACGCGAAGAAGCTGGAGCGGATCACCTTCCACGAGAAGCTGGGCACGGTGGCCGACAAGGTCGAGCGCGTTGCCAAGCTTGCTCGCTGGCTGGTGGAAGAAGGCATCGTGAAGGGCGCGGACGCCGACCAGGCCGAACAGGCGGCGCGGCTAGCCAAGGCCGACCTTGTTACGGAGATGGTGGGAGAGTTCCCAGAACTTCAGGGGGTCATGGGCGGCTATTATGCCCACGCCGAAGGTCTGCCCGATACTGTCGCCGACGCCATCCGCGATCATTACAAGCCGGTCGGGCAGGGGGATGAGGTGCCGACTGCCGCCGTGACGATGGCGGTGTCGCTGGCGGATAAGCTGGATACGATTGCAAAATTCTTCCAACACGACATGAAACCCAGCGGTTCGAAAGATCCGTTCGCATTGCGCCGAGCGGCCCTCGGGGTCATCGCAACTGTTCTTCAGAATGATGTTAGGCTGCCCCTTGCTGAGGTCACGGCCGTTGCGTCGGCGGAAGCACTGCAGGCCACCGGCCTGTTTCCGGCCAATGATGCGATCGACTTCTTCGCCGACCGCCTCAAGGTCCAGCAGAAGGAAGCGGGCGTCCGCCACGACCTGATCGACGCAGTGTTCGCGCTCGGGGGCGAGGATGACCTTGTCCGCCTGCTCGCGCGCGTGACGGCGCTTCAGTCCTTCATCGCCACCGACGACGGCGTCAACCTGCTTGCCGGTTACAAGCGCGCGGCCAACATCCTGAAGAAGGAAGGGGTTGAGACTGCCGAGACGGTGGAACTGACCTACGCGCCCGAACCGGCGGAGGCCGAACTGATCGGCGCGCTCGATACCGCCGAACCGCGCGCCGCGGCGGCAGTCGCGGCGGAGGATTTCGAAGGCGCGATGGCCGCGCTGGCAAGCCTGCGGGCGCCGATTGACGCTTTCTTCGACAAGGTCACGGTCAACGATGCCGATCCGGTCAAGCGAGCAGCCCGATTGGCGCTGCTTGCGCGGGTGCGGGCTGCGGTGCATGCCGTGGCGGATTTTTCGAAGATAGGCGGCTGAGCGCGGGAAGATATCGCGAAAGCAGGTGCGTCCGTCGCCTGCTGGTTGTTTGAAGATTGTTGCAACGCACAATGAGCGGCTGCATTATAGGAGCCGTAAATATGTTGACGATGGAAGAGACCAGGATGAGCACCACGGCTACTCGTTATGTCTATCGTTTTGGCGGCGGCGTGGATGACGGCGGCAAGGGGGACAAGAATCTTCTTGGCGGCAAGGGGGCCAATCTGGACGGAATGGCCGCGATCGGCCTGCCGGTGCCACCGGGCTTCACCATCACGACCGAGATGTGTACCCGCTATTATCAGGACGGGGGCCTGTTCCCCGATAGCCTCAGGGCGGAAGTTGCAAGCGGCATCGCCCACATTGAGGGCGTCACGGGCAAGAAGTTCGGCGATGCGTCCGACCCGCTGCTGGTGTCCGTTAGGTCCGGCGCGCGGATTTCGATGCCGGGCATGATGGACACGGTGCTGAACCTTGGCCTTAATGACGAGACGGTGCTTGGCTTGGCCACCGCCAGCGGTGACGAGCGTTTTGCCTGGGACAGCTATCGCCGCTTTATCCAGATGTATTCGGATGTGGTGCTGGAACTCGACCATGGCGCGTTCGAGGAAGCACTGGAAATCGCGAAGGAAGATCAGGGCTACACGCTCGATACCGAGATGACCGCCGACGATTGGAAGGCACTCGTCAGCGAATATAAGGCTCTTGTCTCAAAGCTTTGGAATAAGCCATTCCCGCAGGATGTGAACGACCAGTTGTGGGGCGCGATCAGTGCCGTGTTCGGATCCTGGCAAGCCGATCGCGCGAAGGTTTATCGTCGCCTGAACTCGATCCCGCATGACTGGGGCACCGCCGTCAACGTGCAGGCGATGGTGTTTGGCAATATGGGCGATACTTCGGCGACGGGCGTTGCCTTCACGCGCGATCCGGCGACCGGCGAAAATGCCTATTATGGCGAATATCTGATCAACGCGCAGGGCGAAGATGTCGTCGCCGGCATCCGCACGCCGCAATATCTGACCAAGGCCGCGCGCGAGCGGGCGGGGGCCAAGCCGCTGTCGATGGAAGAAGCGATGCCGGAGACCTATGCCGAGCTGGCGCGGGTGTTCCAGATCCTGGAAACTCATTATCGCGATATGCAGGACATCGAGTTCACGGTGCAGCAAGGCAAGCTCTGGATGCTCCAGACGCGATCGGGCAAGCGCACCGCCAAGGCCGCGCTCAAGATCGCGGTCGACATGGCTACCGAGGGCCTGATCAGTGAGCAAGAGGCGGTCGCCCGCGTCGATCCGGCCGCGCTCGACCAGCTGCTCCATCCGACGCTCGACCCCAAGGCGCCCCGCGATGTGTTGACCAAGGGCCTGCCCGCCTCGCCGGGCGCGGCTTCGGGTGCGATCGTGTTCGACGCGGACACCGCCGAGCGTCGCAACGAGCTGGGTGATTCGGTGATCCTCGTTCGTGTCGAGACCAGCCCCGAGGATATTCATGGCATGCATGCGGCCAAGGGCATCCTGACCGCGCGGGGCGGCATGACCAGCCACGCCGCCGTGGTGGCGCGCGGCATGGGTCGTCCCTGCGTGTCGGGCGCGGGCAGCCTGTCGATCGACAATGCCGCAAGGACGCTGCGTATCGATGGCCGGACGCTCAAGGAAGGCGACATCCTGACCATCGACGGTTCGACGGGCGAGGTGATGGCCGGCGAAGTGCCGACCGTGCAGCCCGAACTGGCCGGCGACTTCGGCGTGCTGATGGCCTGGGCCGACAAGGTTCGCCGCCTCAAGGTTCGCGCCAATGCGGAAACTCCGCTGGACTGCCAGACCGCCCGCGATTTCGGCGCGGAAGGCGTCGGCCTGTGCCGCACCGAGCATATGTTCTTCGACGCCGCGCGCATCACCGCCGTGCGCGAGATGATCCTGGCCGACAGCGAGAAGGGCCGGCGCGCCGCGCTTGAGAAGCTTCTGCCTGAACAACGCGACGATTTCGCGCAGATATTCATGGTGATGGCTGGCCTGCCTGTCACCATCCGCCTGCTCGACCCGCCGCTGCACGAATTCCTGCCCCATGGCGAGGCGGAGTTCGAGGAGGTGGCCAAGGCCGCGGGCGTGGGCGTCGACGCGCTCAAGCGCCGCGCCGCCGAACTGCACGAATTCAACCCCATGCTCGGTCATCGCGGTTGCCGCCTTGGCGTCACCTATCCCGAAATCTACGAGATGCAGGCCCGCGCGATTTTCGAGGCGGCGCTGATCGTCAAGCAGCGTTCGGGAGATGCGCCCATTCCGGAAATCATGATCCCGCTCGTCGCGACGAGGAAGGAACTGGAGTTGATGAAGGCGATCGTTGACACGGTCGCCAGCGAGGTGTTCGCCGAACAGGGCGCCAGCGTCGAATATCTGGTCGGCACGATGATCGAACTGCCGCGCGCCGCGCTCAAGGCGGGCGAGATCGCGGAAGTCGGCGAATTCTTCTCCTTCGGCACCAATGACCTGACCCAGACGACGATCGGCATCAGCCGCGATGATGCCGGCCGCTTCCTGACGCAATATGTCGACAAGGGCATCTTCGCCCGCGATCCGTTCGTGAGCATCGACGTGGAAGGCGTGGGCCAGTTGATCGAGATGGCGGCTGAGCGCGGCCGCGCTACCCGGCCCGGCATCAAGCTCGGCATCTGCGGCGAGCATGGCGGCGATCCGGCCTCCATCGCCTTCTGCGAGGTGATCGGGCTCGATTATGTGTCGGCTTCGCCCTATCGCGTGCCGATCGCCCGTCTCGCCGCCGCCCAGGCAGCGCTCGCGAAAAAGTAGGACAGGGAAGGGCGGGGCCAACTCCGCCCTTTTTCGGTGCTATCGGTCAGCCGCCCCGATAGCGACGCTCATGCTCGCGGACCTTTCCGCTGTCGAGCAGCCGTGCCTGCAGCGGCCATTCCTCGCGCGCGATGGTTCCGGGCTGTCGTCCCAGCCGCCGTTCGAGCGCGCCCTGTTGCTCCTCGTTCAGGGCTGCGATCTGGCCGTAGCGGGCATAGCCAGCCTCGTTCAGCGCAGCTTCGTCCCGTTCCGAAATCGTACTGATCCGGGTGAGGTCGTTGCGCGCGCCAGCGACGTCCGCCTCCCGCGAAGGGAGGGCGGCGGCGGGCATGCGCGCGTCGCGCTCCCTGACGGCCTGGCGGTGGGCGATCTGTTCCTCACGCCACAGCCGTTCGTACTTGCCCCGGCCGCTGATCATGAGACCGATCAGGAAGCCCCCGCCCAGGGCGATCAGAAGCAGGAGAAATTCATTCGGAGTCAAAGCCATCGGTGCATCCTTTCCGTCCCGGCAAAACGAAAGGAGGACGGCAAGGTTGCCTGGGAGCGGCGGGGGAGGCGCGTGACCAAAAAAGGAAAAAAAAGGGCTTGCCCAATCACTCACCCCCCTCTATCTGCCGCTCCACAACGCGCCCGTAGCTCAGCTGGATAGAGCATCAGACTACGAATCTGAGGGTCGGACGTTCGAATCGTTCCGGGCGCGCCATTATTTCAATGGCTTACGGCTGAAAGCCGGACTTTAGGGTCCGGCTTTTTTTGTTCAGCAATCGCATAGCAATCACGAGGTGGTTCAGCGTGCAGCATCTTACCGAACGCTATATCCACATCTCCTGCGCCGTGCCGGCGTGAGGCTTCGAAGCGCTGCATGCGATGGCCCGAAGCAGTGGGGAAGAGGCGCGAGTTGGCCCTCGTTGAATTCCAGGCGATGCGTAGTGCGTTGCCGGACACGCATCGTGATTTCGAAAAGCGCCCCGGATATTGTGTGATTACACCTCCGGCGAATTTCAGCCTTGGCTCCGACTACGCCCACATGCTGGCATTCATAATGGATATGCGGGCGCCTCTCTTCGGGTGTGGACTTGTAATGATTTTGTGCCGGTCACCTATTTCATTATGCCACTTTGGCGTCGAACGCGAGCGGGCTGATTCCGCCCAGATATGAACGTCTGCGGCGGGTGTTGTAGAAGCCGTTGACGTACTGGACGATGGCAGCCCCTGCTTGTCGCCGGGTTGGCCAGCTCTTCCGCCAGATCGTTTCCGCCTTTAGAGGCTGTCTCGAAACGGCGGCGTAATGACGGTGGACGATCGAGCTCCGGTATGATTCCAGAGGGTTGCGACACCT